>JAKSDL010000589.1 GCA_022360105.1 Pseudomonadota bacterium
TATTCATGTAAACGGATCGATGGTGCTCAGTTTAAAGCTAAAAGCTAACTGCCAGTAGCTAATAGCTTTTATGTAAAAGTCATCTTCCTCAGTGAACTGCAGAGCCACTGATAGAATAAAACAAGGGTGCGAAACTTGAGTAATTAAATTTCTATTGTCCAGTAATTTATCGTCTGCTTCAATAGAATTTCGTCGTGGAATTAGATAAACGACCTGAAAAAACAACATCCAGCTTTTAGTAAAGCTGAATGGTTTGAAGTCTGTCTGGAATTTGTTCAATGAATTGTCCTCTTTGCCTGCATTCTGAGTCTGCTATGTTTCACCTTGACCCGCTTCGTACCTATTACCGATGTTCACGTTGCCGACTTATTTTCGTGGATTCCAAGTATCTACCTGCCCCTGATCAGGAAAAAGAGCGATACCAGCAGCATAAAAATGATTCGGAAGATGGGGGTTATGTTGAATTTATGTATACTTTCATTCATCCGTTAACCAAGAGAATAACCAAGAATTGCAGTGGATTGGACTATGGTTCGGGCCCCACACCGGTGTTAGCAAATCTGCTTGAAAAAGAAGGGTATAAAATCTCCATCTACGATCCTTTTTTTGCCAATAACACAAAGGTGTTATCCAATACATACAACTATCTTACCTGTGTTGAGACTGCGGAACACTTTCATCAACCTGCTCAAGACTGGAAAACGATGATTGGACTCGTCAAAAAGGGAGGGTGGCTAGGAGTGAAAACATCCATGTTCTATGAAAACATCAATTTTTCCTCGTGGCACTACAAAAGGGATTTCACACATGTATGTTTTTATTCGGAGGAGACCCTTCGTTGGATAGCTGCAAAGTATGAATTGCAGTTGCAAGTTGAAGACGGATCCACAGTGTTTTTTAAGGTAAGATAATAAGACTTGGACCCCGAACTATTGATCTTTAAAGACCATTTCCCTGTAGTATTTCAACTCTTCAATCGATTCAATGACATCTTCCAGGGCCGTATGTTTGTTTGCTTTTTTGAATTTGGGTAGCCCCGGAAACCAGCGAAAAGTCAGCTCTTTCAAACTGCTTACATCAATATTTCGGTAGTGGAGGTAGGCGTGTAAATCAGGCATATGTTTCGCCAAAAAATTTCTATCCTGATGAATACTATTCCCACACAAGGGTGCCTCACACTCTTCCACGTATTCCTTGAGAAAGGAGAGAGTTACAAACTCAGCTTCTTTTTCTGTAACTCCTGCAGCTCGCACTTTTTCTGTCAGTCCCGATTTGCCGTGATGTTCCTTACACCAGTCGTTCATATTGGCAAGTACTTCATCCGGTTGATGAATGACTAATTCAGGACCGTATTCAACGATATTCAGATTGGTATCGGTGATTACCGTGGCTATTTCAAGAATTTTATCGATTGATGAATCAAGCCCTGTCATTTCCAGATCCATCCAGACCAGACGATTCTTTTTATTCATGATGGTTTGTATGAATGATTTAAAAATTAGAGATTGTCCATTTCTTTCTGACTGTCTTCCGCTCGAATAACTTCACTGATCCTGATTCCGTATCTTTCATTTACTACCACAATCTCACCACGACACATCAGTCTCCCTCCAATCAGCACGTCCATTGGTTCACCAACAACCTTGTCGAATTCAATGACAGAACCGGCCTTTAAAAGCAGCACTTCTCTCATCGATTTCTGTACTGAGCCAATCTGGGCTTGCATGCTGAGAGGGACATCATGCAGATAATCGACTTCACCATGGGGAATTTCTTCCTCTTCTTCTCCTACTCCACCTTTACGATTGTCTTTTTTACCGCCGCTGCCGCCGAATAAATCTTCATCAAGTTCGTCGTTATCTATGGCCATACTTTACCTGTAAAATCATATTGTTAAGGAGGGATTTGGTCAATTTTAATGCCTATCTTTCCAAGAGCAGATCCCGTGTAATTCCAACCTGTGCGCCATCAATCTACAAGTTTTGTTCATTAGTCAACACACAATTTGACTTGCCAGTTAAAAAAGCAAGATCAGTTCCTTCAGTCTATTCATCGACAAAAAGACACCAAATATATTTATTTTGCGACTTTTTATTCAAATTGCATTATTATTGAATGAAATTTCTTTATTCGAAATTAGACTCACTCTGCAGTTAACATAGCACTACACCAGTCTTTTGAGTATCCCTAAACCAAGCGGAAATTGTATTGAATCCGCTTTTCTTTTTTAATTATCGAAGAGGTTTAAAATGAAACTGATTCTTCCGTTATTAATCGTTTGTTTCATTACTGCCACCCCTGTATTCGGGCAACAAGCGTGTGTGGGAAATAGCTGCCTGCCGGATAAAGTCAAAGATGACTGCACCATTATGGAAAGCAACGGTTGTATCGATTGGGATAACGGCATAATTTACGCCACAGGAATGGGAGTACCAAATCCAAAATTCGAAACCCAGGCACAAAAGACCTATTCTGCCTATCAAGCAGCGAAAACAGTAGCTATGCGTAATCTCCTGCAAATGGTTCAAGGAATCAATATCACCTCTACACGCACAGTAAAAGCCGGAATGTTGGAAGATGATACCATTAATACCCAGATCAGTGGAAAAATCCGACAGGTCCAGGAAGCCGGCAGACCACAAACCATGAATGACGGTTCTGTCTGGGTGACCATGAAAATGTTCATGAGGGATATTATTTCCATTCTCGTCAATAATCAGAAATTTGCCTTTAAAAGCGGAGATATGTTCAAGCGCCCTAGCCCGGAACCTTCGCAAGAAGAAGCAAAAAAAGACACTGGCCCGGAATATGGCGGTGATGCCAATACGGTCTATACGGGTGTTATTATTGATGCCAGAGGAACCGGTGTAGTGCCTGCCATGTCACCAAAAATATATGGCCCTGATGGGAAGGAAGTTTACGGTTCCATCGCCGTGGAAAGAGAATTTGCTCTTCAACACGGGGTGGTTGGCTATGTAAAGGAATTAGATGAAGCCAAAGGCAACGAACGAGTTCAAGGAAATCCCTTGTTGATCAAGGCTAAATTGAGCAGTGATAAAACATCCGATTTGGTTGTTTCAGAGCAAGACGCCAAACTCCTGAATCAATTGGATGCAACCCAGTCTTTCCTGCGGGAAGCTCGTGTAGTCGTAATTATCGGCTAATTTATCAACATTTAACGTATTCTTGAAAAATTAGTCGAATCATTTGCTTTCTTGAAATTGCATTTTCCATGTATGTAAGATGATAATGTCTTACAAAGTTAATATACTTGCCTGCAATCTATAAAAACAACGGAGTAGACCAATGGATCAAATTCAGTTTTCCAAGTTAAGATTTGCCACGATTTTTCTTGGCATTGTCTCTTTAGTCATAACGGGATGTGCGCAGCCCGCTTCAAAAACCAGAACCGCTACCGGTGCTATGGATACTCCCGGATTCCATGTCCAACGGGGTGATGATGCCTTGCTCTCGAAGCGTTATGAAGATGCGCGATCGTCCTATCGTAAGGCGCTTAGCCTTGATTCAAACAGCTCGGAAGCATTAAGCGGATTAGCAGCGGCTTCTGCGCACGAAGCATCAAGAGCTGGCGTATCCCGGTCTACCAGAAAGTCAGTTTTATCCGAATCGGAAGATCAGATCAAACAGGCCTTAAAATCTGCAAAAAATAAGGTTGATCGAGCGCGAGCTCACAGCTTTGCAATTCAGGTATATCTGGCACTGAAACTTCCCAAAGATTGGTACGAGAAAGCGGGTGACCACTTTAAGGATGCCACAAAACTAAATCGAAATGACCCGGCCGCATACTATTTTATGGGCTTGGCAGAGGCGGAACAATTAAACTACAGCAAAGCTTCAGCACGTTTTGAAAAAGTTCTTTCAATTGGAAAGCGTTACGAAGCGGAAGCTAATCGTGAGCTAAAAAGAATTCAGGAAGTTCGCAGGGCCATGCCGGGAAGTAAGTTTGGAGCCAAAATTGCGAATGTGGACAAAATTACACGGGCAGATGTTGCCGCACTGTTTATTGCAGAACTGAGACTGGACAGGTTGTACAAACAGACAGGTAAATCCTCTAAAAGCGGTTTTAAAACCCCAAAATCCCAGCAGAAGATGAAGCTTGATCCCCTGCAGAAGTATCCCGATGCCGTTGATATTTCAGGACACCCTTTGGAACGGTCCATCAAAGAAGTGATGAAATTGGGTGTTAAAGGACTGGGACCAGACCCGGCACATAAATTTCATCCAGATCAGGAGTTTAAAAGAGCAGAATTTGCCCAGCTCATTCAAGACCTCTTGGTGAGGATTACCCGGGATAGATCCATCTCCACAAAATACATCGGACAAACCTCTCCATTTCCCGATGTAAATAAACATGTATGGTATTACAACGCAACAAGAACCGTGGTTAACCGAGGGTTAATGAGTGTAAAGAATAAAGTGACCGGAGAGTTTGCTCCTCTCGACACAGTGAGTGGAGCAGATGCGCTGCTGACTATTCGTACTTTGAAAGAGATTCTAAAAGAATACCTGCGCTAATCACCAAGACCATGATCTTTCAATCAGGTTAACAATGCCTGATTGGAAGATCCAAAACCAACCTGATAAATACTTATCTGTCCCTCCAGAATCCTTTTTCTTTGATCAATTCTATCAACTTGTCTACTGCTTCAATTTCCTTTATGCCCCTGCGCACACGTTCTTGCCCGAAATATAGATCGATCTTTCCAGTTCCGCTTCCCACATATCCAAAATCTGCGTCAGCCATTTCGCCTGGCCCATTGACAATACATCCCATAATGCCAATTTTTATTCCCTTGAGATGGGACGTTTTCTCTTTAATCCGAGCTGTGGTTGACTGGATATCAAAAAGGGTACGGCCACAGGAAGGGCAGGCAATATAGTCTGCAACAAGAATTTTCATTCGTGTCGCCTGCAGTAGATACAACACACTTAACAGATCATCAGATTCAATCTCTTGTGGAAGCAGCAAAAAATCCAGAAGACCTTCGGAGAGTGCCGCAGCCAGCTGCGTTAAAAGATTATAATCCGGTTTTGATGGAACCTGGTATCCGACCGGTTTGCTCGGCTTGCCATTGGCATTTTTATGATACTTTCTTAACAGATAGGTAGGATTTTTGGAGGTTAATATCAAAGCCGAGTATTGTGAATCCAAAGAAGCTGAATTCAGAGTTTTAAGAGAATTCACTTTCAATAATTTTAGCGAATCCATCCTTACCTCTTTTCCTTGCTCACTTTCCTGGTATTTAAAATCCGATTCCAGCTGAATATCCGCTTGCGGAATATTAAAATTATCAGGTTCTCCAATTTTAAACGGGCTGCCTCCTCCCAACTGGAGCTTTCCTGTTTCAGCAGTTTTGCTTTGAATCCTTTGATGGGTGATTGGCCTCTGCCAGATTTCCTGATCAGATTCGGCCTGTTTATTTCTCTGCAAAATAAAGGGTAATAGCCGATTGGCAAAAAGGATCTCGTTAGCGCTTTCTTCGGTCAGTGACACACGTATAGTATCGCCAATACCGTCCATCAATAGCGGACCTATTCCTGCCAGACTTTTGATCCGCCCCATAATGCCATCTCCCGCTTCAGTCACGCCCAGGTGCATGGGTATCACTTCCCTGTCTCTTTGAGAGTCAACGAGTAATCGATACGCCTTTTGCACCACAATGGGATTGGAGGATTTTAACGAAACAACCAGTTGATCAAATCCTTGTTCTTCAAACAATTCAGCCATTTCCAATGCTGATTGGACCATACCAATCGGTGAGTCACCGTATCTTTCCATCATCCTGGTCGATAAAGACCCCTGGTTAACACCGATACGCAAGGCACGTCCGTACTTTTTCAGCGCTTCCGCAAGGGGGCGAATGGCCTCTTTCAGACGAGCGTATCCTTCTTCAAATTCCTGCTTATCAATTGCGCCAGTGGAATTCTTTGGTCTGTCGGAAAAATTACCGGGGTTGATCCTTACTTTTTCAAACAATTCACATGCCTCGACAGCGAGTGTGGGCGAGAAGTGTATATCAGCCACCAGCAGCACATCCAACCCTTCTTCCTTCAAAACCCTTCTTAGTTCAGGTACTGCATCCAGGTCTTTTTTAGAAGGAACGGTTAAGCGAATTAATCGACAACCCACCTGCAAAAGTGATTTAATTTCCTCTAAACAAGCCGGTACGTCTTGGGTAGAGGAAGTTAACATCGATTGAACGTAGATAGGATGGTCTCCACCGATGGACAGACCACCGATCCTCACTTCCCTTGTCTTAACTCGATTATAACTAAGAGGATAGCTGAGAAGTTCCATGAGAACCTTTATTGCAGGTTACAGGAGTGTGTTTTGTGGGAAGACGGTTGGGAGGGTCAAGTGAGGAAGTAACTTGACCCTGTGGATTGTAAACGGACTATTCGATCTCCATATCTTCGAGATATTCATCCACCTTTTCTTCTTTTTCGTGGATATTGGGTTCGATGTAGCCCTTGATGATTTCGTAGTGAGCAACCGTACTGGGTTTCCTGCTTTCCAGTCCGGCATCAGATGAAGCTTTGCTGGTTTTCCCCTCGTACAGATCCCTGGTTCTTGAGGCAATCACTTTGACTTTGTCAAATAAATTCAAAGTATTTTGACCTTTGTATTCCTCAATAAATTCCAAATATTCAACCATATTTCCTCTAAATTGATTCCTAGATAGAACATCCCGGGTTTTATACAATCCATTTCTTCAAACTTGCTTTACAAAATCTCAAGCAGTTGTCTGGCTTTGTTTGCGTAAAAACTCTTGGGATAATCTTGCAACAAAATTTGGAGCAGTTCCTTTGCTTTTTCCTGCTGATCCGAATTCATATAAATTTCAGCTTGCTCCATTAAAATAATATCGTTAATCGCTTCCGATTTTGCCGTTTGCAGAAGCTCAAATGCTTCATCGGTCTTTCCTTGGTCTCGATAAACATTTGAAAGATATAAGCTGGCCAGGAAGTACAGGTCCGATTCCGGTTTGAGTATGGATAATAGTGAATTCAAGTCTGCCTCAGCTTCCTCATAGGCTTTCTGACCAGAGTTCAGAGCTGCCCTGTAAAACAAGGCTATTGTATATTGATCGGTGCCCGAATGGTTCTGCAAGAAACTGTCCAGCAAGGGTTTTGCTTTAGCATGTCTTTGTTCTTCGGTAATTTCATTATCATACACTATCTGCTCGATCTTGAACAATTCCTCGTTCCTTGAGTTATCCCGGTAGGCAAGGTACTCAAATGTTCCCCAAGTAGACACAATAATCACCACAATTGCTACTGCCAGGCTGATGAACAGCATTCTTCTGACATAAATGTAATTTGCCGCGTTAAACAAAAAATCATCTAAAAGATCTGATTTCAAGGCAGCATCGCCACTTTCAGGGGTTTCATTTTCGGCGGGAACCACCACTTGGTTTTGCTTCTTTTTGGAAGTGGTCTTTCCGCCTTTACTGTTTGAATTCGCCAAATCAGTTACCGTTTCTGGTTATCGTTAAACGTTAATTGAGTCACAATATGAAGGACTTAAAACAGACATTCTTGAGGGAGCAGTGGCTTACAAACTGGATTTTTCACCTTACAAAACTCCACTGCCTAATTTGATATTTTTTATGGAAAGTTTAGTCTTTGTCAATGTGTATCAGTCTGCCAATCATTTCTTCAATATTCTTGAGATTCATAGGTTTGAGTAGAACACCGTTCAGACCGGCTTTTGTACATTTCTCCTTCCATAAATCTTCTGTACCTGCCGTCATTGCAACAATAGGGATTGGCTCGAGTTTATGTTTTTTTTCAAATTTTCTTATTTCCGTTGTTGCTTCAAAGCCATCCATTACGGGCATTCTTAGGTCCATGAAGATGATATGAAATTTTTGCGATTCTTCCTGAAGTGATAAAATATAGGCATCCAAAGCTTGTTTCCCATTCTCCAGGATGTCTATCTCATACCCCCTCTTGGTTAAGGCGGTTTTAGCCAGTTTGGCAGTGGTTGTATTATCGTCCACCACCATAATTCTAATGCTTTTAATCGGAGCCTTGACCGGATCAATGGGTGCATCATAATGTTCCATCGCCGGTGATGATTCTTCCTTTTGTATCAAAGGCAATGAGATGGTGAAACAGGATCCTCTTCCTTCTTCACTGGAAACAGAGATCGAGCCATTGTGTTGTTCAATTAACTCTTTAGTGATGGAAAGTCCCAATCCGGTACTTCGCTCTCCTGCAGTGCCTGCTCTTGAAGCTTTAGAAAATTTCTCAAAAAGCACGGGCATGACATCTTTTGGAATGCCAATCCCGGTATCAATAATTGAAATCTTTAGATTTTCTTTATCTTCCTCTTCCAGAACCATGCTGACTTTACCCTCTTTTGGCGTAAATTTTATGGCGTTTGAAAGAAGATTATTGAAAATCCTGATCAACGCGTTTTTATCTCCTAAAATATAAGGTTCATCCTCGTTGTTGTTTTCAATTTTTATGTCGATCTGTTTGGGAATTGCCATGTGGCGGACCGTGTTAACAGAAGATTCAACCAACTCATTGATGGGAATTGTTTTTAAAACCAACTCATTGTTTTCCGATTGGGCTCTTCCGAGTTCAAGAATATCGGCAATCAACGTCAGAAGGAACTCACCAGAGTCTTTGATATGGGTTAGATATTCCTGATGAACATCCAGAGTCCTTTTGTCCTCCATTAACAGATCGGTAAAGCCCAGAATTCCGGCAAGGGGGGACCTGAGATCGTGAGAGGTTACGGAAAGAATATCATCTTTGAGTTTATTCAATCGTTTCAGCTCAATAACCTGGTCCAGCAACTTTTTATTCAGCTGCCTGCCTTCAAGATGAACCTTGGCCCTGGCCAACAATTCTTCCTTGGCAAAAGGTTTCACAATATAGTCCGAGGCCCCGGCCTTGAACATTTTCAGTACGGAAGCGGTTTCCGACATAGCGCTGAGAAAAATAACAGGCAACGCTTTGTTGCCCATTTCAAAACGAATTATCCGGCAAAGCTCGTCCCCATTCATTTCCGGCATCATGAAATCGGTCATGACCAGATCGATATCATCTTCGTGTTTTTTCAGAACTTCCAGAGCCTCCAAACCGTTGGCTGCTTGCAAGGTGTGAACACCTTCACTTTCCAAAATATTATCGAGGATACAGCGGGTGAGTTCACTGTCTTCGACTATAAGGGCTGTCATACCCCGCAAGGCGGAATCGGGGTAGAGAAGATTGCTGACGGCATTGGCAACTTCACCCTTTAAAAAAGGCTTGATGATAAAATCTGCAGCTCCAACTTGAAAGCCTCTTTTGCGACCTTCCATGGTATCGTTTGACGTTACGAATATGATCGGAACTTCCTTGTCCCCTTCCGGGGTCATCAGTTTCAGTTCTGTTCTGATTTTATAGACTGTTTCGTAACCGTCCATTCTGGGCATATCCACATCCATAGTGATTAGATGAGGACGGACAGAAGAAGCCTTTTCCAGCGCGTCAACGCCATCTTCAGCCTCATACACTTCATATCCGGCTTCTTCCAGCTCACTACTAAGGATTTTGCGCAGCATTTTGCTGTCATCTACAACGAGGACTTTCATAGGGGTACCTACCTTGTTAGGTCTGCTCCTCTGCTCATCCTCTTGTCGAAGATGAGACAGTTACGAATCTACTCTTATAATTTTACTCGGATGATTGATAAATGGCAAGTTATTTACATCTTTGACCAGTGCTTGAATACGGCGTTCCACTACCGTTTCGGTCAATATGGCAAAAGGAGTCAACGATCCTTCGGTGGATGGCTTCAATTCTGATATTTGTTTAATGGCAATACCGGCTATTTGAAAGCAGTCCTTAATGGCTTGTACGTCATTCTCACTAGCCAGTTTAAAACGAACAAAGTATTCCGACTCGGTTTCATCGATTGGCAAAATGCTCTGCTTGGATAATTGGTCCAATGGCACAGACAAGGCCGGCACCTGTTCTCCTCCCAGGGTGGATAGTCTTCTTCCTATATCTATGATGTCTCCCACTACGGCAGAAGCGGTAGGATGAGATCCGGCACCC
Source organism: Pseudomonadota bacterium (assembly GCA_022360105.1). The sequence continues at coordinate 10,078 of JAKSDL010000589.1, forward strand.
GCACCGTAACTCATCGTATGCCCGACAAAATTTCCGTACACAGAAATGGCATTAAATGCTCCCTGAACATTGGCCAGCATGCTGTCGGACTTTACCAGGGCGGGATGGACTTTTCCTTCAAATCCCTTTTGTGAGTTCCTTGCCATTCCCAGCAACTTGATTGCATACCCCATGGATTCTGCCAGCTCGATATCGCAACTTTCAATCTCACTGATACCCTCCACATGCAACTGGTCAAATTCAAACAAAGCGTTAAAAGCCAACTCCATAAGAATAATAACCTTGTGGGCTGTGTCGATGCCCTCTATATCAAAGGTTGGATCTGCTTCTGCATATCCTTTTTCCTGTGCTTCTTTCAGGGCAGTAGCAAAGTCTTTGTTCTCATTGCTCATGGAAGAAAGGATAAAATTGGCAGTTCCATTGATGATACCCGAGAATGATTCTATTTCGTCCCCGGAAAATCCCTCCTTTACACTTCTAATAATAGGAATTCCTCCCCCAACACTTGCTTCGTATCCTAAAAAACCGGGGGAATTGTAGGCGGCTGTAAACACTTCTTCAGAATGCTTTGCCAATAACGCTTTATTGGCCGTAACAACACTTTTGCCTTTGTCGAGCGCTTCCAGGATAATTTTCTTTGCCAGACCATCACCGCCAATCAACTCGACAACCACATCGATTTCCGTATCATTCAAAATGTCATCCACAGAATTCGTTACCGTGATTCCTGAAAAATCGATATCAAGGTGTTCATAAGGATCGATGGTCGCTGCCCTGGTGACCTTAACTGGAAATCCTGTTCGTTTTTGAATGATGGAGGCATTTTTTTCCAGAAGTTGTGCTGTACCGGCCCCAACAGTGCCCAACCCACAAATTCCCACGTTGATAGTTTTCATTCCTTTTCTCATTGAACTGTTAATGAAGATCTTTTTTCTGCATTGTTTTATACCCGCATCACTTTATCTAATCCACTTCGATTTCTGCATTGATATACTTCTGTAGAACGCTATCAAAGTCGTTTTCCTGAATCAATTTTTTGTCCTTGGTTGAAATATAGAAGTAGTCGATAATCTGATTACCAATAGTTGTAATGGTAACCTGTTGCGGAGCTACACCAATGGCTTCAAAGGATCTGAGGATCTTATAATAGACAAACGGTGCATCAAACAGTGAGATTTTGACCGCCTCAAACTGAGCTGACACTCTTTTAAAACTGTCTTTTTTGACTTCTTTGACCAGGTAACCTTTTTCCTTTTCCAAAAAAGAATTCATCTGCACTGTTGATAGATTCTTTTTTGTGCCCACTGGTAAAGGGTTCAGCGGTGGCAAGATCAAATTATCAATGACATTTTCCAGCTCAATTCTGGAAAGCCGATCCCGCTTTTCACCCATGGATATTCTGAAATACCCCATAAACCCTTCTGTTTTGTCTGCATATATCACCTTGTTTATTTTTCCATTTTCGATATTTACTCCTTGCCAGCTTAGTGCGTAGGCAATTCTGGATTGTATTGCGGGATCACCGGTAAAATGAAAAAGGATGCTGTCGTATTCTCCTTTCTCACCTTTGACGTATGACAGACGGATATTCTTGTCCTGGTCGCTTTCAAAATCCTGTAATTGTGTAGACAAGACTTCGACCGAGGTACTTAACAGGTATCTGTTTGGTATTGTAGTGAAAAACCAATTCCACGATTTACTTAAGGGAGCTGCTATTGAAAGCACGTTCCGTTCTGATATCACCTGCTGAATGATTTGGGTGAACCTAAACCTGTGCTTGGCCAGTGAGGCTTCATCTAATTCAGCTAGTTTGAGGAACACCAGGGAGTTTTCCAGTTCATCCTGATGGTTGCCCAGTTCTCTGGCTTCTGTCTCCGACATTTTCATTAGAGGCGTGACAATGACATCTTCCAGGTTTTTGTTACAGCATTGCCTCAATAGAAGTTCCAAAAGCACCGAGGTTCGTTTTTCGTCCACTGTACGATCCAGGTAATTGTTCACCAGATCTGTTAAAGATCCTGAAAGATGATCCAGCTTGAATTCCCCCAAAATGCTCATGGTTTTTTCGAAAAAGCTCTCAAGGTGGGCTGCTTTCCCTCTCATTTCCGAATTGACACTTTTAAAATCGCTTAAGTTTATTAAATACAGCAGCAGCACTTTTCTTGGATCACGCTGGGCTAATTCAAAAAACTTGAGAATTCCCAGATCCAGATAAGTGGATAGCTGACTGAAGCGAACAACAGACTGATGGTTGGCAATGAGAAGCCGCACCATTTCCATTACTTCATCCTGTTCCGGCCAACCCAGCCGTTTTAGCATATCTGTGGAGATGACGGGTCCCAGTTTTTCGTGATTCCGATAGGGATTAATCTTGCCGATATCATGAAACAAGGTCGACCATTTCAAGGAAAAGATATCTTTCTCGCTGACAAAACGCCAAAGTTCCGATTCGTTTTTTTGACTGGATTCAATTTCTTTTTCCACCTGACCAAGCGCTTTCAATGAGTGGATGCAAACTGGAAATTCATGCACATCCAGATTTCTCAAGAGATATCGCATTTGGTTGGTTTCGGGAATAAAGAGCCCCAGCAACGTCATCAGATGACCATCCCGGCTGATGGGACAGCTTATGTCCATCATTTGTTGAATCGCTATTGAAGCGTTCTCGGCAATAAACAGATCAAATATAAACTGCCTGGTTTGGGGATACTTGGCCAGATCGATCTGATTATACAGCTCTTCAACGATCGAACAGAATCCATCCAGCAAGACACGACTTAATTTGTTCCCTGTTTTGGCTATATAAAGGAAAAGAGTAAAGACATTTTCAACATCAACAAACAGCTGTTTAAAGCTTTCCTTTTGAATATCCTCCAAAGTTTTTTTTCGTCTTTCAACAACTTCGCTGATATTCCAGGCAGACCGTGGTTTCTTTTCGAAAGGTCTTAAATCTATAATTGTGTTTGATCCCAGATGTTTAACCAGGCTGAACCCGGGAAATTCTTCCGTTACCGTATGATTCAGCATATCACGGACGATCGACTGAGCGAGGGAAGAGACAGTCGCAACCGCGTGCAGCCGGAAGCGATCCATATAATCAATCGTAACAAACCGGTTTTTGAGTTTTAAATATGCCATGGTCACGGTACTGTCCAAAAAGTCTTTTTTGACTTTTCTTCCGACCAGCACCTTATCATAATCTACTTGTTTCAGTTGTTCGGAATAAAATTGATACAGGCCGATAAAATTCCTCAGATCAAAATAGAATTCAAGAATGTTGCTCAAGTTTTGCCGGTCATGAGCCGTTATCCATTTTTTTGAAGTCAGATAGTCCAACAGATCCGTTGTATTACTAATTTCACTGTTTTCCACAATCAACACCATCCAAAGCACATATTGGAGATGCCTGATCCCTCCGTATCCTTCTTTGATGTGAAGAGTATCATTACCTTTTATGTTGAGGGCATCCATCTGCTTTTTCAGGTACCGTATGGCTTTTTCCGGCGGACAGATTCGCAAAAACTCCTCTTTGAGCTTCTTTAACACGGAAGTATTACCAAGAATACGTCGTCCTTCCAGTATGGAAGGGATCGTGTGCAACATATCCGTTCTGCCGAAACGGGAAAGATCCTCTCCCAATTCGAAATATTGCGATGCAGAGTCCAAGGGAATTTCCTGAAACAGGTCTTCCATGCGTCGCAGTAATTCCTGAATGGCTAACACAACCAGACCTGAAGCATCGTTTAATTCAATACAATACCCCAGATCGATATCTGATGAGAATGTCAATTCAGTTCTACCGTAGCCTCCTCTGGCAAAAATGGAAAAATGCTCCAACAGGGTTTCTTCCGGAATTTCTTTGATCTGCGTTGAGTCTCCCAAGTCCTTCAAGAGTTCAAGTTCCTGCTTGAGATCCTCGATTTCTTTTTCCAGATCCTTCAACTGATTGGTGTAGTATGATTTTTCAGCAGGGTCCATTCCAACAGACTGATCCTCGACATCGGTAAGCAGGTGGGTAATTTCTTTATGTTTTATCAATTTCGACGGAATAGTCTTTTCCAGGTAAGCCTTTTTTTGCATGCCGGTTTTCAAGGCATCTTTCATCAACATTTTTTGTTCAGCCACCACAAACCACCAGGTAAATGCAATCCATTGATCCATCCAGTCTGTGTGCAGCTTCCCTATTTCTGCTGCATTTGCTGCAGAAAGTACATCTTTGGCGATAGTCTGTTTGAAGGTGTTGTATGCTTCGGAGAACAGATTTCCATAAGCTGTTTTGCGTTGCTTAAGCGAAGCATTTTGCTTGGTCTGTTTGGAAATCTGTTTTTTGAAATTCGAACCGTAGTCTTGCTTTTGGATGCTCATAAATGAAGTTGTTTATAGTTGCAGAAATCAAGCTTGTCCTATTCAAAAAGTATTCATCAAACTGCCAATACACTTGTTTTCTGCCGTTGATTCAAACAATTTGGCATTCACATGTTATTCGAATAAAGCTAGGCTGATGTCTTAGTGTCATTGAATAACAATAGAATAAATTCCTGACTCTGACGAGCGTACCCTTCAGGCTTTTTAGAGTTTCTAACCCAAAACCGCTTGCCAAATCCCGACATGAATAAAAAAACACTGATTCTTTCCGGAATGGGTTTAAATTGTGAACGAGAAACCGCTTATGCCTGTGAAAAATCAGGGGCTAACCAAGTTGACATTCTGCATACTCTGCGATTTCTGGAAGGAGCCGTATCTCTAAAAGATTATGACTTCATCGTTTTTATTGGTGGGTTTCTGGATGGCGATTATCTGGGATCTGCCCGGGTTGGAGTCAACAGGTTTAAGTTCGGAGCCCCGAAATCGGTTGGGTTAAAGGAACAACTGATCGAATTTGCGGATGAAGGCAAGCTGATGTTGGGAATTTGCAACGGATTCCAGCTATTGGTCAAATTGGGCTTTTTGCCTGATGAAAGCCAGGCATTTACCGGTCAGCTTATTTCTCTCACCCAGAATCAAAAAGGGATTTTTGAAGATCGTTGGGTTCAATTAAAGATAAATTCAAGTAATCAAAATGTGTTTACCCAAGGGATCGAACAAATGTATTTACCGGTACGACACGGAGAAGGTAGAATTGTAGTAACGGATTCAGCGATTCAAAAAGATCTTGTGAACAAAAACCAGATTGCCATGTTTTATGCTGATAAAAACGGGCAACCCACGGATCAATATCCGGACAATCCCAATGGTTCATGGCACAATATCGCTGCCATCAGTAATGAGAAAGGCAATATCATGGGCATGATGCCCCACCCGGAAGCGTATAACCATTATACCAACCACCCCCGCTGGACTCGAATGACCTTTTCGGAAGAAGACGGAGAAGGACTGTTGTTGTTTAAAAACGCCTACACGTACCTGAACCAACGTTAACTATATTTATCAAGAGCAACATGTATTACTTGGATAATGCTGCTACCACAGCCCCCCATCCAAAAGTTCTGGAAGAGATAAACCGACTAAACGCGGCATGCTTCGGCAATCCTTCCAGTGTTCATCCCGCAGGCCAAGAAGCAGAAAAAGTCTTAAGCGATTCCCGCAAAACATTAGCCCGATTGTTTAATGTTCCTCTAGCGGGCATTGTATTTTGTGGGAGTGGAACAGAAAGCGACAATCTTGCGTTGAAGGGTTTTTTTCGACCCGGAAACAAGACAACGCCTCAGATTGTCATATCCCCATTGGAACATGCAGCCATTGCAAAGACTTGTGATTGGTTAGTCAGAGAAGGATTGGCGACTGTTCGGGTTGTCAATATAGACAAAGCAACCGGAATGGTGGATTTGGAGCACCTGGCCGGAATAATGACCCAAAATACGAGCCTGGTTTCCATTCAACATGTTAATAGCGAAATCGGCACCATCCAGGATCTGGCAGCAATTTCAAATGTAATTAGAAGTATAAATCCAAAGGTGGTATTCCATTCCGACGGAGTTCAGGCTTTTACCCGAATACCTGTGAATCTGGAAGATCTTGGTGTGGATCTCTACTCCATTAGCTCCCATAAATTTCATGGAGTGAAAGGGGCGGGAGCATTAATCATGACCAAAAATCTGACTTTGGAACCCTTGATTCATGGGGGAGGCCAGGAACACGGCTTGAGGTCCGGAACGGAAAACATAGTTGGGGTCGCTGCCATGGCACTGGCGGCAGAGATTGCTGTTTCAGAGATGGAACTCAACAACGGAAATATTTCTAAATTCACGGCGGCATTCAAAGAGTCCATCAAACAAGCTTTCCCGGATTCGGATATCGCCGTTCCACCACAGGGCATTCCTCATATAATCAGTGTCGGTTTTCCCGGCATTCTGGGAGAAGTGTTACTTCACCACCTTGCCAAACAAGGCATTTTTGTCAGCACAGGCAGTGCCTGTAACGCAACTTCCAAAAAGTTATCACCTGTTTTACTGGCTTTGGGATTTTCACCACAGAGGATAAAAGAAACGATACGAATCTCTTTAGCAGCCAGTGAAATTCCAGACAAGCGAGAAGAGTTTTTTGAAAGGTTTAATAGTGCAGTTTTGGAGCTAAAAAACCTGCTGGCCTAGGTTGGTTCATGCTTGATCTATTTTGGAAGCACTTTCCTGGAACCCGTCTCCAAAGAGAATAATCCAAAACGGTACTCCTTCTGCATCAAATTCAACAGCTAACGATGATGCTTCAGCCTGGACAAACACATCGGGACCGATAAGTGGCAAGCCGAGGTCAAAGGTCTGATCTTCCGGAATCAAATCGGCCATCAGTCTGCCGGAAATGATATTGATTAATTCCCCCAGAACATCTTTCATCAAGTCCTCGGTGATTTCCTCTTCCGTCAGGTTATACATGTTTTTTGTAAACTGAATAGCCAGGTCCATGGGCAGGACCAATCTCATCTCACCCGGGAAAGGTTTGTTGATGAGGATTTCAAGTCGCAACCTGACCAGATGTTCATCGTAGGGGGTCGTTTTGTCTGACTTGACAACCTCCATGAATGCCATATTCTCTATTGTCTCTAAGGTTGCATTAACTAGAATATCTGATAAAGCCATTCGAATACCATGAATTAGCGGTTACTTGTATTGTCTGTTTAGAATCCGAAATCGTCTGTTTCTACATTGAATATTTGGTTTACTACCGGCATCAATTTGGCTGGTGCAATGGGCTTGCTTAAGACTTCCAGTGCTCCCAGTTCTTTGAGTTCATCTCTTTTCGCCGGATTATCTACGCTGGTGATTACAATCACCGGAATATGGGTTAGCTTTGGACTTCCCTTCATCCATCTTAAAAGTGTTGCCCCGTCCATGACAGGCATATTCAGGTCAATCAGAACTATGTCGGCCGGCTCGGCTTTTAGTTTGCCAAGAGCTTCCTTGCCATCTCCTGCTTCAAAAAACTCTAATTCTCCTTGATCGGTCAATACGACTTCCATACAACGTTTGATAAACATCCTGGAAGTTGACGAATCGTCGACTATCATTATCTTCTTCATAGTTGCCTTTGTTGTGTTATGAACCTTGAGAAATTGTAACCCTGCCCGTTCCGGCATCTACGTCTACGGTTCTACTGATATTGCCACCAACTTCTTCAGCCACTACAGCCAGGTTGTGCTTCCAAAGGATTTTTTTAATTGTTATAACATTTCGTTTTCCGATATTAAACCTTTGGTTGGGGTCCATTACCTGAGCGCCTCCCACTAATTTGAAGATCAACCCCTGTCCACTGGTGTTGCTTCCGAGCTTGGCCATTTCCCCCAAGAGAAAGGGGATTCCGGTGTCTGCAAAATACCCTGGCAGTTTTTCGGCTTTTTCCGGATTGATACTGGAATCAGGCAACGCCACGTGCATAAGTCCGACCGATCTTGCTTTGGGGTCCAAAACTATTATTGCAACACATGAGCCCAATCCGAATGTTTTGATTTTCTCTTCCGGATTTTTAGACACTGCATATTCACCGATGCCTACATTTATCTGTTTCATCTAATATTCTATTATATGATCGGTCTGAAGAATTTAAAATGTTTCAACCATAAGGTTCTTGAGCGTTATTCATCCAAGGGATTATAAAAAATCACTCAAAATCATATTTCACCACAACTTGGCTAGCTAATTAACATCATATCACTTTTTTCCATGGTAATACAAGAAGTTGGTTTTTTGGTCCAAACAATTTTAGTCAAATCAGTATCAATCCAGAACTTTGAGGATACCGGGTACCATATTTTCGATATGTACCTGTTTTTCCACGCCGCCCTTTTCAAATGCTACTTTGGGCATACCATATACCACGCAGCTTTTTTCGTCCTGACCGAAAGTTCGTGCACCAGCTTTTCGCATGGAAAGAAGACCATCGGCACCATCGCTTCCCATACCGGTTAACATAACACCTATCGCGTTATCTCCAACATATTCGGCTGCTGAATTCATCAACACACTGACAGACGGACAGTGGCCGTTTACTTTTTCACCATCAAAGATCTTCACCTGGTATATTCCACCGGATCGAAGTATCTTCATCTGCTTTCCGCCTGGTGCAATTAACACGCGGCCAGTCATTACCCGATCGCCATTTTCCGCTTCTTTGACATTCATTGCGCTTTGTTTATCCAGACTTTCCGCAAATGCGCCAATAAAACCAGGCGGCATGTGCTGTACAATTGCCACGCCGGGTGCAGATGCCGGTAACATCTTTATCATGGTGCGGATCGCCTCGGTCCCCCCAGTTGATGCACCAATCACAATCACTTTGTCGGTACTTCCCGATAACACTTTTGTTACAGGACGAGATTTCGGAGGTTCGATCACTTTGTCCTGCCAATGCGAAACATCTGCGACCGAAGCGATTTTAACCTTTTCGATCAATTCGCCCATCATCGTATTTAATCCACGAGATATACCTGTTGCCGGTTTAGTCACAAAATCAAGTGCTCCAGCTTCCAGGGCCTCCATGGTGATACGTTTTCCTTTTTCTGTCAGGGCACTGACCATAACTACAGGGATCGGATATTGCGGCATCAGCTTACGCAAAAAAGCCACCCCATCCATGCGAGGCATTTCCACGTCCAATGTCAACACGTCCGGTTCCAGTTCAAGTATGCGGTCCCTTGCCTGATAAGGATCTGCTGCAGTGGCTACTACTTCAATTTCAGGGTCCATTCCCAAACCTGATTGCAGGATATTGCGAACCAGGGCCGAATCATCTACTACCAATACTTTGATCTTTTTAGACATAATTTGAGAAAGACTTAAAATTCAATCTGTTGCTTAAAACCACAAATTTGTGGAACCGATTAGGGTTAAGACGTCATTATTTTGTTCGTTTGTAAATGGAAGGAGCAATATAGGTGTATTGGCTCTCATTTCTGCCCAGCGTTTCGGCGTTTCCAATAAACAGATACCCTCCCGGCGCCGTAAAATCGTATAAGCGCTGTACCAGCCCGGTCCGAGTCGCTTGATCAAAATAGATCATCACATTTCTACAGAAAATAACGTGAAACGGTTTTTTGAAAGGAAATTTCTCATTCATCAGGTTAAACCGACGGTATAGAACTTCCTGCTTTAAATGATCTTTAACCTGATACCGATCGGGCCCAATTTTATCGAAATAGCTGTGTTTGTATTTTTTAGGAACCTGTGACATTCGCTCTTCTGTATAGATTCCCTGCATAGCTGTGTTCAGGGCGTCGTTTGAAATATCAGTTGCCAAGAGTCCTGCTGACCAGTTTCGGTAATCTGCTCCCAGGTACTCCATCATTAACATGGCAATAACATATGGCTCTTCACCCGTTGAAGCTGCGGCACACCAGACTCTCAAATCCTTGTGCCCCGCGGCGGTAATCTTTGGAATCAACTCGGGTAGGGATGTATTCACCAGGTAATCGAAATGAGCGCTTTCACGAAAGAAAAAAGTATGATTCGTGGAAACGGCATCGATCAGTTCACTAAGTTCTGAGAGCGATTTGTCGTTCTGAATGGATTCGTAATACTCCTTAAAAGAGCGAAATCCTTTCTTTTTGAGGATTTTTTGCAAACGATTCATCAACAACGCACGTTTCGCATCCGTCAAATTAATACCAAAATTGCGATAGATAAACCTGCGAAACAGTTCAAATTCTTCATCAGAAATCTGGATGAAATTGCGGGAAACAAATCCTTCATCATCCTTTGATCGTTGTAGTAAATCTGATAAATCAACCATAAAACTTAAACTCTAGCTGCTATTCAATACGACCAATAATCTATCTATGTACCTTCTTCCAGAATTCTTCTTTTGGCCAGAATCTCATCCACAAATAACACTTTCTCCAGGTTAAGCAGAATGTTTACTTCTTTGCCAATTTTGCCCATTCCCATGATGTAGCTGGATTCAATACCTGAATGTGTCCTGGGAGGAGGATCAATCTGGTTTTCCGGAATATCTGCGACCTCGTTTACTGTATCGACTATCAGCCCGACAGCTGTCTCTTCATATTCAACGACGATGATGCAGGTGCGATCATCATAATCCCTGAGTTCCATATTGAAGCGATGTCTTACATCGATCACCGGAATCACTTTACCACGAAGGTTGATCACACCACGCACAAAAGCCGGTGTGTCAGGGACCTCAGTGATTTTATGGATTACAATAATCTCAGTGATGTACTTAATAGAAAATCCAAACGATTCCTCGCCAATTTTAAAGGTCAGGTATTTATCCTTTTGGGTATCCTCAAATGCTTCTTCATAATCTTCCCCAATTGTGAGCTCTGAACTTGAAGGCGCCTCAGTAGCGGGTTGATCTGCCAGTTCCTTGTTTTCATCCTCTATCGTCTCTTGAGCTGCAGGGACCGCATCTTCAGATTCCGATGATTGTTGTTCCGCTTCTTTCTTTTCTTCCAAAAAAGATTCCTCTTCCAGACCATCCAGATTAATCATCTTTTTGTCTGGTTTGGTTTTATCCTCATTTTCTTCAGGTATCAGGTCCTCATTTGAGGCAGAATCCAGCGTTTTCTTTTCTGCGGCTTCCGGTTCTTGCTCGGAAATTTCGTCGACAATCTCATCCTTTTGATCTTCTACGATGCTGTCAGTAGTTTCAGGGGGATCCAGTTCGATTTTGGATTCCTTTTCTTGAAGATCCGGTTCCACTGCCTTTTCCCGGCTTTTTGCCGTTTTCTTTTTGGCTTTTCCGGATGATTTTTTCGACTTTTTCTTTTCAACCAGGTTTTCGACACCTTCATCATCAATGGTTTTGCTATCGACCTTATCCATTGCATCCAAGGTGTCCAAGGCTTTGCGAGTGCCTCGTTTATGCTTATGCAGTTGTTTTTTACTTGGTAGCCCCATACATTCACCTAATTAGAACTGATTTGAATGATTTCTTTGGCAATTGCTTCTACTTCATTGATAGCTTTTTTAGCCTGATCATAAAGTTTGGCGTTCGCTTTTACCGATTCCCCATATTCTATCAGATTATTTCCACCCCTGGAGAAATTTTCGAAAACCGAACCAAAGGAAAAAACAGCCGGCAAACAGTGTACGTAGTCCGGCATTATTTCTTCGAAATATTCTAAAACATTAGCTTTGTTAGCCAATGGATGAGTAAAGGAAGGAACAATATAAAATACGTCTCTACTCTCCTGATCGATGTCGATGATCTTTTTGATAATCGGCATGAGATTATCTTCAAATGCCTCCTCATCGTTTGTTGAAGTGCGCATGGGAATTAACACCAGGTCGGACACCGCACAAGCAAATTTGGTGTGAAACTTTCCGATACTCTCTCCCGGAACATCCAGAATCAAAAGTTCGTTTTCATTTTCCAGCATTTCAATTTCTTCCAGGATTTCATCCTTATCCTCACTGGAAATATGGTGAAAAACAATATTCTCTTTTTTATGACCGTTCTGTTCACGCCTGCTCCACCATTTTTTTAAGGTGCCCTGCGGATCAAGTTCCACCAATGCAATAGAGGGAAACTCCTTACGCATGTATTTGGAATAGGCAACGTTTAACGCTAAGGTACTTTTCCCTGTACCTCCTTTCGTTTGTACAAAAGCTACAATCATGGTTTATTATCTGTAATTTCTTGCCTCAAGTCTGCGACATCCAAGATTAAGCTCACTTCCCCGTTGCTTAAAATCGAACATCCCGATACACCTGAAACCTTTCCCAGATAGTCTGATAATCCCTTAATGACTGTCTGGTATTGACCTAATAGTTCATCCACAAAGAGTCCGAAAACTTCGTCCTGGTGCTCCAGTATTATCAAGATACCATCTTCCAGATTCTCGTGGTCTGGTTTGATATTGTGCAAGTGATGCAACCGGAATACCGGTATCAATTGTTCGCGAATCATGACCACTTCTTTGTTTTCAACCATGGTTACCTGGTCCGGCTTGATTTGCACCGATTCACGAATGTTCAACAACGGCGCTGTGTAAATAGCGTTTCCAACCCGGAGCAGCATGCCGTCAATGATGGCGAGAGTCAGCGGAATTCTTAAACCGATCGTACTACCCTGGCCCATATTGCTTTTGATATCAACATGACCTTTTACTTTTTCGATATTTCGTTTTACTACGTCCATGCCTACGCCGCGACCTGAGACGGAAGTTACCTGCTCAGCTGTTGAAAATCCCGGTTCAAATATCAGTTTGTGAATTTTGGAATCTGTCCATTCGTCAGCTTCATCACCCACCAGACCTCTTTCCTTGGCCTTTGCCAGGATCCTGTCTCTACTCAGACCACGGCCATCATCGATAATGTTAATCCAGACTTCGTTTCCTTCATATTTTGCTTCGATAATCAGCTTCCCGGTTGCCTGTTTCCCGGCTGCTTCTCGTTCTGCCGGGGTTTCAATACCGTGATCAATGGAGTTGCGAACCAAATGAACCAACGGATCGGATATTTGTTCTACTACTGTCTTATCCAACTCGGTATCTTCGCCCCTGGTTTCGAAAACGACCTGCTTGCCTGACTTTTTAGAGAGATCACGCACCAACCGGACCATTTTTCGGAATGTGCCGGCAAGAGGAATCATGCGGATTGACATCGCTACGTCCTGCAACTCGGTAATCAGGCTGTTTAACTGGTGCGAGGAACGATTTATCTTCTCGGAATCTCCGGAAAGGTTACTGGTGATCATTTGACTAACAATCATTAACTCACCTACGAGATTAATAACCGTATCGACTTTTTGAAGATTTACCCGAATATCGGTTTGCAGGGATTTTGCAACGGCCTTTCCGTCATCCTTATCTGTCTTGTCCAGATCCGTTATTTTCCCCATTTTGGGGATGGTCGGTAGCTCTGTATCTTCGATGGGGGAAATACCTTGTGGTTCAGGTTTTTCCGGAGGCAGTCCTGGGATGATATTGTCCATCATATCCATTACGGCGGCACAGCTTTGAACTGCCGGGGAGCCACTATCAGCAATTTGGTGTACAGTACTACGCAAGACGTCCAATACATTGAACAACACGGAAACAATTTCTTCTTTGGTAGGAATGTCTTTGTTTTTCATTCCGTCAAAAACTGTCTCCACTTTGTGACTGATCTTTTCCAGATCCTTGAAATTCATGAACCCGCAATTGCCCTTGAAACTATGAATCAAACGGTAAGCATCATCCAGAAGCTTCTGTTCAAATCCAAACTTTTCCAGGATCAATAAAATTTCTTCTATTTTTTCAAATCCGCTCTCTGCTTCCTGCAGAAATTGCTGGATCATTTCATCTGTGATAGGAATTTCAAATTCCTCTTCCTCTGGCGGGGCTTCATCAGGTGCTTGTCCTGTCTCTTCTTCGGCAACAGGTGCATCCGGTTTTTTGGGTTTTGCAGTTGGTTTTTTCCCTGCTATGACATCTTCAATTTCCGTAGTAATAGCGTTTATTTCGTCGTCATATCCATCATCTGTCAGTTTGTCATCAACTATCAGCAGTAGGCTGGTTATCTGGTCGCAAACCGAAACCATGATATCCAAATGCTCGGAAGTAAATTCAAGTTTGCCTTTACGAAAAAGATCAAGGAGGGTCTCTGCGGAGTGAGTCAGGCGTTGAATGTTATTAAGATTCAAAAACCCGGCTCCTCCTTTGATAGAATGGAAACATCTGAATATATTGTTAATTTTCTCATCATCATAGTTGTCTTCCAATTCCACTAAAAGGGGCTCAGTATCTTCCAGCATCTCCTTGGAATCCACCACAAATTCGTGGAGAATATCTCTCATATCCTCCATTCCACCTGCATTATCTGACATATGATTTATCTAGTTATTGTTGAGTGATACTGGTTTTACACTTTTACTTCCGCTGTCGATGACGTGAATGTATCAACTTATATTATCACACAAAAAAGTGTATAAAACTAGTAATAATATTTAATCAAACCAGGGTCTGTATTAACCTGGAAGTGTATTTTCACAACTTCCTGAAAACATAGTTAAAATCGTGAGGAGGCTTGTAACGATGAAGGTTATTGCCTGTTTTCTATGATGATTGATGATAGACCGATCAATGTGAAAAAGCAAAAAAAAAGCCGGCAGTGCCGGCTTTTAATTCAATCTAAAAAGAGGGGAGACTTACATCATTCCTGGCATTCCGCCACCCATTCCTCCCATTCCGCCGCCCATTGCAGCAGGAGGCATTCCGGCGTCTTTGTTTTCTGCAGGCAGTTCAGCCACAGAAGCTTCTGTGGTTACCAGAAGTCCGGATACGGAAGCAGCGTTTTGCAGTGCGCTTCGAGTTACTTTGGTAGGATCGATGATTCCTGCTTTCATCATATCAACATAATCTTCGGTTCGAGCGTCAAAACCGTTGTTTCCGGTCTTTTCCTTAACATCGTTGATGACTACAGCACCTTCCAGACCAGCATTGGCAACGATTTGTCTTAATGGCTCTTCAAGAGCTCTGACAACGATTGAAGCACCGATTTTCTGGTCACCTTCCAGTTTTTCCGAAGCTTTGCTTACTGCGTCTTGGGTTCTTAGCAGAGCAACACCACCGCCAGCTACGATACCTTCTTCAACAGCTGCCCGAGTAGCATGCAGAGCATCTTCAACTCTTGCTTTCTTTTCCTTCATTTCAATTTCTGTTGCAGCACCAACGTTAATGATAGCTACACCACCAACCAGCTTGGCCAGTCTTTCCTGAAGTTTTTCTCGATCATAATCGGATGTAGTTTCTTCGATCTGGGCTCTGATTTGATTAACTCTTGCTTTGATATCTGTATCAGCACCGGCACCGTCAACGATTGTGCAGTTGTCTTTGTCAATGGTAACTGTTTTGGCTGTTCCCAGTTGTGAAATTGTCAGATCTTCAGTTTTCATTCCTCTGTCCTCAGAAACAACTTCACCACCTGTCAAGATCGCAATATCTTCCAACATGGCTTTTCTTCGGTCGCCAAAACCAGGAGCTTTAACTGCGCAACACTGCAATGTTCCTCTTAATTTGTTTACTACCAGTGTAGCCAGAGCTTCGCCATCAACGTCTTCAGCGATGATCAGGAATGGCTTGCTTTCTTTTGCGATTTGCTCAAGAACCGGCAGGATATCCTTCATGTTGCTGACTTTTTTCTCGATCAAAATCAGGTATGGATCTTTCAGGACGGTTTCCATTCGGTCAGCGTCTGTTACGAAGTAAGGAGAAAGATATCCGCGGTCGAATTGCATCCCTTCAACAACGTCAAGATCTGTGTCCAGACCTTTAGCTTCCTCAACAGTGATCACACCGTCTTTTCCAACCTTATCCATTGCTTCTGCAATGATGTTTCCAATTGTTTCATCATGGTTAGCAGAGATAGTACCAACCTGAGAGATTTCCTTGTTGTCCGAGACATCCTTGGAAGCTTTTTTAAGTTCGCCAACAGCAACTTCAACAGCTGCGTCGATTCCGCGCTTAAGATCCATTGGGTTTGCACCGGCAGTCACGTTTTTTACACCTTCACGGTAGATTGACTGGGCCAGAACAGTAGCTGTTGTTGTTCCGTCACCTGCAACATCAGATGTCTTACTGGCTACTTCCTTAACCATTTGAGCACCCATGTTCTCGATCTTCTCTTCCAGTTCAATTTCCTTAGCTACGGTAACTCCATCCTTAGTGATCAACGGCGCACCAAAAGACTTTTCGATCAATACGTTTCTTCCCTTTGGTCCCAGGGTAGCCTTAACAACATCAGCCAGCTGATTTACACCATTC
Source organism: Pseudomonadota bacterium (assembly GCA_022360105.1). The sequence continues at coordinate 26,270 of JAKSDL010000589.1, forward strand.
AGCATTTTCGCTCGATTCTCGTCGCTAAATACAATTTGTTTAGCCATGTCTTAATCCTGTGTTTATGATTATTCAAAAATTCCGATGGATTGTGATTCGTTCCTCACCATCTCATTTATCAAATTTAAAATAGTTGCCTGACCGATTATTCGATTACACCAAGAATATCGTCTTCTTTCATCATCAGTAATTCTTCACCGTCGATCTTGATTTCAGTACCGGCATACTTACCGAACAGTACCTTGTCGTTTTCCTTGACATCCAAAGGAAGTACAGTACCGTCTTCTTTGCGAATTCCAGTACCAACAGCAACAACAACACCTTCCTGAGGCTTTTCTTTAGCTGTATCGGGAATGATGATTCCACTGGCTGTCTTCTCTTCCGCATCACTACGTCTTACAATCACACGATCGTGTAAAGGTTTAATTTTCATAGTCTTTATCCTAGAATTAAGTTAATAATTCAATTGCCAAGGAGCCTTCCAGTCAGGAAAGATAAAACCCCTCCGTTCAAGGGCTCCCAATAAAAGTTCAAATCCTATTAGCACTCAATCATGTCGAGTGCTAATATAAAATTCAAATATAGCCGCCCTTATTAATAAGATCAAGTGCAAAATGGTTATTTTTGGGAAGTGAGGGCACCTGATAACGTGCCCATTTTATTGGATGTTTTCCGGGGAAGGACTAGGCTTCCGCCTCTTCTTCGGATTGTTTTTCTTTTGGTGAATCAAAGGGGATGTTGTAATGCTCACGAACTGCTTTGTCGATCGCTTCCACCATGTCCTCATGCTCAAGCAGAAATTCTTTTGAATTCTCACGGCCCTGGCCAAGCCTTTCTTCACCGTAAGAATACCAGCTGCCGCTCTTTTTAATAACGCCGCACTCTACGGCCAAATCCAACAAGGAACCAAGTTTGGAGATACCTTCTCCGAACATGATATCCAGTTCGATGATTTTAAAAGGGGGAGCGACCTTGTTTTTAACTATCTTGATTCGGGTTCTGTTACCCAGAATATTATCACCCTGTTTAATATCACTGATTCTTCTGATATCGACCCGTACGGATGAATAGAATTTCAAGGCATTACCACCGGTGGTTACTTCCGGATTTCCATACATCACGCCGATTTTATGCCTGAGCTGGTTGATGAAGATGATCATGCACTTGGATTTGGAGAGTGTACCGGTAAGCTTTCTTAAGGCCTGGGACATAAGCCTGGCCTGAAGTCCAACGTGGGCATCTCCCATTTCACCATTTATTTCAGCCCTGGGAACCAAAGCCGCTACTGAATCCACGACAACGATATCGATACCGCCGCTACGCACAAGGATATCTGTAATTTCCAAAGCCTGCTCACCGAAATCGGGTTGGGAAATAAGAAGATCTTCGGTGTTGACTCCCAGTTTTTTTGCATAGACCACATCTAGGGCGTGCTCGGCATCCACAAAAGCTGCAACCCCACCTTTTTTTTGAACTTCGGAAACCACATGCAGTGCCAGGGTTGTTTTTCCTGATGATTCCGGACCGAAGATTTCGATAATTCTTCCCATGGGAAATCCGCCAGCACCAAGCGCCACATCCAATCCGATTATTCCCGATCGAACGACCGGCACGTTTTGCGCTGAGCCATCGTCCATTCTCATAATCGAACCTTTCCCAAATTGACGATCAATTTGGGAAATTGCTGATTCGATTGCCTTGCTTCGATCTGAGTCCCACATGTTTATCTCCCGACAGTTAATTTATGTGTATGAATACCAGTTTTCATACTTGCTTTTCAGCCTTGATTTTCCTTACCGTTTCCATCTTCTGATCGGCAACGGCAGCTTGTTTTATCGTTGATTTGAAGAGATTCGAGTTTAATGAAAATCCCATAAGAAAGCAACAGCACTCATTAATTATATGAAAACGAGGGCCAACCTTTTGATTCATAACCGGACATGATCGTTTTGGCGACGATTTGTTCGACGTATCAATTACCATCACTCCCCTCTGCCCCTATCTTTTCCTCATCGCTTTGGCTATAATCGGGATGTTTCAGCGATGACTCCAACGATACAAAGCTCACACGATGTGTTCCCTTAAGAGCGCAACCCATATAAAATGGAAATCTATGAAATCGACAAAAGAGCAATCCCTTAAACGATCATCTGTTCCTAATATAAAGGTATTGGTTTGTTTTGCCTCTCTTCTGCTGGTTTTTAGTAGTTGTGTCCCTAGATATGTTGATCCTCTTACTCTGGACATTACGGACAGGGATAAACAACAATCTGCCTTTCCCCCAACCAGTGAAGAATTGTCTGCCTCCCCCTATCTGTTGCTTTCCCTGATTACATTTAAGGACCCAACAGTCACAGAGCCAAGACTGAGCACAGTGATGAAATTCGTCCATCGTTCCTTTGAAAAGAACGCCAACTTTTCTGCCATTCCCATGAAAAAAGTGGATGAACTGCTGGCAAGTGACGCAAATCGAAGGTTCATGGCTAGCAATGTTGCCGACGCCATTCAATTAGGAACAACCCTGGGCGCTAATTTTGTCAGCCAGGTTCAGATCTCGATCAGTGAAAGCCAGATTGTAGAAAGCATTGACCAGTTTGTAGCCAATGTGAATTTCACCATTTTCACCACTGACAGCGGGCAGGTGATTTTCAAACAGGATTTTGCTTACGATTCCCAGGATCCGGTGGGATCAGAAGCTGACTTGAAAAAACTGGTTCAACAGTATTTTCCGTTAAGAGCCTATATCCTTGAAACAAGAGGAGATCGTCAATACGCTAAAATCTCTATAGGCAGGAGCCTTGGTGTCAAAAACGGCAGGGAATTTTTAGTCCGGCAAAGGACGGTGAAAAATGAAATCGTGATGGGTCTTTCCCGAAGAACCGTTTCCTATTCCCCTTTAGCATTGGCATCGGTTAAAGTGATGGAAGTGATGGAAGACGAATCATGGGTTTTCATCGCTGAAAGAGACAGAGATAAGGTAATGAAAGGTCAAACTGTATTTGCCAAGCCGGAAGGTCGTTCCCTTTTCTAGTGTTTTCAAAATACCCGACAGCCCGTAAGATAAATTGTATCCAGTGGCTGTCATCCTGCAGCCCGGCCCGATTTATTCGGGTCACTTAGATTGAGTTCCATGTTTCATATTTCCGACGAGCTTTTAGAAAAATACGCGATAATCGGTCCAAGGTATACCTCGTACCCAACTGCGCCCATGTGGCATGAGATTGATCGCGAAACCCATCAAGCCTGGTTAAAGGCAAACAGTGACAACGAGCAAGCGGTTTCACTATATATACATATCCCCTTTTGCAGAGACCGTTGTCTCTATTGCGGCTGCAATGTGACCATTACCCGTCAACAAAGCGCTTCCGGTGACTATATTCCCTATCTTTTGAACGAGATCGATGCTCTGGCTGACAGTAGGACAGGGAACAAAACAGTCAAACAACTTCATTTTGGGGGTGGTACACCAAATTTCCTCTTGGATGAAGAGTTTCAAAGCATCATGGACCGCTTACGAAAAAGATTTGAATTTGTTGATGATACTGAAATCGGAATTGAAATAGATCCTTGCAGTACACGCCTTCAACAACTTGAATTTCTGGCAGACCTGGGAATCAACCGGTTAAGCCTGGGGGTCCAGGATTTGGATGCAAAGGTCCAGAATGCCGTGCAACGTGTTCAAAGTGCTGAAGTTACCCTGGAACATTTGGAAACAGCTCGAAAAATTGGAATCAAAGGGATCAACTTCGATTTAATCTACGGCTTGCCCTTTCAGACAGTTGAAAGCTTTGCGAGAACGGTTGATCGAGTCCTGGATATGAAACCGGATCGCCTTGCCGTTTACAACTTCGGGTATCTCCCGGAAAGAATGATTCATCAAAGGAAGATTAAACCGGAAACCCTTCCTTCGCCAAAAACAAAGATGACAATCCTGCTGGATAGCATTAATCGATTTTGTGAGGCAGGGTACAATTATATTGGAATGGATCACTTCTCCCTGCCTGAGGATGAGTTAAGCATTGCGCAGGAAAACCGGACATTACATCGCAATTTCATGGGTTATACGCCAAAATCCGGAGTGGACCTGCTCGGTATTGGAGTTACTTCAATCAGTGAATTCAACGGGCATTTCATTCAAAATGCACACAAGTTAAAAACCTATAAACAACAAATCTCCGAATCAAATCTTTCCGGAAGCCGCGGCATTGAATTAAGCGATGACGATCGCATGAGAAAGTGGACAATTCTCAAACTGATCTGTCATTTTTATCTTGATTTTAAAGAATTTTACGAATCATTCGGGGTGAATTTTCAGGATTATTTCAAGGAAGAGATCAAGCAATTGAACGGATTGATCGATGACGGGTTGCTAACTCTGGATACAAAAAGTATCCGTGTTATCGATCATGGAAAAATCCTGGTTCGGAATATTTGCATGGTTTTTGATGCCTATTTAAAACGAGAAGATAAACCCCGGGTGAAGTTCTCACAGACAATTTGACAGCACGTAATCCACTGGGGTTTATGGCAATTTTTGAATACCGGGCAGTTGATAAAAAGGGTCGTACAGAAAAAGGCAAAGTCGATGCAAACTCACTAAACCAGGCAACTTCCAAACTCAGAGCCAAGGGATTGCATCCCCTGTCAATATCCAGCTCAAAAACCAAGACCAGCGCCAAATCAAAAGCTATCAAGAAGTCGGTCCGGACTTCGATTCCATCCAAAGTTATCACAGCCTTTACAAGACAGCTTTCTGTGCTGGTCTCGACCGGCATTCCCTATGACAAAGCGTTGGAGATCCTGGTGGAGGAAGCTGACAATGCTTCCTTTCAGGCAACACTTTCCGATGTAAAAGCCAAAATCACAGAAGGAAGTTCGCTGGCTAACGCCTTGCAGGACCATACAAACCTGTTCCCAAATATGTATGTGGCTATGGTTCGTGCGGGAGAAGCCGGAGGCACACTGGGGAAGGTGCTAAGCCAATTAGCCGATTCCAGGGAAGAAAACGAAGAACTTGTTTCCAAAATCCAGGGAGCTATGATCTATCCAATCATCATGAGCTTAATGGGTCTTGGTATTGTTTCTTTTATGATTGTGTTTATCATTCCCAGGATCGTTCCCATTTTCGAACAATTTGATACGGATCTGCCTTTGCCAACCCGTATGGTGCTTGGAACCAGTGGATTTGTTACCGATTACTGGCTCCAACTGGTCATTGCCTTGGTTTTAGCAGTTTTTGCAGGATATCGATTTTCGAAAACCCGTAAAGGTAAATTGGTAATTGATTCTGCTTTACTGAAAATTCCGGTGCTGGGTTCACTGATTAGAAAAATCGTTGTCTTTAGATTTACTGAGACACTGGGAACATTGCTTTCGAGTGGTGTCACCCTTAAGCAATCCCTGGACATTGTAAAATATGTCGTTGCCAATCTGGTGTTTGAAAGCAAATTTGAGCAGATAATCGTGGATATCACCAAAAAGGGGTTGGACCTTTCTCATGCGCTTAGAAAAACGGAGGAATTTCCTATGTCAGTCATCCAGATGATCCGGGTCGGCGAGGAGAGTAGCCAGCTAGACCAGATGTTGGGCAGGATTGCTCTGATTCAGGAGAAAGAAGTAAAACGCACCATAGAAAAGTCGGTCGCTTTGCTGGAGCCTTTGATGATTCTGGGGATGGCACTGATGGTTGGATTTATTGTTCTGGCCGTGTTATTGCCGATGTTCAAGCTTAATCAGCTTATACAATAGAAAGAGAAAGGGGCCGAAGCCCCTTTTCTCTTTGTTTGTCATTAATTGACAATGTCCAGTCTTTCAATCCTGTCGACTGGCCCCACCGCAAACTTGATCCCGGGGTATTCATCCTGAAATTCACTGTGGGAATCTATCTTGCGATTTAGTTCAATGATATTTTTGGTGACTTGGCTCAATGGAATTTTAAGAAAGATTTCCTTTCTGGAAGATACGACTTTTCGCAACTGATTGACAGCCATGGCGTAGTCTTCAGGATCTGCTTCTCTCCCGGAGTTAAATCGACGCCACTTTAAAACAAAGAAATCCACATTGAGGTCTTTCATATAAGGCAACCCTGTAGAATACCATTTTAAAGGGTCATATTTTTCCAGCAGCAACTCCGGTGTAACCTCAATACCAACATGAAAATCCTCTCTCTCGGACTTTGCAAATTCCACAATATCCCAAAGGAGTTGTGTGATCTGCCCTGCTCTCCATAAGGCTACATCCTGGAATTCAGGACTTGTAAGGATTTCATATTGATCGCTGTGTTTGGCTTGTACCGGAATAAACATCCTGTTGAATGCCAGGGGCAAACCGGTTGCGGTCAGATAGCGATCCCTTGCCACGTCGGAAAACCCCTCGTTGATCGCATAGGTGAAATCATCTTTGAGCACCAATCCGTCAATTTTGAACTTCACCAGATCCCTAACGAGAGATAACAAATAACTCCGACTATCGGGATTGAGAAGGTCAAGCTTGGAATTTGTGGCTGTTTTGTTCTGAAAAATATTCCAGGATTCGTCCATAATAAAATCTGCCCCGTCATTCAACCTCGGATGATGGCGAAGCGGAAATGAAGCATAAACCTTCAGCCCGTTATCATGAGCCATTTTGGTGATATCTTCCAGGATGTTGTCCACTATCAAATTGTTGGAATTGGCAAAATAGTAACCAGCGCCTTTTTGTGGAACTGCAAACAGAAAGACTGGTGTTCCCTTAAACTGGACCACTCTGATCTGAATTGATCTTATTCCCCTGTCCTTAAGTTTTTCAAAATAAAGCCCCAACTCCTCAAAGGTTTTTGCACCGGGATAGGAAACCTCCAACAAAGCTCCCTTGAATTTATCCTCTTTGATATCTTCTCGATAGAAAAAAGATTGACGTCGTTCATCCAATAACGCCTTTTGACTGCTGTGAGGGAATGATTCCACAAACAGGGAGTACAGTTTAATAAACTGATTGTAGTCCCTTCTTTTATATGAATCCTCGATCAGATTATAGATCTTGTCTTCGATCATCGAGGATGTGTTTTGGCCGTTAACTTCCTCTTCTGCGGCGTAATGGCTGATCGGCGGCGACAAGGTTTCTTCCATCATCGGTTGCTGATGTTTTGGAGAGTTTTGCAAGCGGTCGGTTTCTTTCACCCCGGTTCGAACAAGCGAGAGATCTAGTGGTCTTTCTGTATCATCATCTTTCCAGAATGTTCGTTTGACCTTTTGAATCTTTTTTGAAGTTGTTGAATGGACGTTGCCGGCTTTGGGATAATTGCGCTGGTAATACTTGACCAGCACCTTGGGATCGTTCACTTTCCTGGTACAGGCAGTGCTGAACACCGTCATCAGCACTGCTATCACCATGCTAATAAAACGAATATACATTGAGGTTTTCATAACATTTCCATATCTCATGTTATATCCAATCCTTGGATATAAGCTTAACTTCTATACTTTGATCGGATTTTTGCTCGCAATAAATTTTTGTAAATAAAGTCGATTTAATTCGGATAAGTTTTGAAATTGCAGATGGACATAAGCCTGACTGGTGTCACCGGATAGTTTTACAATTTCAGCATGGATCTCGTTTTTAATTTTGGCCTCTTCAAGTTTGAATACCACGTAAATTCCCTCAGACACCTTCTCCGGGAGACTGTCGGTAACGAATTTCATACCACCAATACTGATGTCCAAAACGGTTCCGGCGCAGAATTCGTGGGCTGAAGGATCACTGACCATTGTTGGTTTCCGTCCGCTGGTAAGAAAATAAAATTTGCGTTTAAATTGCAGCTTGTATCGCTCATGTTCCCTGATATGAAGCTTTTTGATTTTGTTAACATGCTTCATCACCAGAGCATTCATGGGGGTTGTGATTTGAGCTTTCAGCTGCGAAGGAAAGCGATATTCCCCGTCGTTCTTGCGAAAAATGCTAAATTCAAAAGTCTTGAACTTGGAAAGATTTACGACTTTACCCTTGACTGTGGGAGGTTTTACCCAGAATTCATCTTCTGTGGTGTTTAGAATCGTCCCCACATAGGAATGACTTTTTCCTTTGAATTTCACACCAACCCGAAGTTTTTGACCTGTCTGAAGCATCTGGGTGCAGACAAACTGGGCTCTTCTGTTAAAAAATATATAACCGAGATCTTCCCGTAATGCCGGTATTTTCATTAACATGGGATCAGTTGGTGAGTTTCTTTTGAGTTTTTCCACGGCTTTTTCAAAAGCGAGATTACTCCCCAGCATTTTCTCCGGGTTGGCTTTTGCTGCTTTTGCCAGGGCAACAAGGCGGTAGCTGGCATCTTCAGAAAGCTCAATCTCTTGTTGTTGGGCTTTCGCCCGCTTTTGCAAGTAACGCTTATTGGAACGCTTTATTCGTGCCAGATTAGCCCAGCGATAAACAAAAATCAGGACAATAAAAACCGCCAAGCCGATTCCAATGTATATAAACGCACTTGTATCAGAGGCTCCCGAACTTCTTACAGAAAACATTGACACATCAATGTTTTTATTGACTGCATATGCTTCCGGAATTATAGAATACCATGCCATGATATTTTTTTGATGTTGTTAACAAACTGGTTTTTGGCGTTGCCTTCAGCAAAGCAAAATTGACACCACAATAAGAGCAACCATAGCAAAAGATGGCTATTGCAATTTATGGCGGGAGTTTTAATCCTGTGCATTTTGGACACTTTGAGATTGTCCGGCAAGTGGATCTTCAATTCGAGTTATCAAAGATCATTGTGGTCCCGGCTTATAAAAATCCTCTAAAAGAAAACCTGCCTTCCATCCCGGAACATATCCGACTTAAAATGCTTGCTGAAACCTTTTCCGAATGTAGTAAAGTTGAGATCTCATCCTTTGAATTAAGTAAGCGAAAAACCAGTTATACCTATAACACATTGGAGCACTTCAGGAAACTGTATCCTCAACACCAGCTCTACCTGATCCTGGGCGAGGATGCATTCGCCTCTTTTCATCTTTGGGCCAATGCTGATAAGATTTTTGAATTATGTACATTGCTGTTATTCAATAGGCAAGGCATGGAATCACCCATTTCTGAGCAGTCGAAAAAACAGCTTGATCACGTCCATTGGGTCAAGGCCGAAATTCCCATGGTCTCGGCGACGGAAATCAGGAGCAGCACACTGAAAATCCTTAAACAAAAAAATTGGCTTCACCCCAATGCATTTGACACTTGGGAAGCATTTTACAAGACAACGATTTAGCAAACCAGAATTGGAACCTATGGATATACCTTTTACTCTCAGCAAAATCAGTCAATCGGCATCTGACCTAAAAGCCGTAGATCTTGTTCAGATAGATATGGACGGGAAATCCTCATTAGCCGATTACATTCTGGTTTGCCATGGAACGTCAACAGCTCATACCAAGGGGATTGCCGATAAAATCTCTCTCAACTTAAAAAAAGAGGGAATTTTGCCTATCGGTGTGGAAGGCTATGATTCAGGGGAATGGATCTTAATGGATTTCAACACGGTGATCATACATATCTTTCTTGAGGAAACCAGGGAAACCTTTAATCTTGAAGAGATCTATCAGGATTTCAACACCACACACCTGGAATGAGAAAGATAAGAGTTGTTTGTATTGGAAAAACCCAGGATGCCTATCTAACGGAGGGTATTAAAATTTTTGAGAAAAAGCTGAAGCGATTTTGCTCTTTCTCCTGGGTTTTTGTAAAAGAAGCTGCTTACAAAAAAGGCAACAAAAATAATTGGCTCGCCGAGGAAAACGATCGACTGCAAAAAACGCTTGGCCCCGGGCATTTTACCATTGCCTGCGATGAAAAAGGGCAAACGCACACCTCCCCAAAACTTGCCGGGTTATTCCAATCTATTGCCAACTCAGGGCATTCCCAGATTGATTTCATCATTGGCGGTGCTTATGGGCTTCCACAAGAAATTCTGCAAAAGGCAAACCTGAAACTAAGCCTTTCCGAGATGACCTTTACTCATCAAATGATCAGGTTACTGCTGATTGAGCAAATCTACCGCGCTTTTACCATTCTAAATAATATCAAATACCATCACGAATAAGGGGTGGCTAAGTTCCAATGTCATGTAGTTAGGAGAAACTAGCCGGAATGTCATTCTGATCATGGGAAGCGAAACTTGCTTCGAAGAGAAATGGATACGGGGTAGAATCAGGAGGATTGTATCATCCTCCTTTGGAGAACTATTTAGAGGGTTGCAGCAGCTTCAAGTTGAATTCTCATATGGGAATGCACCAATCCCGGAATAACTTCCAGATTATATCCGCCTTCCAGAAAGCTTACCAGTTTGCCATCACTATATTCAGCTGCAATATCACACAATGCCCTGGTATAAGCACGGTAGGTTTCGTTTGTAATATTTATGCGTGCCAGGGGATCATCTTTATGGGCGTCGTAACCGGCTGAGATCAATACAAAATCGGGTTTGTACTTGGCCCAGGCTGGAATAAATGTATTGTGTAACTCCTCCAAATAGCGTTCATCACCTGAAAAGCTTCTCATGGGAACATTCAAGGTGTAACCCTTGCCTTCGCCATATCCGACCTCGGTTTCAAAACCGGTTCCGGGATAGCAGACTGTGGGATTCTCATGGATACTGCAGTAAAACACATCCTTCCTGGATTCAAAACTGTGTTGTGTACCATTTCCATGGTGCACATCAAAATCCATAATTAGAATTCGCTCATAATTCTTGTGTTTAATCAGGTACTCTGCGCAAATCGCAATATTGTTGAAATAGCAGAACCCCAGTGCCTGCTTTCTTTCGGCATGGTGCCCGGGAGGTCTGACCAGGGCAAAGCCGTTTTTCAATTCACCGGATTCAACTTTTTTCACAAGGTTCAAAGCACCTCCAACCGCCTGCTCTGCAACTTCGAATGTTTTGGGGCAAACCATACAATCCATTGTGCCAACAAACGGAGCTCCGGATTTTATTTCCCGTTCAATGGAATCTATATAGTCAGCGTCATGGATCAGCTCTATTATTGATCGTTCGGCCTTTTCTGCAGAGATTTTTTCCAATTGATCCCAAATATCACTGGATTGAAGCTCTTCAAGAATAACTTTTAAGCGATTTGAATTTTCAGGGTGTTGCCCTGTATCGTGATCCTGGTAAATGGGGTCTGTAAGCAATCCTGTCAGTCTTTTCATGTCATCCCTGTAGAAGATCGATTCTTGTTTGAGGCTATACACATTCAATACATCGTTTTTTGCCGACTAGCAATTAGAATTTTAGTTGACTCTTTCTCAAGACTATTCACCCTTCAGCTGCTGTTTTGCTAGTCGCCAAAAAAAAACCAACCGTCACCAGCTACTTCTTCTGTCAAACAATCAGCTAACTTTCCGGAAATAGATTGCTGTTTATCAACTATCAGCATATTTTTATCCCCGAAAACCGAATAAAAGTTCGGTTTATTTTGGGCTTAACGTGCCTAATCGACTGTTAAACGCCGAATCTCGGAATTCAACACCAAAACCGATGTAAAATCATATATGTTCTGTATCAATGCTATATATCGATTTTTTTGCAATCATCCTTGCTATGTAATTCGATTGGTATATTGATTCTCACATTATAAGCTGAAATCAGATTTTTTAATCCATATAGAGGTAGCAGAAGCTAATGGCTGAAGAAAAAAAATCAAAAAAGAAGGACCCCAAGGAGTGGCGCCTTGAGATAGATGCCGAGAGATGTAAGGGGTGTGCATTCTGCGTGGAATTTTGCCCGAAGGATACACTTGAAATGTCAGACGAATTCAACTCGAAGGGGTACCATCCACCGGTCGTTGCAAGACCTGAAACATGTACTTATTGTGACATGTGCGAAATGGTATGTCCTGAGTTTGCAATTTGGGCTGCGTCCGATAACCACAAAAAGAGCGCACATATTTCAGACGACTTTTTAAGAATGGATCGCATGCCGCATATCTGGTGTCCAGGGTGTGGAATCGGTACTGTAGTAAACTGCCTAACCAAAGCATTGGTTGATGCCGGTATCGATAGAGATAAAACTCAGATCGTATCCGGTATCGGATGTTCAGGCCGTGTAGCCGGATATGTCGATGTAGATTCTTACCATACAACTCATGGTCGAGCGATAGCTTTTGCAACAGGTTTAGCTCTTGCAGACCCTGAGCAAAAGGTTATTGTTGTCAGCGGTGATGGTGATTTAACCGCCATCGGAGGAAACCACTTTTTTCATGCAGCCCGACGAAATGCCAACATGACAGTTATCTGTATCAACAACTTCATTTATGGTATGACAGGTGGTCAGGTGGCTCCCACAACACCAGAAACAGCGATTGCTATTACAACTCCTTATGGTGCTTACGACAAACCATTTAACCTGCCCTTTATTGCTGAAAGTTGCGGTGCTGAGTATGTATCCAGATGGACAACTTACCATGTAAGACACCTGCAAAATTCAATCAAAGCCGCTTTAGGCAAAAAAGGTTTTTCATTTGTTGAAGCGATTTCACCCTGCCCAACACTTTATGGACGACGAAATAAACTTGGCGATGGTCTTGACTCCATGAAGTTCTACAAGGAAGCTTCTGTTCGATACAAGAAAAAAGAACACACCACAGCTGATGCTGATATTTCCTTCCAGGATAAAATCCTGATCGGTAATTTCGTAGATAGGACTGACAGACTGTCTCTGCTGGATGCGATGGACGAACAGCACAAGGCTAAACTGGGTGATAAATACGCTGGATGGCCGGTACCAGGCTAATCTTAACGCTTATTAAAATAATAATAATTCAATAAGGAGCAACAAGTGAAAGCTGATCCTAAACGAGTGCTTACCGGCAACCATTTTATGAATGGGAACCATGCTGCAACTGAAGGGGCTATTGCAGCTGGATGTACTTTTGCCGCTGGATATCCTATTACCCCTTCAACTGAAATTGTTGAAAGAATTTCGTCACGATTTCCTCGGGTTGGAGGAATGTTCGTGCAAATGGAAGATGAAATCGCTGCTTGTATCTGTCTGCAGGGCGGTGCCTGGTCAGGTCGAAAGGCGATGACTGTTACCTCTGGTCCTGGTTTTTCACTGATGATGGAAAACATTGGCTTGGCAGCCATTACGGAAACACCATGTGTGTTCGTAAACGTACAGCGTACAGGTCCTTCAACCGGTCTTCCAACTAAAGTTGGCCAGGCTGATATGATGCAGGCTAAATGGGGTTCTCATGGTGATTACGAAGTTATCGCTCTGGCACCAAGTTCACCTCAGGACTGTTTTGATTTTACCGTTGATTGTTTCAACCTGTCTGAAGAGTACAGAACACCTGTATTTTTGATGTCAGATGAAATGGTTGGTCACATGACAGAAAAAGTAGTCATCCCTGAAGCTGACCAAATCGACGTAGTTGAAAGACAGTATTACACAGGTTCAGAAAAGTACCTGCCCTACAAACGTGAAGCCAATGGAATCCCCCTGATGAGTAAGGCCGGAATGGGACACCATTACCATATTACAGGTTTGACTCATGACGAAAGAGGATACCCTGTGCTGACTCAGGAAGTTCAGCAGGAAATGATGGAAAACCTCATGGGTAAGATTACCAGAAACGTTGATAAACTGACCCGTGTTGAAGAATACATGATGGAAGATGCTGACATCGCGTTGGTATCCTATGGTATTTCTTTCAGAATGGCTTACAAAGCCATGGAAATGGCTCGAGAAAAAGGTATCAAGGTTGGTCTGCTCAGACTGATCACCTGCTGGCCTTTCCCTGACAAAGTAATCGACACTCTGGCACAAAAAGTAAATTCAATGATCATGGTTGAGTTGAACTATGGCCAGATGTATCTCGAAATGGACAGGTTCGCTAACAAACATTGTAAAACCGGTCTAGTCGGCAGCCCTTGTGGTGAAGTACATGATCCGGAAGAGATCTTTGCCGAAATTCAAAAATTCGCTTAATTAATGGAGATAATTCATGACAACACAAGAAGTTAGGCTAGGCGGATTTGGCGGACAGGGAGTTATACTTGCAGGAATGATCCTGGGACGTGCCAAGTCCATATTTGATGATGCATTTGCAACTCTAACGCAGGATTTCGGACCTGAAGCACGTGGTGGTGCTGCATCCTGTGCTGTTATTCTTTCTGACGAACCGATTCTGTATCCGAATGTTTTCACCCCGGATGTATTGCTTGCAATGAGTAAAGGTGCGTATGACAAATACATCGGTGGTTTGAAAAAAGGTGGTATCCTGGTTGTAGAAGAAGACTTGGTAGACGTTGGCGACATTGACCCCAGTATCAAAGTTTTCAAATGCCCAGCTACCAGATTTGCAGAAGAAATTGGAAGAAAGATCGTACTGAACATCGTTATGTACGGTTTTCTCTGTGCTGTTACCGGCTTAGTCTCCGAAGAGACTGCACGCAAAGCTGTTGAAGCATCTATTCCGAAGGGAACAGAAAAGCTTAATTTTGCCGCTTTCGAAAAAGGTTATCAGTACGGAATCGAGCAAAAAGAAAAAGTAGGTTAATCCAAACCTCACTAATTAGCCCATCGGGATTATCTTCTCCCGATGGGTACCATCAAGTCGCAGGTTGACTTGATCCCTCTACAGTGTCTACAATTCTCAAATCAGACACAATTGATCCCCCAGAAAAACTAGCATCGACATGCCCTTGCTATTTGGCCGAAACATCACCAGAAAAAAGCCCCTTATTATCAGCGGGATAGCTATCTTAGTTGTTACTATAATCCTTTTTATTGCTTTCCTGTTCTTTAAGGCATCCATCGTCAAACGTTTCAAGCAAATCCAAGCCAAAGAAAACATTAATACTGTCTTCTACGATATAGACAGACGCCCTTTCTATGTGACCCGCGGTGATCAGGACAGGAAGTATGTTTCCTTGTCTCATGTCAGCCGCAACCTGCAAAAAGCTGTAGTTGCCATCGAAGACTCCAGGTTTTTTCACCATTTCGGGTTTGATCCGATTCGTATTGTGGCCGTGGTTTTCAGGAATTTGAAGCCAAATACTGCTGTGCAGGGAGCAAGCACGATCACTCAACAATTGGTGAAACTGACCCTGCTGTCACCAGAGCAGACCTTAAAAAGAAAAATTAAGGAACTTTTCATGGCTATTGCCCTGGAAATGGAATACTCCAAGGCTGAAATACTGGAGTTTTATTTAAACAAGGTCTATCTGGGACATCGAAATTACGGAGTCGAAAACGCCTCGTTAAACTATTTCCACAAAACCACTGAAGATTTAAGTATCGCTGAGGCCGCTTTCATCGCAGGATTGATAAAAAAACCCGAAGGATACTCTCCCTTTGTTAACCTCAAGAAAACCAGGGAAAGGCAGGTGCTGGTTTTAAAACGGTTGAGGGCATTGGATTGGATAAGTGGGGAAGAATACAAGGCAGCCGTTAATGAACGTTTAATAATCAGGGAACGGAAAAAGTCAGGTCTGCAGATAGCACCTTATTTTGTCAGTCATGTCTTGCAAAAACTAAAACGTAAATATGGTCATAACGCAGTCTACGGCGGTGGCTTGCATATTTATACCACTTTGGATGCCCAGCATCAGTTGGCCATGGAGAAAGTTATTCAAAACAGATTGACCAAACCCCGAAGTTTTGAAGAGGTCGCAGGAGTCAGTATCGATCCCAGCACAGGTTTTGTGAAAGCGTTGGTGGGAGGCGTTGATTTTTTTAAAAGTGAATTTAACCGAGTCACCCAGGCGAAAAGACAGCCCGGCTCCAGCTTTAAACCCATTCTCTATTCAACAGCGCTTGTTGAAGGCATCAAACCGACTGATATTTATTGGGATGAGCCAACTCAATATACCAGGGCAACTGAAGATGACTTTGAAATTTACGAACCGGGTAATTTTTCAGGTGAACACCTGGGCCAAATAACTGTGGCTTATGCCCTAAGAACTTCCAACAATGTTGTTAGTGTTCAGATTTTAAACGACATCGGCATCAGCAAACTTGTCCCCACGGCAAGATTGTTCGGAATTGACCTTCCGGGCGACAGAGGGCTTTGTCTTGCCCTTGGCTGCGGCGAAACCACCCTGTTGAATCTGACTGATGCTTACACCGTGTTTGCCAATCAAGGTTTTCGTGCAGAACCGGTATTTGTGCTAAAGATAGCAGACAACCAGGGCAAGATGCTGGAAAAGTATTCACCCAAGCCGGAGATCCGTGTGTTATCTCCAAATACAGCGTTTCAAATGAATCGACTTTTGCAGGACGTTGTGAATCTTGGAACAGGGACCGCCGCGAAAATTGGCAGAGTCTCCGGAGGAAAAACCGGCACCAGTGATAACAACAGGGACGCCTGGTACGTTGGATATACAGCGGACCTGGTCACCGGTTTCTGGGTTGGAAACGACGACAATGAACCCATGGAAGATGAAGTGGGTGGCAGAAGCCCGGCCAGACTCTGGAAAGCTTACATGAATTCCCTGCCAAAACCCTTGATCCAAAAAGATTTCCCCATAAATGAAGGTTTCGAGGAGTATCTCATTTGCGATCAGTCAGGCAAAATGGCAACGGCCTGGTGTCCGAACAAAAACTGGTATTCGTTGGATACTGACGATCCGCCTTCCGAATATTGCGACATCCATTCCGATTCTGAAATGGTATTGGATATTTGTAATGTGTCAGGAAAAAGAGCAACAGAGTATTGCCCGCTGCATGAAGTTGAGACCAGGCATTTTGTTGCCGGAACAGAGCCTCGGGAAAGATGCAATATTCATACTGGTCCTGATCTGGCTGATCAATGAGCCAATGCAATTTTGTCCGCCAGTACTTTCCAGATTTCCACCCTGCCTGTCTTTTTCAGAGCTGAGTGAGTAAGTGGTGCAGCATTCAAATCCAGCACCTGCCTGATTTCTTTTTTCGCCTTTCCGATTTGATTCTTTTTTAGTTTATCCTCCTTGTTGGCAACAACCAGGCAGGGAATCTCGGTATCCTTAACCAGATATTGAAATGCCTTATCTTCGCTGCTTGGTTTGTGCCGAATATCTACCAATTGCACAATCATTCTTAAATTGGGGCAATGTACCAGGAAATCAGTGATCATCTTTTGCCATTGATTCTTAACATCGGCCGGAACCTTGGCAAAACCGTAGCCGGGCAGATCAATGAAATAGAATTGGCCATTGATCAGAAAATAGTTGATCAATTGTGTTTTACCGGGAGTTGAACTGGTTTTTACCAACTTTTTCCTGTTTAGCAAGCTATTGATAAGACTGGATTTCCCCACATTGGATCTTCCAATAAAAGCAATTGCAGGCAACGCGTCCAGATCCAGTGCCTGAATACGGGTGAAGCTCTTTACATATTCTGCTGAAACAATTTTAACAGTGTTATCTTCACCTGCCATATGGGTTTCCTTTTGATTGTAAATGCAGTCGAATTGTTGTTTAAAAATAAGTTCACCCAATCATTGATTGGTAAGGGCTGAGCTAACAAATTGACTGATAAATGTGTTAAATGGTATCCGTGGACATTGACCTTCAGGATCTTTAAGAGCCCTGGAAAACAATTAAACGCTGATTTTCATAAGGCATGCTTTTTTATAGCAAACGATCATAATTCAGCATCATTTTTAAATATCCACCAGTATCAAACCTATTCAACTATGCCCACAGCTTCAGCCCAGGACTTTGATTTCCCTGTTTTTTTCTGGGGAATTTTCACAAAAAGTCTTCAATTTTATGTCCGACATTTCGTCAATATTATTGTTGTATCAATAATTACGTTCATCCCATTTATTCTGCTGATAACCCTCAGCACCAGGGCATTGCCATTGATAGAATTTTTTCATGGGAGTTTTCTGGATTTGATAGTCATATTGATGTTGCCCACTATTTACTTGCATGGACGCGTCTTCCCCTTGGCTACTATTCAGTTGTTTTTGCAGAGGTTTTTTGCGTCAGCTGTAGCTATTTCCTGCATTCAATTTGCAGTCATGATTTTTCCCATGTTTTTCGGTCAAACAAACAGTATCCTGTTTGTGATAGGTATGATCCCGTATTTCTACCTGTTATTTGCCGGATTCTTTCTGATCATCGAGAATTCGTCACAGTTGATTTCGATAAAAAGCAATATCATTAATAGTGTCCGGTTTGTAAAAAGCAGGTTTTTTAATGTATTTGTTCATTTCTTCCTGAACAGTTTGATAATTTCTCTCCCTATTTCGCTGTATTTATTATTTTTTGCAATTGGGCAGCCTGAATTCGATTCTCTTTTTGAAGTTATGCAAAAACAGCCGGAGAATACCGAGTTGTTTCGACAGCATTATTCTGCCTTGATAGAAAAAGTAACCAGTCACGATTTTCTTTGGGCAAGTTTGGTTTGTCATGTCATTTTTAGGCCAATTAAATCCCTCTTTTTATCATTTCTTTTTCTTGGAATACTTTTTCGGTTAAATCCACAACCCGTAAAAAGCTTTCTGGGTTTTTCGGAACCGGAAGATTCTCAAGATGATTCAGCTTCTTTCAATGAAGATTTAGAAAAGAATAACACCATTCACTAATCAGGAGCGACAAATTGCCAACAATCGACAAGACGGGAAAACCAACGATTTTGACTGAGAGTGATCAAGTCTTATTGGATTTGAAATCAGAACTTGCTCAGCTTAAATCTCGAATGAGCAGCATAGAGCAGGAACAGGAGCAAAATCGTATTCTGGTTGAAAAACTGTCTTTTCAGGAAGAATTGGCAAATGAAGCAATCTCAAGTCACCACAAAGAAGTAAAAGCAAATCGCGAAAATTACCAGGTAATTGCCAGTGTAATGAATAACCTGAAATCACCTGTTAACAGCGTTGTTTCCAATCTTTCAGGTGTTATCGCCGAAATAGATGACA
>JAKSDL010000560.1 GCA_022360105.1 Pseudomonadota bacterium
CGGTAAAAGGTTTGTATCTGGCACCAAACTCTGTACAGGAAAAATTGGATCATTATATTGAACTGGCTAATAAAACAGAGCTCAACGCATATGTCATAGATATCAAGAGTGATTATGGATTGGTACAATATAAATCAAAGATTCCCCAGGTATTGGCTGCCAATGCCTATACCCCCGTATATGACCCTAAAGTGCTCATTAAAAAGATGCATGACAATGGGATATATGTCATTGGGAAAATGACCTGTTTTTTAGATAGAACATATCCCAAGCACAACAATGACCTGGCGATAAAAAAAGCCAATGGTGATCTTATGGTTTATGGACACGATCTCCACTTTTTAGACCCTACAAAAAAAGGGTCATGGGAGTATCTTTTAAAAATTGCCCAAGAAGCGGTGGAACTGGGATTTGACGAAATACAGTTTGACTATATCCGTTTTCCTGAGACAAGTGTTTATGATTATGTCTTGGATGATGATGCAAAGGGTAAAGAGAGGCGTGAGTTTATAGAGGGCTTTATCAAATTTGCCCGGGAAAACCTGCCGGAAGGAACAGTCTTGTCGGCAGATATTTTTGGCATGCCGCTTATTTCAAAAAAAGACTGGGGAGAAATAGGGCAGTCCTTGGAATCGGTTGGATGGGATCTTGATTTTATATCACCCATGGTATATCCCTCCCATTGGGCAAATAGTGCCCCAAAAGGGAAGAGAATGGCTAATGGCAGGGGACAGTCCATTAATGGGATTCATTTTACACACCCTGACCTTCATCCCTATGAAGTGGTCTATAATGCATTAGTCGCCGGAAAAAGGAGAATAGAGGCGGTAGAGGGTTATGATATTAAAGTCAGACCCTACATTCAAGGTTTTACCGATAGCGGTCTTGAGGATGGATATTATCAATATTACGGGGTAGAACAATATAGACAGCAAATCAAAGCGGTATATGATGCTGGGTATGATGGATGGATATTTTGGCATGCACGTAACAATTATGTTGAGGAAGCATTTTTACCCGAATAGTTATAAAAATGTTAAAATATAATAAATATCAGTTGAGCTTTTTATTTTGATACATGATAGTGAGTCATTTGCGCTGTTGTATATTTATTCGCTTTTCTAAGTTGTTTTGAAAAAAATA
>JAKSDL010000444.1 GCA_022360105.1 Pseudomonadota bacterium
GCAATTTTTCTGTTTTCTTCCGCGGAACCGGTCTGTTTTTTTATGACTCGCACGTCAAATTGATTAAATCCTCTGTTTTCCAGTTCTTTAATTAACTTATCATTGACGTGAACCAATTTCTCCAGGTTGGCAGGGAACTTTTCGATACGTACCAGGGTGTCTCCATCCCTTAGATCATCGACCGGGAATTCCAGGCTTAAGCCGTCCCTCTCAGCCACAATTGTCGTTCCTTGAAAATTATGCCGTACCCAATCGCTGGTTTTTTTATCCATCGATTTGAATTTATTGTGAAATCCGGTATAGGCCTCGATCATCATTTGATTGTTCAGATCGCCTAAACCAACAGATTGCTTCGAAAGATTATTAGCAGTCATAGTCTTTATTTTTCAGGTAGTTAGTGCAGGATGCCGGTAAACAGATTCAATATAAATTGTTATTTCATACGGATTTATTATCGCACGAAAATAGAAGATAAAAAAGTTATTTTTTGATTCATCAGTGAGAAGCTCTTGCACTAAAGGCTTTTCAACGCAAGGCATTTTTTTTAATGTTCGGAGTTGGTTAGAAGATATTCGATATTTGCTTTCTGGGCGCTTGAATCAAGGATCAATCAAAGAAAATCGTTGACGAAAATAGGTGAGTCTGAGTCAATCTCTTTAACCACTGTTAATCTAGGGTTTCTGAGGGAACATGTAATGTCAAGCGCCTTTGGGAGAGACTTGATCAGTTAAATCGAACAGAAAGAATCCTTACTAAATGATTCACTGGTTTAGTGAACTATTTTCTGATATTTTAAAATCTACTACAATAACAACAAAGTGCTATTTAGGATGATGGGATTTGGTTATGGAAAGGACAACCGCTTGAGAGGTTGTTAAAAGGATTCCGATGAAGAAAAAAGCACCGATTTTGATATCTGTTCCACATGGAGGCAACAGGGTACCCACCGAGCTTAAAAAACACTGCTCGTTGACACCTTGGGAACTGTTTGAAGATTCGGATGGAATCACCCGTGATATTTATGACTATAAAGACAGGGCCATTTCCTACATCGACACACCTATAGCTCGTGCTACTATAGATTTAAATCGACGCCGGGAGGACATCGATCCAAGAAGTTCAGAAGGGGTTATCAAGACTAAAACCGCCACGGGAGCAACCGTATACACACAGGGTCAATTCCCGGGTGAGAGCATGGCTGAGGCTTTGTTAAGGAAATACTACGATCCTTATCATCGCAAAATTGATGCCTTGTTGAAGCAAAGTCCGGTCAAGTTCGCTTTGGATTGCCACAGCATGGATCCCTCAGGGCCCAAGTATGGAAAAAAGCCTGGAGAAAAACGTCCCATTTTTTGCCTGAGTAACGGTGGCGACTCTTCAGGATTTCCCATTGGTAAAAAAGGCTATGTGACATGCTCTCCTACGCTGATTATTAATTTTGCAGAGATTCTTGCTCAAACCTTCAAAATCTCGGAAGAGGATGTATTGTTAAATGACCCGTTTCCGGGAGGTCATATAATCCGTTCCCACTATTCGGAAAAGACACCTTGGATCCAGTTGGAGATCAATAAGAAGTTGTATCTCTCACAAGACAAATTCGATAAAAGATCCATGACTTGTTTTCCCGGGGTCATCACGAAACTCAAAGAACGGATGTGGCTGGCTATTCAAAAACTACTCGCATCAGCGTAGGAACCTTTTGTTTGTAAAATCTCCTGTAAGCAGATAGTAATCGTTTTTGTCTTGTTCAAGCAATTTAAAATAAAACAGAGGCATCTTGTCAAAACGAAAAAGAATCGATCCCAGGGAATTTGGGCTTCATCATAGCACTATATTGGATCAGACCGGTGACAACACATTTGTAATTGTCATGAATCGCAAGAGCAGAATTATTATGAAAGATGGCAATGCCATTCTGCAGAAAATTGAAAAAATAAGGAAAACGTACCCAATAGCCAGAGTCAGCGTAGAAACCAATGCACCAATTTGCAGCAAAACCAAGGCGTTTCTCGCTGACAAAAAGATTACATTAATTGAAGTGTAGGAAAACAATGAGTTACGCAGAATTGATGAAATATTAACTCATCAAAGGATTCAGCTAAAGATTAATTGACATACAATGGATCGGAAACAAACACGGATAGCAACATGAACGATTTGATGGATCTGAAATTCAAAGAGGAAGAGGTGTATAAAAGTATTCGGGAAAAATTGGAAGCAGAAATAGCTCCTGTCGCCTGGGAGGATTTACAACGGGTTTTTGCCATGGGGATTGCCCTCTTTGTAGATCCGGAACTGGACTTGGTTGACGCGGCTGTGGAAATTGCAGAGGACAATACCACCAAAGTCGAAGAATGGATGTCTCAAAATAAAATTACGCACATCACAGACCAGCAAGCCAGGGAATGGAATGACAGCAAGGCCAACCTGTTAACTGCCATTATAAAACCGTGGGTTTTGGTACAACCCCACAAAGTATCATAGAGTTCTCTCAAAATGCATAGCGAACACTTAAAGCGCAAAATCCCCAACCGGAACCATTGATCTCATAAGTCTTGGGTCCCAGCTCCAGATCATCAAAATCTGTGAGCAAATAGCTGACACCTGCTCTTAATCCCCAGGCGTCACCACCCCAATCAGCCAGAATTTGCCCCAATGTCACCGGCCCTTCAACATAGCTTGTGTAGTCGTAATTGTTGGAAGAATCATGGTCATCTTCCCATAACTCACGAGCATTGTACTTACCCTTACCTAGACCAACTACTAGAATTATTCTCGCATATCGATCACTGCCGAATGGCACAAAATTTAATGTAGCAACGCTGTTTTGGATCGCGTATTCCTTTCGAAGTTCAAGATGATCGCTTGCACCATAGATGTTTAACTGTTTTACTCCAATCCCCATGAAATCAAACAGGTACAACTCCGCCCCGGCATGTCCAATCCAACTGATATTGTTAACGAAGGTATTTGCGTCTCTAAATTCATCAGCCTCATTAAAAAACTGGAATCCAAAACCCAAGTCAAATACCAGGGTTTGATCGTTTTCAGCACGGATCGAATTGCTGAATAATTGTAGAATCGAAAACAGTATAAAAATCGTCAAGTAGTGTCTCTTCATTCCCTCCTCCCATTATATTGTCCACTAACTAAGTCCTGCATTATACCACAGTTTGATTCAATTTTTGTACAAATCCAATTATTGGAGACTGAGAAACCGGCTAAAGCCAGAGATTATGGCCCTGGCCGGATAAGGGAATCGAATGATTTATCAAAAGGATTGTTTTTTGTTTTGAACAATTCGACGAGTTGGTCTAACCGACTTGAAATGTCCTCTCAATAAAAGACTTAAAAAGTTCGGCAATCGGAGACATACTGCGTTTTGAACTCCAGGTAAGAAAAAAGCTTCGTTTCAGGTCCACACCAGTGATTCGCAAAGCATGCAGTTCGTTGCTTTTCAGTTCATTGGAAACGGCCAGGGGTGAAAGCACGGAAACCCCTAATTGGCCTTTAATTCCGGCTATTACGCCATTTGTATCACGAATCTCTGAAACGACATTCACATCGTCAAAATCGAACCCGGCGTTTTTTAATCCTTTACGAAAAGAGTTCCAGGTTCCTGATCCATTTTCTCTTTTGATAAAGGGTTCTTTTTTAAAGGAATCGAAGCCGATTTGGTCTCTTTTTGACCATTTGTGGTTTTTGGGAACAATCAGCATCATTTCATCGGAAATTATTATTTTTTGGTGGATGCTTTTGTGTTCGGAAAGAGAGCCCACAATTCCAATTTCTGTCTGCCCTTCGTTAAGTTTTCGAATGATGCTATCAGTACTGTCAATATCCAGTAAAAAAACAACATTTGGAAAGTCCTGACGAAATGCAGCCATCAGCTCAGGAAGAATGTATACACCAGGAATGGTACTTCCGCCAACGGCCAAACTGCCTTTCATCTCACCCAGAAAATCACTGATTGCCGCCTCTGCCTTTGCCTGTAGCGCAATCAGTCTTTTTGCATATCCAAATAAAATCTCTCCGGCCTTTGTTGCGATAGCCTTTTTGCCGATTCGGTCTATTAGTATGCATCCCAGGTGGTTTTCAAGCTGTTTGATGTGACTACTCACGGTCGGTTGTGCCAGCCCACAAGCTTTTGCAGCCCCAGAAAAGCTTTTATACTCAATAACATTTATAAACACAAGCAATTGCCAAAATCCCATATGCCCTCCAAAAACTATGCGCCCAGTAAAAATTATCTATAGCAAATTAAAAATGTATTTATATAATCTATTTGTCAAATAGATATTTTAGATATAATCTCATAATTTTATGATCAAGCCTTGATTTATCAATGTTTTTCAAATCAACAATGGTACTCAATTCAGTTAAACAGATTCTTTATTCAGGTTTTACCTGGATAATTGCCCTGGTCTTCCTGGTTGCAGGTATTCAAAAACTAACCGATCCGGAAGCTTTTGTTGTATTGATAGATAGCTATGGATTAGTGTGGGATTCGTTTTTGTGGCCTCTTGCCATACTATTGCCACTTTTAGAAATTGTGTGTGCGATCGCCCTGGTTTTCAGAAAACAATGGGCTGTTATTGCACTAGGGGGGCTTACGTTGATGTTCATTGCTGTGTTGTCCTATGGGATCTGGATGGGTTTGGATGTCGATTGCGGTTGTTTCGGAACAGGAGATCCGGAGTACAAGGCCTATTCGAGTTTGCATTCGGCCCTATATAAAGATTTAGTCCTTCTGGTGGGAATCGGGTATTTGCTTGTTTTCAACAAATCAAAAGTTACAGCTTCTAAATGGTTTATTATCAATGCCTTAAGGAGATCAGTTTTTAGAAAATCTGTGAATATGAATTCAAGAGCCTGAATCCGAAATAAGTAGCGACACGCTCCAATCCATTGTGTTTAAAAACCAAATATCAAAAGAAAGGATTATGTTTTACAAAAAATCACTTACTACATTCTTATGTTTCATCTCAATCTTGCTATTAGCTGGATGCACCGGTGAGAATAAATTTGAAAAAGAAATCGCTATTGAGGCGTCGGCAATAAAACTGGCTCGTGAGGCTTTTCGAGGGAGTTATAAATTGATCGACACCGACGAACTGAAACAGAAAATCGATGCCAATGAGACATTGCTATTGATTGATACCATGCCTTATGAAGCCAGTTACAAAAAAAATCATATTCCGACAGCAAAGCATTTTTTGTTTCCCATTCCGGAAATGAATTCCTGGAAAGCCGGCGAAACCGGAGGGAAGTCCGAAGAAGATTATGTTGCCTTATTAGGCAAAGATAAAACAAAAATGATTGTTATTTATTGCGGTTTTGTAAAATGCACGAGAAGTCACAATGGCGCCATGTGGGCGGTAAAGCTTGGATATTCCAATGTCTATCGTTACCCTGGTGGTGTTTTTGCCTGGAAAGGTGCCAAATATCCATTAAATTCAATTGACTAGCCGGCAGTAGCTGAGTGCTATTAAACCAAAAAAGGTTCCCCGACACAATGGGGACCTTGCCCAGTTCTGAGTTTGTGTTGGGCAGGTTTACCTTTCGAAAACAGCCTTCCTTTTATCTAAAGTGTTTAACCGCTCAATTGCTGTTGCTCGAACGCTTTGATCCTCATCCTTTTCCGACATCTGTTCAATCAATTTCTTATCATCCACTTTGTTAAGGAAGTGGATCTGTTCATTAAGATCCAAATGCAGGTGCTGGGCACAAACAGCTCTCTGAACTCCATGCTTTCTTCTATTTTTTTGGGGCCAATCAGATTTCAAGACCTTGTTAAAATCTCATAGACCACCTGTTTTGACCAAACTAAATCGGCATCAAGTTGAGAATGCGCATGTCAAAAATAACTGTTTGCAGCCGGAAAAGGAGGTCTGGGCAGCGGAAACGGTAGGTGGACCGGAAAATATTTGA
>JAKSDL010000408.1 GCA_022360105.1 Pseudomonadota bacterium
GCGTCCACCTTCCAGAGGCACCAATGGTCTTAATTCCGGTGAAATCACGGGAATAACCTCCAGCACCATGTTGGCAGGCTCGATACCTGAATCCTTAAACGATTCAACGACCTTTAAACGTTTGATAATTTTCTTCCTTTTAGCTTCTGAAGTAGCACTGAGGAGTTCATCCCGCAGCTCGTTGGAAATCTCATCGATTTCCATCTCTTCCAAGAGCTCTTTGATGGCTTCAGCACCCATGCCAGCCCTGAAATCCGGATCTTGTTCCAGCAATTCCCGGTACTGGTTTTCTTCGATGACATCGGTTATCTGCAGATCCGTTTCACCTGGTTCCAGTACAATGTAGGAATCGAAATAAAGGACACGTTCCAAATCCCTCAGGGTCATGTCAAGAATGTTACCCAGGCGACTGGGTAATCCTTTTAAAAACCAGACATGGGATACCGGGCAGGCCAGTTTAATATGTCCCAGTCTTTCCCGCCTTACTTTGGATTGAATAACTTCAACCCCGCATTTCTCACAGGTAATCCCCCGGTGCTTCATACGCTTGTATTTTCCGCAAATACACTCGTAATCGTTGACAGGACCGAATATTTTTCCACAGAACAGTCCGTCTCGTTCCGGCTTGAAGGTTCTGTAGTTAATCGTTTCGGATGTCTTTATCTCCCCGTGCGACCAGGAAGTAATGGTTTCTGCAGAAGCCAGACTGATTTTCACAGCATAAAATTCTTGCGGATCAATTGGTTCGTTATAGTCAGCTTTATTCAAGAGAACCTCCCAGTTTGATGATTCCAGATTCGGAATTCATTGTTTGTCGCATTGTCGTTAACTTATGTGTGGATTTTAATGAAATCAGGATTAATTAAATTTCCTCCAAAAATCCTTCCTCGCGAATAAGTTCGAAATCCAGGCACAGGGATTTCAATTCATTGATTAGAACTTTAAATGCCTCAGGAATACCTGCCTTATAATCATGTTTACCCTTCACAATTGCCTCGTAGATCTTGTTCCGTCCGGCAGTATCATCCGACTTCACAGTGAGCAATTCTCGAAGTGTATAGGCGGCTCCGTAGGCTTCCAAAGCCCAAACTTCCATCTCACCAAAACGTTGACCGCCAAACTGGGCCTTTCCACCAAGTGGTTGTTGTGTAACCAGCGAGTATGGTCCAATTGAACGGGCATGTAACTTGTCATCAACCAGGTGGTGTAGCTTCATCATATACAGGTATCCCACCGTGATTTTTTGATCGAATTTGTCACCGGTTCTACCATCAAACAATTCCATCTGCGCGGTTTCATCCAAACCTGAAATCTCAAGCATTCTCTGAATATCAGGTTCCTGGGCACCGTCAAACACCGGTGTTGCAAAATAAAATCCATCTTTGTACTTTTTGGCAAACTCAATCATGGCATCATCATCCAGTGAATCCACATATTTTGTGACAAAATCGGAAGCATAGACGTTTTTGACAAACTCCCGGATTTCACTGGCTGTAGAATTCTTTGCCATAACTACATTTAGTTTATCACCAATTTCTTTGGCTGCCATCCCCAAATGAGTTTCAAGCACCTGCCCCACATTCATACGGGAAGGTACACCCAGTGGATTCAACACGATATCAACCGGAGTACCGTCTTCTCTGTAAGGCATTTCTTCAATCGGGATAATTCTGGAAATTACCCCTTTATTTCCATGTCGACCTGCCATTTTATCACCAACTGACAAGCGACGCTTCATGGCGACATAAACCTTGATGGCTCGGATAACACCCGGTTGAAGATCATCTGTACGACTCTCATGCTCACGTTTGCTTTCGTGGATGTTTTTCAACAACTCCAACTGCGAAATCGCGTTACGCAGCATGACCTGAACTTTGTTGTTCTTTTCCTGATCCTCGATAACAATATCTCTCCAGGCATCCGTTGGAACTTTGGTGAAAGCTTCCTTGGTGAGTTTTTCACCGGACTGAATCAATATTTCATGCGTCGTCGGAGATAGAATATTGTGAACCAGCGTCTGACCTTCCAGAATAGGCATTGCCTTGAGGATCAGATTGTTTTTCACAATTCTGACCTCATCGTAGTAATCGTCATCGATCTTTTGCAGGGTAGCAGCTTCGATCTCTTTGGTTCGTTCGTCTTTTTCCACACCTCTGCGGTTAAAGACTTTCACATCAATGACAACACCCTGAATTCCCTGGGGAACCCTTAGGGAAGTATCTCTCACATCACCGGCTTTCTCACCGAAAATCGCCCTCAGCAGTTTTTCTTCCGGATTTAACTGCATTTCGCCTTTCGGTGTGGTTTTACCAACCAGGATATCACCGGATTTAACGTAAGAACCGATACGGATAATACCGGAAGCATCCAGGTTTCTTAAGGCGAATTCACTCACATTCGGGATATCCCTGGTGATCAACTCTTTACCAAGCTTTGTATCACGGGCCAGGACTTCCAGTTCCTCAATGTGAACCGACGTAAACCTGTCTTTGTGCAGGAGCCTTTCACTTACCAGAATGGAATCTTCGTAGTTATATCCGTGCCATGGCATGAAAGCGACCAGAATGTTCTGTCCCAGTGCCAGTTCGCCGTTATCACAACTTCCACCGTCTGCAATGATCTGACCTTCATCCACTTTGTCACCCACCTTAACAATCGGTCGTTGGTTAATACAGGTGTTCTGGTTGGAACGGTTATATTTTCTCAAGTGGTAGATATCCACGTTTGCTTCAATCGCTGATTGATCCGAAGTCAAATCCACTTCAGCTTCGATCACAATTCTTTCGGCATCTACTCTATCAACAATTCCGGAGCGTCTTGCCACGATGCAGGAACCGGAGTCATGGGCTACCTGGTATTCAATACCTGTTCCTACAAACGGGGCTTCCGGTTTAACTACCGGAACAGCCTGACGCTGCATGTTTGATCCCATCAAAGCACGATTCGCATCGTCATGTTCAAGGAAAGGAATCAATGATGCCGCCACAGACACCAGCTGTTTTGGTGAAACATCCATATAGTCCACTTCTTCCTTGCGAACCATCTTGAATTCACCGTCAACCCTGGCTTTTACCATATCCCTGACGAATTTTTTGTTATCATTCAGAGGGGCGTTGGCCTGGGCAATTTTGTACTTTCCCTCATCGATGGCTGACAGATAAGAAATCTCATCTACCACTCCGGCTTCCTCTGCCTTTCGGTATGGGGTTTCAATGAAACCAAATTCATTGAGGCGGGCATAGGTCGCTATGGAAGAAATCAAACCGATGTTTGGTCCTTCAGGTGTTTCTACCGGACAGATCCGACCATAGTGAGAGGTGTGAACGTCACGAACTTCAAAACCGGCTCTTTCCCTTGTCAAACCGCCAGGTCCCAAGGCACTGAGTCGTCTTTTGTGTGTAATTTCCGATAGTGGGTTGGTCTGATCCATAAACTGCGACAACTGGCTGCTGCCAAAAAATTCGTTGATAACAGCAGAAACCGGTTTGGAGTTCACAATGTCGTGCAGCATCATGGTTTCAGTTTCCTGCAACGACATACGCTCTTTAATGGCACGTTCCATTCTGACCAGTCCGATCCGAACCTGGTTTTCCAGAAGCTCGCCAACTCCACGAACTCTTCTGTTTCCAAGGTGGTCAATATCATCCACAGAACCGCCGGCGCCGTCCTTAATTCTCAACAGGTATTCGACGACTGCAAAAATATCTTCATCAGTGAGAATGGTATAATCCAGTTCAATATCCAGACCCAGTTTTTTGTTGATCTTCATCCTTCCTACACGGGAGAGATCATAGCGTTCCGGTCGGAAGAACATGTTTTGCAGCATGCTTTTGGCAACTTCCAGGGTTGGTGGATCACCAGGCTTCATTTTTTTGTATATTTCGATGATAGCCTCTTCCGGAGTTTTTACCTTATCAGCCGCCAGGGTATTTCTAAGGGCAGGACCAATGGTTTTATTTCCCATGAACAGCAGGGTGATTTCCTTGATCTCCTCTTCGATCAACTTGAGCAAAACCTCTTTGGTGATAACCCCGTTGGTATCAACAATTAAATCACCATTCTTGTCCTTGATTTCATCCAGGGAGTACCGACCCACAATATCTTCCATATTGGTGGGAATCTTTGTCACCTTGGCTTCCTGGATTTTGCGAATAGCCGATTTTGAGATCTTTTTGCCTTTGGGAACAACCACCTGTCCATCTATCTCGCTGATGATATCATCAACGGCACGCTGGTTTTGAGAGGATTGCGGATCAAAATACTTTTCAAATTCCCAGCTTTCCTCATCCTTGCCAAAAGCCTTCTCCAGGATCACTGTTTCCGTATAATAAAA
Organism: Pseudomonadota bacterium; assembly: GCA_022360105.1. The sequence goes on from JAKSDL010000408.1 coordinate 4,334, forward strand.
CTGATCCAGCAGGTCTCTATCGGTGTAGGGGATTGGATTTTTATCTTCTTTCTGAGAGAAGGTCAGGGCCTTTAAGAAAACCGTGGCCAGGAATTTCCTCCTTCTGTCGATTCGCACAAACAAGAGGTCTTTGGCATCAAATTCAAAATCGATCCATGATCCGCGCTGTGGGATGATGCTGGCAGAATAAAGTAACTTGCCGCTGGCATGGGTCTTTCCCTTGTCATGGTTGAAGAATACCCCTGAAGACTTGTGAAGCTGACTGACGATGACTCTCTCGGTGCCGTTAACAATGAATGAACCGGTTTCTGTCATTAAAGGAAACTCACCCAAGTAGATTTCCTGTTCCTTAATATCATGGATTCTGCGCTGTTCGGTCTTTTCATCCTTCTCCCAGATAATCAGGCGTAAGGACACACGAATAGGGGCCGCATATGTGACTCCCCTGATTTTACATTCCATTTCATCGTATTTGGGCTCACCCAATCGATAGGAAACATATTCCAAAGTGCAGGTCCCACCGAAGTCAGAAATGGGGAATACGGAAGTAAACACTGCTTCCCACCCTTGATTAATTCTGTTTTCCGGTGCAACGTCCTTTTGCAGGAACCAATCGTATGAGTCCTTTTGAATCTTTAACAGCGGTGGAGGCTCGATGATAGACTGTATTTTTCCAAAATCGACTCGAAATCTTTGAATATGAGGATATTTATACATTTTTCACTCTTTTGGGGAATTCAAACGTTATTTTTACCTATTCCAAAATGATAATCTTCACAAACACTATATAACATCAATGTCTGTCTGCTGCCAAAACATAGGAGGACTGCAAACAGAGTCGAATCAACACGGTGAGATCACCGTTCAAAAACTCGCAACTATGGTATGAATGTGTAACAAACGCCCTTTTGTGGGCCTGATCTTAAACGTTCTCTTGGTTGTGCTAGCTTGCTTTTGTGCGTGGGAATTATGACAATTGCTGTTTTTTACGAGTAGGAAGGGAAAATTCATGTTTTGGTTTGGAAACAGAATTTTATAATGTTTTTGGAATGTTAACTTTAAATAATAACTACCTAATTTCGGATGTGTCAAGTAAATTCACCAAATTTGAGACATGCAGCATAGAGTCAGGCAAATCGGAGCTTTACAAGCAATTTATGCTCCATTTTTCGGAATTCATTTCTTTTTTTCTATCATAATTAAATCTAAAACGTGTAAAACCAAAAAGAACCTGTCGGGAAATCATATCAATGGTACCTATATAATTCTCAGACTTACCAAAAATAACTTCTATTTATTGGCAGATGTATGATGTCTTTTCATCCGGCATTTTTTTTATAATTCTTTCTTTATCCTGTTCTTAACCGGACCCTTTTCATTTGAGCTGAGCGATTCTTATGCTGCTACAAGCTCGTTTAAATCCGACCACATTGGCTTGAAAGACTCCGCTAAACCTGACAACGTAATGCTATTGAGTCTTGTTTGACCGATCTGATTTGCAAAGCTCGTGTTACTAATTCTCTGATAATCAATGTTTAAGTCACTTCATAATAAAATCTGGGCTTTTGACTGCGAATGGATTCCAGATCCCACTTCCGGTAAAGCAGTGTATAATCTGCCGGATGATTTGACCGATTCCGAAGCCATGCAGGCGATGTGGGAGGAAGGAGGGGCAACGGATGAGGACCCCATGCCCTATCTTAAAACAATTGTCTGCAGGATTGTTTCCATTTCTGCGGTGACACGAACCCAGGTAAATGGTGTACCAAGCCTGAGACTGCTTTCCCTGCCAAGAGATACCGCAGATTCATCCCAAACAAACGAAAAAGTTATCCTTGATGTATTTCTGAACGCTATTGGTCAACATAAACCGCAGTTAGTAGGATACAATTCGATCTCCTCTGATCTTAAGATCATGATTCAAAGGGGGATAGTGAATGGTGTACAGGCCGAAGGTTTTTGCCGGCGCCCTGACAAACCCTGGGAAGGGGTGGATTATTTTGCCAGGGGAAGCGATCATAATATCGATTTGATGGATATTGTCGGCGGTTGGGGGAAATCTTCTCCTTCGTTGCATGAAATCGCTACAGCTTCGGGTATTCCAGGCAAAATGGCTGTTGACGGGAATCAAGTAGCGGAAATGTGGCTGGAGGGCAGGTTACCGGAAATCGTGGCTTACAATGAATTTGATGCCATTACGACTTACCTGCTTTGGTTGCGAACGGCCTTGTTTGCGGGATTTGTGAATCATCAGCAATATGAAGAAGAACAGGACTTGCTAAAAGAATTGCTAAAGACCGAAGTCGAAACCGGCGGCAAATTGCATCTCAAACAATATCTTGACGAATGGCTAAGATTGGAGAAACTGGTTCGTCCTTTAGATAACAATTAAACACAACCCTATGCAAAAACAAGATTTGGAAGAACTGGTCAAACAAATGGATCCGAACTCTTTTCGGATGAGACTGGTTCAATCGGCAAAAAACTTTAAATCCAACTGGGTGCAATTTGGAGAGCATCTGACCAAGGTTGCCTCGGATAAATTATATGAAGAATGGGGATACAGGAACTTTGAAGACTATTGTCGTGACGAGATTCGTATCAAAAAAGCTACGGCTATAAAACTGACCAATGCCTACTTTTTTGTCACCAAGGGTGATCCGGATATTTACAATCATTCCAACTTTGAAAGCGGTCTGGAACTGGATGCTGTGAACATTCTTCAAAAGGCGAAAAACGATGATCAGTGCAGTCCGGAAGTATATTCCGAGCTAAAGGTTTCTGCCCTGGATAAAGGGCATTCGGGACCGACCTTGGCCAGAAAATTTAAAAAACTGGTACAGGAAGAAACCCAGCCGCCGGAAAAAGCTTTTCAGGAACAGAATTTACAATTGGTAAATCGGTTAAGACAACGCATCAAGCCATTGGATGATGTGCCTGACAAGTTCAAGGATTATTTGGAAGAAATGGCGGAGTATTTCAGTAGTTTGTAGTTTCAACATAAAACAAGCGGTGATGAGAATGCATTTCCACACAGTAATAAGACACATACTCAAGTCTCAACGATTTGGCCTGACTCTATTCAGTCTGGTAGTTCTGACCTTTTTCGGAAACCCCTTAATGGCTGCTGAAGATGAGCTGTTTCCCACTTATCCCAGCATAACCGGCAATATCGATTTCTGGAAAAAAATATATTCCCGGTATACCACACAACAGGGGGTGATCCACGATACCGATAATGTTAACATTGTATACGCTGTGCTCGACCTGAAGCCTCGCAACAAAAGGAGTTCCAGGCGCCAAAATAGCAAATTGATCAGAAAAACCATTCGCAAATACAGCGATATGCTTGGCAGGCTTGCCAAGGGGATCGGTCCGGCCAATGAAGAGGAAGCCAGGGTCGCCAAAATGTTTGGAGAAAAACCTGATCCATTGGTTTTGCTGGAAGCCAAAGAAAGAATAAGATTTCAACGGGGACAGGCAGATCGTTTCAAAAAGGGAATCATTCGTTCCGGGCGCTATCTGCCCAAAATAAAGGAGATATTCAAGGAAGCCGGATTGCCGGAGGATTTGGCTTATTTGCCCCATGTGGAGTCTTCATTTAATTATAATGCATACAGCAAATTTGGAGCGGCCGGTATCTGGCAATTTACCTACAGTACCGGTAAACGCTTTATGACCATCAACTACACGGTCGATGAACGCAGAGACCCCATTATTGCAGCCTATGCGGCGGCAAAAATGCTGAAAAGTGATTATAAAAAGCTTGGCAACTGGCCATTGGCTATCACAGCTTATAATCATGGTGTGAACAGCATGCTTAGGGCAAAAAAGGAAAATGGCGACTACGAAACTATTTTTAATAATTATGAAGGTCGGCGTTTTAAGTTCGCGTCCAAAAACTTCTATTCAGAGTTCTTAGCTGCCCTGGATGTGGCCAAGTTCAGTGAAACGTATTTCGGTCCGCTGCAACTGGATAAGCCGTTTCCGGCCAAGGTGATCAAGATGCCGGGGTATGTATCCGTTAAAAAAATCGCCAGGCACTTTAAAACCGACATCAACTCGATCCGTTATCTCAACCCGGCGCTCAGGAGACCGGTTTTTCAGGATCAAAAATATATCCCCAAAGGGTATCAGTTGCGTTTGCCCATGAATAAGGAGATTGAAACGCTGGCTATCAATATGCCTGCTGATATTTTTGAGAAGAAGCAAAAGCGAAGTCGCTTCTATTACGTAAGAAAAGGCGATGTGGCGGGTTCTATCGCCAGAAAGCATGGCATTACCGTTCAGGAACTGATCTGGGCGAACAATCTTAATCGGCGTGCAACCATCTATGTCGGCCAGAATTTGCGCATTCCTACAAAAGAAGACAGTATTTTACTGGCTGCCAAACATGCCAAGAAAGTTGCTTCTACTCTGACGGAAAAGAAAAAAGAAAAAGTATCCAATGGGGACCGCAGTTTTCCCAAGGTCGAAATGATGGAAAACGGAGAAGCCAAGCTCTCTTCAAATGTCAATTTGTCAGTGGTTACCGGAAACTTGACAGTTAAAAGCGTGTTCGAAAAAAAGGGAAAATCATATGGAGTGATTCGCGTAGATACCGGTGAAACCTTGGGGCATTATGCCGAGTGGCTTGAAGTCTCCACCCAAAGTATCCGCAGGATTAACCGTTTTCGCTATGGTCGCATGATTGAGTTTAACGATCGGGTGATTATTCCCTTGGATAAAGTGAGCAGGGAAAGCTTTGAAGAAAAACGCTATGAGTATCACAAGGAATTCGAAGAGGATTTTCTCAGTGCTTATTCCATTGATTCGGTCATTGTTTATGAGATCAAAAGGGGGGATAACATATGGAATCTTTGTCAAAACGAGTTTGAGTTACCTTTTTGGCTGATTCGCAAGTATAACCAGGATCTTGACTTTAATAAATTAAAACCCTTTCAAAAAATTATTGTGCCGGTGGTGGACAAGTCCCACGTCACCGGACTTTAGATTCAACAATTCGGCCAGGGTTAATCAATATATTGTTTGATACCCTGGTAAATACCATTGGCGATGACTTTTTTATACGTTTCATTGCGAAGAACTTTGTTTTCCTTTGCATTGGAAATGAATCCCGTCTCGACCAAAACACTCGGCATCTGGGCACCAATCAGGACGGTAAATGGTGCCTGTTTTACACCCAGGTCTTTCATTTTGTGATTACTCCTGCCTGTTACATCCACCATGGATGACTGAATAACTTCTGCCAGATCCCTGGATTCCTTGATTTTAGAATTCACCATCAAGTCGTTTAATATGGTTTGAAGATCGCTGATACTCTTGAGGCTGGTTTGGTTTTCCTTGGCAGCAAGAGTCAGAGCGTCTTCATCCGTTGTCAGATTTAAAAAGTAGGTTTCCACACCACTGACATGCTTTTTTAAACTGGCATTGGCATGAATGCTGATAAACAGGTCTCCCCGGTGTTTATTGGCAAAAGCGGTGCGTGCTTCCAGTTCAATA
>JAKSDL010000083.1 GCA_022360105.1 Pseudomonadota bacterium
AATCTCATCATGGAAAAGGAGAAAAAAGGAGTCTGGACTGTCACCTCCTATATGATCCCCTTTGGTATGTTCACCCTGTTCTTTGGCCCGCTTGGCGATCGCATTGGCAAGGTGCGTTTGCTGAAAATCGTGGCGATCCGGTCTCTTTCTTTGAAACCAGGTATCTCCTTTAGAAGGGATCCAAGGGACCCGATGGCAGTTATTAAAATGGGCTTTATCCCTCATTGAGAATTGGTTAGACCCTGCTGTTTTTGTGACATGTTCACGAATGTGGGTGCCTGTTTTTTAAACTTTACCGACAGGTGCGAGGTAAACGACAAATTCATCTGTTCCGTCCACTTTGAGCAATGCATCCATAATTTCCTGATTATAGGCTGCAATGGCGCAGGTGCCCGAGCCAACTGCCGAACAGGCAAGATAAAGATTCTGGCACACATGACCGGCATCCAAGGCTATCACTTTATATGAAGCTTCTCCGTAACGCCATTCCATTCGATGGGGAAGGGCCGTCCAGACAAACGTAACTGCACATCGTCCCGTAAAAAACTGGCCGAGTGTCGCCACGCCGATCTTTTGATCAAGAGCTGTTTCCTCGAACTCCAATATCAACTGGTGTTCCAAAGGCAGATAACGATAGATTCCCGTTTTTAGCTGCTCCACATTAAATACGCACAGGTAGGTTTCAAAGGCGTGTCGACATCCGGCTGAAGGCACTGTTCGAAGCACGGAACCAGCCCTTCGACTTCCCCTTACTCCCTGGGTACTCCATAGCAGATATGAAAGTTCCTGCAGACTTAACGCTTCATCTTTGAATTTACGATGGCTAACGCGATCAGCGATTGCTTTGGTCAAATCTACTTGAATGTCATTTTGCAGAGCATCAACCGGAGTTAATTCGATTCTTTTTTTATCTTCATCAAATGGTTTTTGGACAGGTGGTGCTGGAAACCCGCGGCTTTGATCCGTTTGAGAAAAATCCATCTGCAATCTGATGGTATCCTTTAAAAACTCCCTGCCTCTGATTTTCTCATGTCCTTTATTCATCTCATTTCCCCTGCAAAACAGATCATTCTCAAGAAACAAAATTGGCTTTATTCTAATTATGACCTTAGTTTATCACACGTTATTATCATGGCAACTCATAGACAAAGCATTTGAAAATGTTTTTTAGTTTTATGGAAAGGATTCATGCCCCATGGCCTGTTATATTAGATATCCGGGGCATTCTTCCCATGAAGGCTTGCTGGTCAATATCGCAGAGTCAGTAAAATCAAAATTTTATCATATTTTTGAGCTAATTTTTAAAATTACAACTAAATATTGACAAGTATGACAGTTTTCCATTAGGGATATGATTGTTACGACAAATTTTTGCCTTTTGACAATAGGGTCTGCAGAATTTTGGGGATGTATAACTCCTAACCAGGGGGAATCAATGTCTCGTATAGAATGGAGAACCTTCAATTCGGACGGAAGGAGACGGGTTGTTGTCACAAAAGAACTGCCGGGGGATCGGTGGCTGGAGATTTTAAAAGCAGCTGATTGCCGTGTTGAGATTTGTACCTCTGATGACGTACTTAGTATCGAGGAGATCAAATCTGTAATTGGTAATTCTTGCAATGCGGCAATAGGGCAGTTGACAGAAGACTGGGGAAATGAACTTTTTGCTGCGCTGAAATCCGCAGGGGGAACAGCTTACAGCAATTATGCGGTCGGTTTCAACAATATTGACCTGAATGCTGCGACCAAACACGGTATTCCTGTTGGAAACACACCGGGCGTGCTGACAGAAACCACAGCGGAAATGGCTGTTGCCCTGACTTTTGCGGTTGCAAGACGTACCGGGGAAGCTGAAAGATTTATGCGTGCCGGTAAATACCATGGGTGGTTGCCGACTCTGTTTGTTGGTGAACTGCTTCAGGGGAAAACCGTTGGAATTATCGGGGCAGGTAGAATCGGTTCTGCCTATGGCAAAATGATGGTTGAAGGTCACAAAATGAACCTGGTTTATTTCGATCTCTACCAAAACAAGGAGCTGGAAGACTATATCTCATCATACAGTCAGTTTCTTGTTTCCAGAGGCGAAAACGCTGTCACCTGCCAAAAAGCTGACACTGTTGAAGACCTTCTAAAAATTGCCGATTGTGTAAGCATTCATACTGTGTTGGACGACACCACTCATCATCTCATCAATTCTGAGCGGTTAAACCTGATGAAAGAGAATGCCTTGCTGATAAACACCAGCCGCGGTCCGGTGATTGAAGAAGCAGCCCTGGTGAAGCACTGCCAGCAGCATCCGAACTTCAAAGCGGGTTTGGATGTTTTTGAGAAAGAGCCGGCAATGGCTGCCGGTTTGGCAGAACTTGATAATGTAGTGATAGTCCCTCATATCGCATCAGCCACTCTTTGGACGCGATCCGGAATGGCAACCATGGCAGCCAGCAATGTTGCTGCACTGTTAAATGGATATCCCGTCTGGAATAAACCGGAGGTGCTGATGTTTTTAGGGAAAGATGCTCCCAAAGCGGCTCCGAGCATTCTGAATGCCAAAGAATTGAAACTCGCTTTGCATAGTTAGCATACGACTTCGCAGTTACAGAAGTCACAAATAGAAACGGACCAATTGAATCATATTGAACGACCAGTCGTTCATGAAACATCCAAGACAGAAAGGAGGAGACATGAATCTATTTGCCGATAGAATGGCCACCCTGGGAACGGAAAACGCTTTCAAGGTGGGGGCTGATATCGCCAAAGCCGAATCACAGGGTGTGGATGTGATTCGCTTTAACCTGGGCGAACCGGATTTTGATACTCCGGAGTTCATCTGTAAGGTCGCTTGTGACAATTTGATAAAAGGGAACACACACTATTGTCCTCCATCGGGTATTCCTTCCCTCAGGGAAACCTTGGCAGAAGAAATCTCAAAAACTCGCAACCTTGTAGTCAAACCCGAACAGATTGTTGTAACCCCCGGGGCCAAACCTCCCATCTGCTATACCTTGATGACTTATGTAAATCCCGGTGACGAAGTGATCTATCCCAGCCCCGGCTTTCCCATCTACGAATCGATGATCACTTTTGTCGGCGCCAAGCCTGTACCTTTGCATCTAAAGGAGGAAAAGGGATTCAGTTTTTCGGCTGATGAGTTGGGAGACTTAATCACACCTAAAACGAAGCTGATCATCATCAACTCACCTTCCAATCCCACTGGTGGGGTTTTATCTGAAGAAGACATTAGTGGCATTGCCAAAGTCATTAATGAAAAGTGTAGCGATTCTGTGCGGATCTATTCCGACGAAGTCTACGAAAAGATTTTATTTGACGGCTCCGTTCATAAAAGCATCGCGTCGGCCCCGGGCATGCAGGATAAGACTATAATTGTCAGCGGCCATTCCAAAAGTTTTGCCATGACCGGCTGGCGTCTGGGATTTGCAGTGTTACCAACGGTGGAGGAGGCAGACTATTTTACCAATCTCAATATCAATATCATTTCATGCACTCCCCCTTTTAGTCAGGCAGCAGGTGTAGAAGCCTATGTCAGTTCCCAATCGGAAGAAGTTGTTTCAAACATGGTGAGGAATTTTGAGGAAAGACGAGATTATGCGATCCCTGCTTTAAATGGTATTGAAGGAATCACCTGCGCCAATCCGAAAGGGGCTTTTTATGTATTTCCGAATATACACGGCATGTGTGAAAACCTGGATGTTTTCGAACACCATCGGAATTTACCCAAAGAGGTAACGACTGTGGCCGGCCCTTCCAAATTGATACAGATGTTTCTGATCTATCGGTATGGTGTAGCTACAATGGACCGTCAATCCTTTGGTTCCATCGGCTCTGAGAACATGCACTTTTTACGGTTGTCCACGGCAACAGATCTGGAATCTATCAAAAAAGGTATTGAGAGAATAGATCGGGCTTCAAAAGATCGGGACGGTTTTGCTGATTTCATTAAGGAAGGCAAACACTTGTGTTGAACAATCATGGGGATCGGGTCAGCTTGAAAAGGCAAGGGGGAAACAATCGACCTGATCCTCATACTCTATCGTCATGGGAAAATGTATAGAGAGTGTAAATTTCCGGAAGACTTCTTGACACCCAAAAAACAAGTTTTTATGATTTTATAATCTAGCCTACAAGTTGTTATCAATTCTTGAAAACTTGGACGTATTGTCCGCACTCCGGAGCCTTCCATGATATTTAAACCTCTTAAGCTTTTATCCTCGTTTTTTGTCATTATTTTTCTTTTGGGCGTCATCGTGGTGACCTACGAAGGCGACTACCTGCCAGAGCCAGTGGAAGACTTCGTTTACGCTATTCAAGAAACCATTGAAGACACTTCAGACACAATCGATGACATTGTTGATTAGTTGAAATCTAGCCACTGCTTCCCTTCGTTTCAAATCTTGGATATTTATCGGAAATGAGATCTGGACTGGTCTCAGAAAAAAACCCGTTTAAAAACAATTTGGGTAATTGACCGATTAATGAAAGGTGAATCTCTTAGAATCAGAAGTGGGCGTTTTAATGCAGAATTGAATGGGAATCAGGTTAGTTGCAAGCAACTAAAGACTTCCGGTTAACCTCCTTTAATGGTTGCTTGTCCCGCATAAATGATTTCAAAGTCACACATGGCACTCATGGTTGCTCCGTTGGACGGATTGGTGAACATGCAGGAACAACTCCCCTTGTCGCCTGTTCTCATGACAGGCATTTTTCCGCATTTGGTTTTGGTTGCCGTAGCCATAATTGGAACCACACCGATAGAACCTGTATGAACCGGGAACCCGGGAAAAGAGCAAATGTTGGGACTGACCACCCAACTGATCTGCTGGGTTAGAATCGCTCCTTTTTCGACCTTTTCCTTGGGCGCTTTCATTAAAATCCAGGTAATTGCCTGTTGACTGCCCGGTATGGAACCGGATTTGGGAGTAATCAACACCTTCCAGTTTTCATTGGCGATTTCTTTTGCACTCAATTGGACACCTGCATTGTATATCTGTGAGTTTTACGGAGGATGCATTTTAATGGGACATCAGGTGATATTTGTCTGTAATATTTCGTCTTTACGCCAGAAAACAAACAATTGGGAATAGACATCCTTGATATGATAGATCTTGCCCTTTTTATACAATACATAGCGAAGCAGATCGTCCATCCAGAATACCAGGGGACAGAGAAAAAACCAATAAACAGCGAATAACAAAGAAATCTGTCCATCAATGTTCATAGGCAAGTCAGAATAATCCCAAAGCGATAAATTCAGCCACTTATTTAAGACCACACCCGCCATATATTCCAGGAACAGAACCATGGCTGTTCCAATTAACGACTGAAAAAATACATTGGCATTCTTTTTGAAAAAGCCGACTTCATTTATCAAGCCCAGCGCCACTCCCAAAGTCCCACCGATAAAAAACATCCACAAGGAGGTCCAACCGGCCATGGAAGCATACTTGATCTCCCGGATCTCTCCCACCAGGTCACCCATCAGCGCCCTATAGATCACTTCTATGTTCAAATAGAGCAATCCCATGATTATAAGTAAGGTTAGAAGCTTTTTC
>JAKSDL010000081.1 GCA_022360105.1 Pseudomonadota bacterium
AAATGAATCCGTTTCCTTGAATTTCCCTATTTCCAATCGACATTTTGCCGGGCAAGATAATCGCAGATTATTTTCACAGCAATATACTTTTAATACCATGTTTATTAAAATATGCAAGGTCTTATCACTATCCCTTCCGCTATCTGAACCTCTAAGAAAGATCGTTTTTTTGCTTTCACATCGGAATTCGCTTAACCAACACAGAAAAAACCGCCAGGTTCGTTGGCAAATCCAATTAGAATTTCATTCGCGATTTTAAGACTGTATTTGAGCTTATAATTTTATTAGATCGTAATCAAAAACCATAGCCAATTTTTGCTCCATGGTTAAGATTTTTCCGCTCAACTCTTTCTGATACCTAAAAACATTCGGTTTTGGTGCATTTTAAGCCTTACGGATGTTTAATATCTAAGAAAGTGCCGCAAATTGAGCGATTTTCAACTACCTACATTGTACTTCAGATTTTCCCCTCTGTCTAAACGCTTTGTGGTGATTGAGTTGTGGAGATGGTTTTTAGTTTGTTCAAACTCATTGGTCTGAAGGAGCCTTTCTTGGTGCCGATAACATTTTCTTTCCCAAGTTTTGTTTTCAAAAAAGAATAGCTTATTTATTGTTGTAAGTTTTGATATTTTTATTTTAAAACTATACACTAGAAGAACATGGACAAAGGGGGGCTGGATATTTGTTCAACGCAAATATCAGGGCTTTGGCAGGTATTGCCCGGTGTGAACATTAAATGGCGGTTTGAAGCAGATCGTAGAAAAAACGAAGTTTGAATTACGCTAACAGGCCATACAAAAGCCAAATTTCATTAAGTACAATGATCTAAACGGTGGTCAAACCACTTACAAATCGACTTATACATATAAAATAGTTAATGAGGCTATATGACTGAAGGAACTCAAACTAACCAATTTGACGTAAGCATTTCGGAATTGAAGGACACTATGTTTATTGTCTCCTATACGGGATTTGTCGATAAATATCGCCCCATGGACGATAAAACCTGTAAGTGGGTCAGGCTAAACTTTAAAGGATCATCGGCTGTAATCAACCGGGCGGGAAATGAGATAAATCTTCCTGTGGAAGAGGTTGAACCGGGTGATGATCTCTGTGCCATCAACGATTTGCCACCCTCCCTGGTCAATATCTGCAAGGTAAACAGCAAATTGGTAGAAGAGTTGAAAGAGCGTGGCTTTACTTCCTTCAAGGTCAATAAAATTTCCCAGGCGCCCCCTAAAAAGCAAGACCTATCCGAGGCAATTGAAGAAGCAAATCGCTTTATCCAGACCATCAAAAATAGCGTAAAACTATGTAAAGAAGCCACAAACGCAGTGGAAAACATGATCGATAGTGCCAGGCAAGGAAACACAGACTTGAAGGATATTAAACATCAAGTCGATACGATAACATCCGGACAGGCATCAGAGGCAATTAGTGCCATGATCAGTCTCAAAGAGAACGATCAAGTATATGCTCATTGCATAGATGTTGCTGTGGTTTTTCAGATCACTTACAACGAAATTGTCCGAATTAACGGACTCAAGAGCGTCTTCAAGGATGATAAGGAATTAATGCTGGCCGTCTTTCTCCACGATATCGGAAAAGCCAAGGTACCCAAGGACATTTTGGACAGCACCTCCCCCTTTAAAAGAGACAGTAAGGAAATGCAACTTATTCGAACCCATCCGGAAGCTGGTGCCAAATTATTGGAATCGATGGGGATGTCCGATCATATCTGCAATATGGCCCATTATCACCATGTTAAATTTGATCACACCATGTCTTCCAGTTACCCGCAAGGAACCGAATACAAGGATATTTTTTTTGAAACCAAATTACTGGCATTGGTTGATGCCTACCAGGCACTTACAGCAGGCCGGGGTTACAAAAAATCATGGACGCCTCCCGCAGTAATGAGATACCTGGATGCCACGGCAGGCGTTGAATTCGACTTAAACCTGTGGCGGGACTTCCAAAAAGCAATGGGACATTATCCCAGGGGGTCTTTTGTCAAGCTAAGTGACGGATGCTACGGGTTTGTGGTATCAGTTCCGGAAAAAGACATACTACGCCCTCGAGTGGCTGTTATTCGTAATGCTGAGAATGAAGATCTTGAAAATCAATATCTGGTCGACCTTGCGATTGAACAGGATATCTCCATCGCACAAGACATAGATGTTAAGGAGATATATGGCGACAAGGCGCTTGAAGTGTTTACCAATGTGTCTGTTAAATAAACTGTAGGACCTAGCTGTTGGACACTCGCAGAAATCCTTAAACCAAAACAAAATTATGGATGAAAACAGAAGAAATTTCAGCAGAGTAAAATTTAACTCCAAGGCATATCTAAATTACAACAACTCTCATGAGCAGGTTGATCTTGTAGACATTTCTTTGAAAGGTGCACTGGTTTCATTCCAGAATCCAATGGATATTGGTTCTGATAGTCCATGCACTTTTGAATTGCATTTGAGCGATTCGGAGATTGTCATGAACATCAGTGCGATCATTGTCTATAAAAGGGATGATAACCTGGGTTTGAAATTCGATAACATAGATCTGGAGAGTATGATCCACCTGAGGCGGCTGGTGGAATTGAATGTGGGTAATCCGGATCAGATTCAAAAAGAATTGTTTTTCCTTGTCTCTCCTACGAAGTAGGACTGACAGGTGAATCATGTGTAAGCTTTAGACCCATATCCAGTTGCCAAATCCTTCCTCTTCCTAAGAAATTGAATCAGCAATTTCTTAGCCTAGACACATAGTCAGTCAGATAGCTACTACCAATATGGTAGGATTTTTGCTAGCCTTACAGGTCATTAACCATTCAAACGATAGCGAAACCTCGTTGTTTGCCTGTCTGTTTCCAAGGGTAAACTGCAATAAAACTGCTTAATAAAAGAGAGTCATATGTCCCCCGCAAGAAAAGACAAATCATCATCTGTTACGCAGAAATTCTCTGAAATTGATAAGCTCGCCCAGGCCTTATTGCAGTTAGACACTCAATTGAATTCCAATATTCCGGCAACCTTGTTCATCAGCGATTTACATGGGGAAGGAGACCGATTTATCTCTATCCTGCGCGGTCGATTCGGAATGTTATATCAGACATGTATTGAAGCACTTCCCAAAACTTTCAGTACGGACAAAATACAATACCTGGTGAAAATTATTCGGAAACAGCGCTACATTAAAGATGATAATATCAAGATGGACATGCAGGATATCATCATGTGCTTCATTGAAATCCTGCGTTATAAATTCAGCAATATCGATCGTACCATATCCGAATCCCTGGGACCTGAATACCGCAGTATTATCAGCCGTTTGATTTCCGGATTGCCTGTTCCCGACTACGTCTTTGAGGAAGATATCATCTCCGAACGGATCATCCATTATCTTTCACAATCGATCAAAAAAGTCCTGTTAGACAGAATCATGGTCCTTGGGGATATTTTTGACCGGGGCCCGCAACCGGATAAGATAATCAGGATCTTGTCATCCAAGTGGTACAAAGACATGGTTTATTACGTTTTTGGGAATCATGATATCCTCTGGATGGGGGCAGCTGCCGGCAGTCGATCTTTAATAGCCGAAGCCATGAGGATCAGCAGTCGTTATGATCACATGGATTTGATGCACCGATTGGGTTTTGACATTTCTAAACTGGTGAAGTTTGCTGTTTCAACTTACCCGGCAGAAAAAGTAACCGGCAAGTTCAAGGCAAAAACAGATCAGGCCAGAAGCATGGAAAAAGCGTTAGCTGTTATCCAATTTAAACTGGAGGAAAAGACCATCAAGAAACATCCCGAATTTGGAATGGATTCCAGATTATGGTTGAAAAAACTGGCGACCATGCTGAAAAACGGAAAAACCGAGTTATTAAATGACACCCATTTTCCGACTATTGACTTGAGCAACCCGCATAAGCTCACAAAAGAAGAACAGGAAGTAATTAATGACCTTGAATATCAATTCAAAACCAACAAAAAATTAAAAAAACTACTGGATTTCTTCTTTGACAAAGGACAGACCTATATCATTCACAATGATATGTTGAACATTCATGCCCTGATACCTTCCAATCAGAACAGGGAATTCGAAGAATTTCTTAACCGCAGGGGCAAGGACCTGCTGGACCATGTTCAGGAGAGTATTGAGAGGATTGGCAAGGCTTATCTTTCCGGAAAAAAGCAGCGTGAAAAAGACCTGGCCCTGATGTTCTATTTATGGTGCGGACCTAAATCTCCGTTTTTTGGCAAAGACGCCATGAAGACGTTTGAAAGGTATTTTTTGCTGGACAAAGAAACTCACAAAGAAAGAACGTTATACTGGTCCAAAAACCTGGAAACTGACGAATTTAAGCAGCTAATTATGCAGGAATTTGGAACAAACAGAATCATTTTCGGGCATACTCCGGTCGACTTTACTAAAGGAAAACAAATGGCCAGTGGAGACGGCGTGGCTATAAACATTGATGGAGGATTTGCCGCAGCATACTACAATCGAGGTCATGCTTTGGTACACACCCCTTTCCAGCTCTATGGTATTATTCTTCCGACACCGGAAGAATTGAAACAGGCTTCACTGAATTTAGAAACAGTGCCATTATCTGTTGAAATTATTGATCAATTTTACTCACCAGTGAAATTTAAAGACACTTCCGAAGGAAAGCTTGTCAAAGCCAAAAGAGACAAGATTATTAATGAAATTCGATCGCTATCCTAACAATTAAGGTATTGAAGAAAAAAAACAGTCAGAATCTATGAGGATGAGATGGATGTAAACTACGGTATGGAAATCGTTCGAGCAACCGAAATTGCTGCCCTTAGTGCTGCCAGAATACAAGGATTGGGGGATACCGATCATATTCTTAACTACACAAGAGAAGCTTTTTATAAAACATTAAACAGACTTCAGATCGACGGGATTATTAAAAACGATAGATTTTTTAATAGAAAAAACACCTTTCAAATGCTCAACCATATCGGACGAGGCGGACCTAAAATGGATGTACTCGCAATTGCATTGGAAGGCCACCATGCTGCTGCGAACGGTCGAAGTAATTCTATTTCCTGCGCTATCATAGCCAATGAAGATGTGATTCAGAATGTGCCTAATCTTACTATGAATAAAATTGTGGTTGGGCAGGAAGCCTATGGCGCAGTTGACATTGACCAGCCGCCAGCCATTAACGTGAGAAGGGTTGCCAGGGCGCTTGGGAAATACACGGAAAGTGTTACTGTATGTATTTTAGACAAGGCTCGTCACCGAAGAATTATCCATGAAGTTCAGAACTCAGGAGCAAGAATAAAGCTGATTTCAGAGGGCGAAATTTCCGGTTGCCTGGCAGCAATCACTGACAAAAAAGTGGATCTGTTTATGGGATATGGGTTTGCTCCCGAAGGTGTAATGATTGCAGCTGCCATTAAGTGTCTTGGTGGATACATTGAAGGCAAAATAGTATATGAAAACGATCGCGACAAAGAAATGGCCGCTACACTCGGAATTACGAACTATGACAAGGTATTTCGCACGGAAGATTTGATATTGTCCAACGAAGTTGCCTTTGCAGCAACAGGTGTAACGGATGGCGAATTTTTAGACGGTGTTGTTTTTACTTCGAATGGGGCAGTGACTCATTCATTTGTTGCTCGAGGCGAATCTCACACATTCAGGAAACTTGAAACCCGCCATTTCTTTGACTACAAACCTGTATACTAACAACCGACACTTTTTGTTGTTTTTGAATCGCGTGAATGAATATCGGCTGCAAAAGGTTGCTTCATCGCATCCTGGTTTGCCCTGAGCAGCCTATTCTCATCTATATTTAGAAAACTCGTTTGAAAACAATATTATAAAGTACAAAATAGTGGATACAGTAGCCGGCATCGGCTACTTAATAATAATGATTTCATTGAAAAACAAAAGAAACGTAATTATTGGTACAATTGTCATCCTGTTGGCTTTAGGGTCCATGCCGTTCGCATTCTATATGTTCAGCCCCGAGTTTCCTGAAACAGTTCCGTCTGCTGACAAAGTAGATCATGATGATAATCGTAGCAGGCAGCAAATTGAGTTGTTTGATAAATTCACTCGATACCTGCGGCTGAACCACGGTGGGATCATTGAATCTGACAAACTTGATCCCGGTGATATTGATTCCGACATTTCTCATGAAGACCAGCTATTTTTCATCCATAAGTACAGGATTATAAACGACAAGCTAATAATCCAATTAATTCGGAGTTTCGGGAAATCAGAACAGATCAGTTACAAAATCCGCAAATTTACTTACCAAAATAAAGAATTAAATAAGCCGGATAGTTATGAAGTGATTTTTTATCAAAATGAGCTGCCTTGGGTCTCGGTAAAAATGGAATGGGCAAACGAAAAGCTTTATCAAGAAAGGCAGCAAATTCAATACACGGAAGTCACCGAGCAATCCAGGGTTGATCAAATTGAACCAGCTTCGCCTGCACCATTTCGTGATCAGGCAAAACTGGTGATCGTCATCGATGACGTTGGCAACAACATGGATGTTTTTCAAAAATTTTTACAGTTGGAATACGAGTTAACCTATTCAATTCTACCACAGCTGCCTTTAAGTCATGTCACAGCGGAACTTGCTCATAAGGCTGGTCATGATATCATGTTGCATCTACCAATGCAGCCCAAAGAATGGCCTAGATTTAATCCTGGAAACGGTGCCCTGTTCCTGTCAGATTCGGAAGATGTGATTAAGGAAAAAATGAAGATTAATCTTCAATCAGTGCCCTATGTTGTTGGCGTGAATAACCATATGGGTTCTGCATATACTCAGTATCCACCGGGGTTGGATGTCCTGATGAAAATCCTGAATAATAACAATCTGTTCTTTATGGATAGTAAAACAGCCCCCGGCGACATCACCAGGGACACGGCCAGAAACAACAATGTTCAATACATTTCCAGAAACATATTTTTAGACAACTTCCAGGATAAGGAATATATCAAAGGTCAGCTGTTAAAAGCCGCAAGAATAGCCCGGAAAAACGGTCGAGCCATAGCAATTGGTCATCCTTACCATACTACTTATCAAGTCCTCTCAGAACAACTCCCACTGCTCAAGCAAGAAGGCATTGAAATCACTCCTGTATCGGAAATAGTCAGTAGATAGCTTTAACGCCTTACCACATTCACAATCGGTAAAAACAAATTCAAATCATAACATTGTATTAAATTTTCAGGTCTCTATTGGATAGGGAGGCTTTTTAGAAGGGAGCTGACAAGAGATCCATCGGCAGATGGCAACAATTCATCTGCCGATGTTAAATCATCAATCAGCTTTTCTTGCCGGGTGCACCTACTTCTTCAGGTCTGATCCTGGTAACACGCCTTGGTCGTCTTGGAGAAGGAACTCTTGTGCCTGAGCTCGGAGGTTCAGGAACCTGCACATTTCCAACATCGAGTTCATCTTTGGTGAGATCTACTTTTTGAAACTTTCTACGTCTGGTTCCGTCACTGGCCCCAGGAGCTCTTCTTTTAAACGGTCTGGCTTGAGGAGTTGTTCCTTCTGGTGCAGCTGAAGGTTGTGTCTCCGTAGGTCCCGGTTCACTTGGTGATGGCATGGAATCAGCAATACTATCCGCTGCCAGCTTGGTTCTTGTCGACACAGGAGTCAATTGAGGTTGCAGCATCGGTCCAGTGGCTTTAAGCAATGAGGTATACAAATCACGTGATCGGTCGGTTGCTTCTCTCAGCTTGGTATCCTGGATGTGATTCAACATGTCATAAAGTCTGTCGCCGATAAGAAGCTTTTTATCTTCTTCCTCGCGCTTGGAAACAGCATCAAATTGCAGGTTATTAATAATCTTGTTACGGGTGAGTTCTTTGATTTTAGCTCTTTTTATTAATTCGCAAAGCTCTTTGAAAACCAGTGTGTCTGTAATTTTCAAATAATGCTCACCGCTTTCATCAAAAGAAACAAAGTTTTGATGAAGGATTTTCTCGATATTAAAATAGACCTGTTCGATAATCTCAGTTCCACCCTGGATTGGCAGGAAGATCTGCGTACAGTTCACAGTTTCCCCCGTTGCGGTAATCCGGTATCCGACATGAATATCAAGCCCTTGTTTAATAGTGTCTGATAATACGACATCTGCTGGTGTCGGCACGGCTTGTTTGCCAATTAAAGTTACGTCGCGTAACAACCGGCCCGCCATGTCTGCCCTGTTTTGCAGTTGGGAAACCAGTTTTTCCACTTCTCTTCTTAGCAAACTATTGACATTTCCCTCAAATAACATGTTGGTTATGCCGAAATGAGTCGACTGAGGGACCGCGCTAAAATAGTAACCCATGAGAGATTGATACAATACCTTGGCGAAATTCAAGAGAATAACATCTTGATCCGTCTCGAAGGGAATGGCCAGTACTGCTCTTTCCGAATCACTGATAGGGGAGTCTAATGTTAATCTAACTGCAGGCTCTGCGTGGATAAATTCCCTTAAACCTTCAACAATCGTGGAAATTATCGTTTCCTGATCCTCATATTTAATATAGGGATCTTTCCCCAACATATAGCTACGTCCTGGGCTGCATTCTTCTTTTTGCCAGATTGATTCCGTCATATGCTCTCCAGATTTGATTACTATTGAGTCTACGTTTTTTAACCGGGTAATATGGGACTTTGGTAATGCGATTTCCAGACGAATGCAAGATACATGGCTTACACATTCATCTCAAAAGGTATCTACTGACATTAACTGAACTGTTGTCTCAATTAGGTAGATACCGATCGCTATAACGCTATACATGATATAATTCAAACTACTGAATTCTTCCTAACCTTATTGTTAAAAAGGGTATTTGTCAATAAAGCGGGAGGAAAAGCAGGATTCCGACTTAATCGGCTTCAACGTTACTTAGTTTAACGGCTTCGGATTGAGTTATCTGGTCCCATCGATTGATCAAATCCTGCAAGGCCCGTTTCCTTTTCAAGCCTTTGTATATATGAGCCAGATACATGAAAACATCCTTATCAAGTTTAATGCGGGCTGCATTCTCTAATTGCTCAATGGCAGCCGTAAACTCCTGGCGTTTCGTGTGCTCTTTGCCTTTATTGATGAGTGATTGGCGCCGGACTTCAAGTTCCTGGTTCTTTTCCTTGGTTTTTATCAGATGACTTTCATGCAGCAGGTCCTCTGCTTTGTCAAATTGCCTTAAGGATTTGTAGATCGCTGCTGTGGATTTAAGAATTTTGGGTGAACGTTCAATTTGCAATGCTCGTTCATAGATGACTGCTGCCTGCTGGGGCTTGTTTGCGGCTTCCAACTCCTCCGCTTTCTTTACATAGCTGTTGTATATAAGGTTTAATTTATGCCTGGCTTCAGCTGAATCGGGAGCAAAGGAGACCACTTTCTTGTAGGATTGTAAGGCCCCGTTAATATCTTTTAACTGATACTGAAGATTGGCAAGCTTCTCCCACAAATCAAAATCTTCCGAATCCTTAGTTGCAATTTTAAACAGTTGCAGAGCTTTTTTAAAGTGTCTTTCCTTGTATTTACGGTTTGCAGCTCTTACCAAGGCTCCATGCGTAAAAAAACCGTCATATTGTTTTAACTGGTCATAACAGATAAGAAAGTGTTTCATGGCAAGCAGTTTGTTACCCGCCCTCCGAAAAAGCAATCCCAAATTGCCATTTATCAGTCTGTTTTGAGGATCGTCCTTCACCTGCTCAACCAGCATATTAATCGATTCCTGGAGGCTTGAATGGTGAAGAGTTTTGGTCAATGCAAGCAACATGTTCAGCTCGCTGATGGTACTTTTTTGTTTCAGTAATTTCTCAAAGTTCTCATAGGCCAATTCAGCATCACCATTAGTCAAAGCATACAGGCCCAAATTGAAGATATCGTTTTGAAGAACAATTTTACCTTCCATGATGGAGCGATTCCTCCAATTCTCTTTGATTGCCTTGCGAAGTTTCTCACAGGTCTCTTCATAGTCCTCTTCACCTGATAATACCACACCGTTTTTAAACTCAGGCAGGTAATAACTATTGTTCTCCTGAAACATGGCCATCACTTTTTCGATTTGCTCATCAAACAGATCGACATTAGCCAGGCTGGCTGCAAGGTTGCTAAAGGCGAATTGGTGGGATTTGTTTACTTTTAGGGCTTGCCTGTAAAAATGATTGGCTTCTTTGACTTCCCTGAGTTTACGTGCGTAGTTGCCCATCATATTTAATAAATCGGCATCTTTGGGGCGTGTTTTTAGCAGCACCAGGCCTACAGCGCGAATCGCCTCCAGCTTACCTGTAACCAATAGCCTGTCAAACTCATCTTCCAGCAGGGGAGCCACCTCTTCTTCAAGTTCTTCCAATGCCAGTGTAAGACTAATAGTCGCTTGCTTATATGCCTTTTGCACAAGCTGGGATAATCCCTTTTGCACAAGTTCCTTGGCTTTTTGCAGCCTTTTGTTCTTTTGTCGTTTTACAAAAGATTCAAGCATCTATGAAGACTCCAAAATTAACTGGCTGTTTTCAACTTGTTAAAAGAAGCTTTTTTTTGTCACACAGTTACAGGGCGAATTGGTTTTGTCAAAGTCTTAAATAAACATCGTGTCAAGCTGTTTATTCATTGCTGTTGGGGCTTTGAGACTGCTTTTCGGTGATTTGTCTCCATTGTTGAACCAAGCTGGAGAGTTTGCGACCATGTTTGAGGGCTTTTAGAATGTATGCAAGTAACAAAAATGTATCTTTATCGGGTTTTATCGCAAAAGCGGATTCCAACTGTTTAATTGCCTTATCGAATTTCTTTTCTTTCATTAGCAGCTTGCCCTCTTTAATCAATGTCAAACGTTTCTTTTCCAGGCTCTCTTCGTTTTGTTTCTGCTTTAATGTTTTGATTTCACTCTTCAGATAATTCACCTGTGCAAAATCGTTCATTCTTTTATAGGCTTTGATTGCCTTATTCATTACTTCCACAGATTTGTGAATCTCAAGGGCATTCTGATACATAGTCGTTGCTTCTTTATCAAATCCATTTCGAAATTGCGTATCACCTTTTAGTGCATATAGATCATGAATTTGCATAAGTTTTTGATTGGCAACCGAATTCTCCGGATCAATGTCCAAGGATTCATGAAACGCCATCGTTGCATCCACATATTCTTCCCGCTGAATATGAATCTCACCGATACGGTTCCAGGCATGAGCATTGGGAGACTCGTTAATTACGACATTGTAGAGCGAAAAAGCATCCTCGGGATTGTCATCATCAAAATATTCATCGGCTCTTACTTCTATATCCGAGATGTTGTATAGCCCGCCCGATTGCTCCAGCAGTTCCGATGCACTCAGTAAATATCTCATGGACAACAACGTGTTTCCTCTTCTTTTGTACATTAATCCTAAATTCACCACTGCATATCGATTGTTGGGATTTTCCTTGAGCATCTCAATCAATTTATCAATAGCCTGATTTTTGTACCCTTTCAGCTCTAAAGTGATAGCCAGCATGAGATCCAGGTTCTCAATGGCACATTTTTCAGATTCCAGTTTATTGAAAGAATCACTCGCCAACTCAAGATCCCCTTGTGACAGAGCGTACAATCCAAGGTTAAACAGGTTTTCCTGAAGATTTGCCTTGCTTTCCGCTATCGTTTGTTTCGCCCAGTTTTTTTTGATGGCTTTTCTCAGCCTTTTGCAAATAGCCTGATAATATGAGCTTGCTAATTGCTTTTCTTCATTTTCTATTTTCTCTACAATTTTCTTCGCAGCTTCGGTATTGCCGACCTTTTGCTCCTTTGATTTTTGGGTTTGCAGGGATTCCACCAGATTCATTTTATGCTTTCGCTCCTCATCCAGTTCCGCAGTGATTTTATCAACTATGTCCGGATCATTGAGATATGGAGGTAAAACATGCTTTTCAATGGATTTAAAGCGATCCAATGTTTTTTTAATATCAAGGTCATATTTATCGACTTTGGCGAGACTTGCAGCCAGATTGCACAAAGCCAGCTTGCTTGCTTTGTCTACTCTCAATGCTTCGCGATAAAGATCGTTTGCTTTTTGGTAAGATTCCAGCTGTCGATAACAATTGCCTATGCCGACAAGCAGACCGGCATCCTGGTGGGAACCGGCACGTAAAGCTTCACCAATGGAAGCTGCTGCTTCAAATTGAGAGGATTTATAGTATGAATTGAATTCTCTGGTCAACGAAAGGGACACTTCGTCATAATTCTCTTTTAACGCTTGTAGAAAAACGTCCGTAGCCTGTTTGTAGAGACTGCCACGAACCAGGTTCATTCCTTCCTGATAGAAGGATTCTTTGTGTGTGCTCTTTTTCTTATTAAAGGAAGGAGCTTTAAACATTGTTACACGTGGCTGCATTTAGTGGTAAAACCCAATCACCATATATACCGGGCATCATCCGGTTGCTTTTATTGTATGAGCAATACTTTATTATCCCATTTTTCACAAAAATTCAAAGTGAATCATGGAGCCTGGTTATATTTGGTGTTAACGATAAAAGAAACGTATTGGAACTACCGTCAGGAATCTCTGTCAGATCGGGTGATCTTGGAGTTTAAGGGTGGTCTGTTTGCCTTTTTAATTCTCTGATAATGAATTTTATGCAGGCTTGACTTGAAGACGCATTCCAGTCTTCAACAGGGAGCAAGTGAAGAATGTAAAGAATTGATTTATATAATGTTTTCATATTTTCCCGTTGCATAACCGACTCGGTATAGACTTTTCTTCGACCTTTTACAGTTAGCACGCGTTCCGGTAAACGTCCCTGCTGTTGACCGCCAGACTCCGAAAACAGCAATACGTATGGAAACATGTCCTTTTCCTCCACTTCACCGGCAGTGTCTTTTTTAAGCCGAGTCAACCCCAGGCAGATCAGATAATTGTTGTAAAGAAAGGAAGTGTGGTACTCCACAATGTTCTTTTTCCTGTTGTGGGTGATTACCTTAACTTTTTTATTGTTGTTATAAACAAGAGCTTCAAACAATCTGTTAAAGCAGTAAGTGAATTCCAGCAGTGTGACTTCACCCTTCTTAAAAAATCTGGAGTTATAGGCGAAATCCTTTTGATTTGCACCTTCGTGCATGCCTCTAAATCCCATAATACTTGGCGTCACCATCGAATAGCTTTTTTTTAGGTATGTATAACTTTCTGATCTTTTTGGAATCAGAGTCACAATGGGATTGTTCAGCCTGTTTTTGAATCGTTCATTGGCTTGATTCTCATCTTCAATAAAACTCAGGAAAGTCTTTCTGATTTGGTTAATGACGATTTCAATTGGTGCCGATACTTTTGAAAATCCCTCTTCAGCCAACCGGGTGAAACCGGACCAGGTATTTTTGAGTATTGTTTTAACAGAAAAACTGCTGACTTCCGCAAATTTATGGTCTTCATTCGAACTCAGGAGTAATCTGAAATAGGTTTTAAACTGGCTGACAATAGTCACAACAGTTGAAGGAGACAGTTTATCAATAAAACTTTTCTTTGCCTTGGTTGTTGAAGAATGATCGAACCTTTCTTTATCAACCATTGCATTAATCAGCGCGTTGCTCGGTTTTATCTGTTTATTTGCGATAAAACAGCCTGCCAGGATTTTACTGATGATAACCGGATCGCATTCTTCGAACCTTTCCTTGTCTGTTAATCCCGTGATAAACAGTTTGTAATACCCATGGCGTTTAACAGCATAATTGAACAGCGCCTCGTGTGATTGGATGGCCACAATAAAATCCAACAAAACCTTCCTGATGGTATGGTCATCATCTACCATATTATTAAAAACAATATCTCTTTGCTTCGAATGTTTGGAAAAGTAATAAGACAAAACGGTTTCAAGCAATTCGACAGGCGATGCAATGGTGTTAAAACGTTCCAAATAAATCGGCTTAAAAACAGGCAAGATCGTTTTTGCCAGATCCGAGATAAACGAATACAGGCTTCCCCGATTCAAATGAAGCGTTTTTTCTGTGAACAGTTGGTTTGTTGAAACGAGTGTCTCAACATTTTTTCTAATGCTGTTGAATGTCGGAATCACGAATTGGAGAAATGCCTTCTTCTTGTCAAGGTCCGTCAGCAGAAGGATGGCAGGTATCAATTTTCCGATGCTGATTTTACTTCGAAAAAAATCCATGGTTTCCAAAACCAAGAACTGTTTTTTTGCTTCCATGGTATTAATTTTCAAGCGCATGGAATGCAACCGTTTCCTTACATAAGCTACTGAGTCATCATCAATTTTTCTTTCCAGGTAGGGATTGAATATGTTGTCTACAATTTCAGGGGGGAGGGATTTGGATTTGTGGATCAAATCAGAGATTGTTTGATTTGGACGACGTTTCTCACTTTCCAATTTTAGCTGGTGCTGGCGTTGCCGTTCAACAAACTGATCGACTTGAAATTCTATCGCTTGACTATCGGCAGCAACGGATTCGGCAATGTCAGACCCAATCATTGTATTATCACAAGAGTATGTTGGTAGCTTGGTTGTTAACGCCCTGAAGGATTCGGAACTTTGAATATTCCGGATTGTGTTGATGCCTGAATATTCATAATCGCTTCAATAGATCTCGTGGATCGAAGTGATTATTTTGCAACGAAGTTAGAATATACCCTTAAAACAACAAAGAATGTAACCCTAAATTTTGCCCTATGGTAACACGTCAAGGCGACGGATACAAAAGGATTTGTCGCCGTTAACCGGCAACATCAAGCTGATTTTGACTGCTTGGAGTGCCTTAAAAAAACTGTAACTTGTAGAAGTTGGTCATCAACATGATATGCTGATCAACGAAAATCAAAACTTGTTGTTCGCCTCGATATGATTTTGAATGTAGCCGGAAATAAAAACGGAGAATGTGGACTTGCAAGAGGATAGTCACCAAATGCAGTATTAATGTATGTTACTGCCTGTGAAAGATTTTCATGTGTTTGGTTGTGTCAAGTGGCTTTGCTGCGATTCAGTCTTTCAAAATTTCCGGTTTGAAGCTAAGCTGCTCAACTTCGATCACGTCGTTTTCCTTTGCCAGTAATATGCATTCTATTTTATTTTGCAATCTGGCATTTACCAGTCGTAGCGTTTCCCTCGACTTATCCCCTTCTGCAAACCGCTCCATGGCTTCTGATTCAGCTACGCTTTCTTGATAAAAAACCTTTTTGGGTTTGATTAATATCCCTTTGTTTTGGGCGTGGTTCCAGAACGTAAATTCCTGCCGGTCTCTATCATCAAGAAACAACTTTCCATTTCCAACGGTACAGCCGGTTATCATTTGTACGGCATCCACTGGGCAGTTCCTTGTTCCCGATACGACATTCAATTCAAAATTGTCTGTTGCTGCCATCAGTTTTATTCCGGCAAGAGACACTCTTAATCCGTAAGCAATACCCGGACAGTAGTGACCATGGAACAATGCTATTTTATCCAGTGTCTTCTTTAATCCCTGCAAAACAGAATCTGTTGATCTTGAAGTCATGACTTCCACCTTTTTTGCAAATTTACCTAACCGGTAAATATCTCAAGGGATTTTGCGGTTTCCCCCTGTACTGTATTTCGAAATGCAGATGAATCCCTGTGGATCTTCCGGTTGAGCCCATTCTCGCAATTAACGTTCCTACCTTAACCCGCATACCCTTGCGCACAAAATGTTTTTGATTATGGGCATACAAGGTTTTAAATCCGCCACCATGATTTATAATAATCGTTTTTCCGTAACCACTTTTGTTACCGGCAAATTCCACGATACCTGCGGCTGCAGCTCTAATATCTCTGCCGCGATCCTTGGTGATATCAATTCCTTCATGCAGGCGACCGTGACGCATGCCATAACCGGATGAAATGGTTCCATTGGATGGCCATATAAATCTGGTGTTTACCCTTCTTGATCCGGGTTTGGGGTGTACCTTGGGAATGGGTTTGGTCACGGCTTTTTTCTGTTCAATCTTAATACGAACCGGGGTAGGAATAAAAAGCCTGTTTCCCGGGGCCAGATCATCTGGATCGTATATATCATTTGCCGCTTTGATATCTGTAATGGGAACAGAATATCGTTTGCTTAAAACTTCCAGAGTCTCTCCGGCTTTAAGTATGTGCCACTTGCCATGTTTAGGAGCAGTATGAGTTGAGCAGGAACTCAGTAACACGGCAATAAGGACTATTCCCAGAAACCTGATAAGTGAAAGGTACTGTCCTGCTTCCAATTTCGAATTAAAGTGACGAAACTTCTTCATTTTCTAACTTACATCCTGGAATAATCTGCCTTACTTCTACTCGCGAAGAAACAAAGCAATATTGGCTCCTAACTAAGTTCGAATGGATAACATTTGTTTCGAAAAAACCGGTCGCTTCATCTAAAAGCGTATTCGAAAAATAAAAGGTCCTATCTTGTTGTTAAAAATTTGTGATAACACTACGGTCTATTGAATAGAGAATTCCGTCAAAAAATGCTATGATCATGAAATACTACCAAAACGAATTAAACTCATAGAGCCTCATTTTATGCGAACTCGTTGCATTTGTGTCCCTTGAGTTTCAGAGATTGATTTATTGACAAAACCACAGAATTCGTTAACAAATTGCTGATTTTTCCTTTTGCAATGGAAGAATTAGTAATGAATAATAGAAGAATAATTGTATATTTGGTATTATAACAATATCGTTGTGTTGCTTTTGGTTATCGTAATAACAAGTTGACTTAGCTGAAGACCTGTACTTAATTTGGGTGAAGGATTCAATAACCAAGAGGCACATTTTACCCGTTTTAGCACTACTGCATTCCAGCATCATCTTTTTTAATCATCTATTAATCCCTGATAATGCGAATTCAAAGTTATCAGCTTGCAAATCAAGACAATCCGGTTCAGGCAACTTCAGGATTGAATGTAAAAGAAACCAGCCTGGACATTCGATTTGTCAGTCTTATTGAAAAAAGACAAATTCAGGATATCGATCTGATAACCGAGCTTTTGAATCAACAGGGGTTTCAAGTTGACCATTTTGAATATAAAGTCACCAAAAAGTCTGAAATCAGACGTCCCATCAATCCAAAGGTCAAAAACAGTCCCACAGAACGCGTAGCCGTTGAAGAGCGCATAAATGTAAATGCAAATCTGAAGACCATCGGTCAATTAGAGTGGCGGGTTTTAAAGGACCCGGAGAATGTCCTATTGATCCAGTTAAGCCGCTCAAAAGGTGAAAGCCTCAGTCTACCTTTGTTTTTTGATAATATTTTTAAAAACAATCGGCAGATTATGATAACCGGGTTGACCAATGCAGTGAAACTTCAATTGCTCTCCAAACCGGATTTAAAGTTTCAGAAAATTCCCCCTCCGATCATGCAGGATGCAGTTGTCAAAGATCAGTTGCTCAAACGCGCGGCAAGATCCAAAGGAATGCAATCCACAGCAAGGGAATTGATTGATTTCCCGGGACTGCCGGCGGAGATGCAAAAGAAGATCGCAGCCATCGCCAGCGGAAAGAATGAGCATTTATCCGATCCTCAGGCAGTTAACCTGATCTTGCTTTCGGATCTTCACAACCGCTATTCTGCCACATTTCAGACCTTCCAAAACGATATTATCGAACGTTCGGCACCGGTTGCACAACTGGCAAGACAATTTGAAATTTTGACTCAAAGAATCAGTACACGATTTTTGACAACGCATTTGGACGATTTTTTGGGCGACAATGCTGAAGAGTGCAACAACAACCAGCAGGTCTTCTCCTATCTCTATCAGAAGCTTCAGCAAATGGAGGAGAAGCAAATCTATGTGAATAAGAAGCTGCTGGATCGGGCTGATCTTTTCAAGCTCATCAAAAGTATCGTTTGCATTACACGCAGTCAATACGATCCGGAACTTTGGAAACGCTGCTTTTTCTTCTTAAACCAGGATGACGTGCAGACAATTCCGGAAGAGAATGAAAAGGCCATTCGCGGACTTGTTGCAGGATTGCAGGGTACAGGCGCACAAGAAGAAAAGACGGCTTCCAAAAACCTGAATGAAATCTTCCTGATTCATAACATTTACGATTATGTTGTGAATAAGAAAGTGGCAATTGCCGAAGAAGCTATTTCCAAGCAGGAAATTGACTTTATAAAAAGTGCGATCGCGCCCCGCATGCGTCTTAAAATAAAAAAAGGGTCTGAGAAAAAAAATCCCGGACGACTTTATGCCGAACCCAAGCAAGCCATCCAAAAACTAATCAACCCTTTGCATTTTTTAGCAGGCGCTTATGGCGTATTGGTAGGAGAAGTACTGAAGGAGAATTTAAGTCGCTTTTTTGAGCAAGATAAACGGGAACTCATCGAACGCTTTGGAGTTCATTTTTTTGATATTTTGTACGAGCAGGCTATTTTTGAAACCGGACTGGCGATTTCCAGAAATCAATTCGCGGGGTGGCTGGAAGAATCGGGTCTGATAACCAAAACCGAAGAGTTGGGATATATTGCCAATGAAATCGAATCTGATTTTGATTCGTTTCTGACTCCGGAGGTCCTGGCAAAAAGTGGGATGTCCACATTTCCTTCGGACATGAAGCAGATGGATTTTGAAAAGATGTACGTCAAAAGCAGAAATGCCATGTTGACGTTTATCGACAAAATCAAACGCAGTCAAATGGCTCAAAAAAGTGAATACAATCCCGCCGGAGTGATCCTTGATTATTTCAACAAAGGTAAGTACAACCTCCGCTCCCCGCATTTTCGTCGGCACGTGAGACAAAGTTTTCTTTATGAGGAACTATTCGGAATTGTTAAAGAATGTTGCGCCGAATTCAAAGGACGACTTGCCGAAGTTGCAGTCAACAAAAAATTAATCCTGCAACTACCACTCAAATATAGCAACGTGCTTTTTCTGGGAAATACCTTTGAGGTTCCGACAGGAAAGATCATGCTCCAACTGCGGCTGCATACTATTCCTGTAAAAGAAATGCAGGAGGAAGACGGCATGTCTTTCACATTTACCTCCAATTTTGCCAAATCGTTACAGGAAGCCAGCACAGAATCCAGAAAAGGACTTATACAAGCGATGAGAATCTTGGGTGAGTATCAAAAAATAACCCAGGACTTCTCAAAAACTTTGGCGATTACGCTACTCGACCGATTGTTGCATCGAGTCGGCACCAAACAGAAATTGTTAAACAGGGATCCAAACTACCTAAAATTTAAAATGCCCGATGTAGACAAAATGATCATCGGAAGCGTCAGGGAAGTCAACCTGGGTAAGATATTTCAACACGACATGCGCAAACTGGGTCCGGAAAAAATGAAGACCCAAAGCCAGAGTTTTGGTGAGATGGTGCAATCCATTATGTATTTTCGCTCGGTTATAGACAGCCTGCAGGGACGAAAAGAAACCATTAATGAAATTAAAATCCTGCTTAACCGATTTTCAAAATCGCTTAAAAAATCCCAGGAGTGGAAAACGTACTCAACCCTGGTTATACGAATAGGCGATTTAATATCTCTGCCGATTCAGGCTATGAGCGAAAAAGTCGTAAAAACGATTATGGAATACTCAATCAAACTGAATCGCCTGGTAACAAAACACGAGTATAAAAACAGCGTAATCGCGATTTTACACGCAGAATGGAAACGAAAAAATCCGGAAAACAAAAAAGACATCTATTTCTATCTACCATTTCTAGGAGACGACGCCCCCAGGGGTAAAACCAATCTTCTACTCGAAATTCGCAAAGCCAGGGATTTAATAAAGATGCTGAAAACCAAACGGGCAATTATCTTCTTCCCGGGTGCCACCAAGGAAATTCAGATGAATCAAATGATAGAAGTAAATGATTTTATCAAGGAACAGGAATTGTCTCCTGAAATGTATGTGGACACGAGAACCTTGTCTGAAGATAAGTTGCGGCAGCTGGCAAAATACTTCTTTCCGACAAGCTTTTTCAACATAGATACCTTGGAACCGGTCAAGATTCCAATGAAAGAACAACTCAAGATTCAACGGGCCCAAAATCCGAAGCGAAAGTAGTCCTCCACTCCGATTGCATCCTATCGAAAGTCTGCTTCAAGGTCCCTTGTTTGCCAACGAACTTTCTTAGTTGGGAGGTGGTAAACCCCAGTTCATTTCCCAGGGAATTCCAATTTCCTTTGTATTTGATATAGCTGACAAAGAAATATCCTAAAAAGATAGGAAACACTGGATTCCTGGAATTGATATGGATTTCGGAGGTGTGCAAATAAGGCAAGATCTCGTTTGGAGGGGAAATCGTGTTATCAGAACCAACAAGGTTGTGCCTTGAATCGGTTGCGATGGCAATACGAAGTTTTTTCAATGCTTTTTTGATGTTTTCAGCTTTGGAACGGGATTTTGATTCCGTTACCACCAGATGGGAGAGTGTTAACCGTATTGCATTGGAAGTTTTATTCTTTTTTTGGCCACCCTTTCCCGTAGCCTTGAAAACATCTGTTCTGCAATGCTTAATCAACTCATTGTCCGTGAGTCGTAAGAAGTCCAACCAATTCTTTACTGCGTAATCCCGGGGTTTCATGGAAAGCCGATCAGAAATCCGAAAATAGAAATTGCTTGATCTCTTTGAGATCCTCATCGTTTAAGTGGTTATCTTTCAACCAGTGAATATGTGGCTCTTTTTTGTACCAGGTCAACTGTTTTTTGGCATAATGTCGACTCTTTTGCTGGATGTCTGCAATCATTTCCACCTCGGATATATCACCTTTCAAAAATGCTACCGATTGTTTGTAACCAATCGCATTCATGGAAGGCAGGTGTTCATTGTACCCCATTTCCAGCAATCCTTTTGTTTCTGCAATCAAACCCTGTTCCACCATAAGATGCACGCGTCTATTTATTCGTTCATACAAAGTTTCCCGTGGCCATCGAGAACCGACATAATAAACTTCATAGCGTTGCTGCCTGAATTTATGATCTTCTTGAAAATCCTTGATACTCGATCCTGTTTCCCAAAAGACTTCCAACGCCCGTGATACCCTGGAAATGTCATTTGGATGCAGTCGTTCCGCGCTTTTCGGATCCAACTCTTTCAGTTGACGATAGCATTCGAGCACTCCCTGTTCGGATGCCAGTGTTCGAACCCTGGTTCTTATTTGCTCGGATATTTCAGGAACGTCAATAATTCCATTAATCAATGCCCTGAGGTACAGTCCTGTACCCCCTACCAAAATCGGTGTTTTCCCCGCATGTTGCAATATCTGAATAATACGATCTGCATCTTCGGCAAACATCCCGGCATTGTATTCCTGATCCGGAGTTAAAATATCGATGAGATGATGCGGGATAGCGGACAGCAT
Source organism: Pseudomonadota bacterium (assembly GCA_022360105.1). The sequence continues at coordinate 21,289 of JAKSDL010000081.1, forward strand.
GTCGGGACTGGGCTTCGCAGTTCCTATATCCATCCAGCGATAGATTTGCATGGAATCAACTGAAATTACCTCGCCATTTGTTTCCTTGGCCAAGGTAATTCCAATTTCTGTTTTGCCGGCTGCGGTGGGTCCTACAACTGCAAGAATACGAACCGGCTGTTTCAAGAGTCAATTGTGGGAGATAGTGGATTCGTTTTGCACAAAATCACCAACCGTATTACCTTGAATGACATTTTTACCCTGCTCATCAAGTTCCGACTCAATGTCTTTGTCATCCACTGGTTGTGGTTTTCGTTCCAGCAAGAGGTCGATAACTTCCCTCACATATTTAAGGTGATGAACTTCCAATCCGTTTTTGATTTCTTCCGGTACATCTGCCAGATCCTTTTCATTATCTTCAGGAATAATGATTTTTGGAATCACTGCTCTTTTCGCTGCCAGCATTTTCTCTTTCAATCCGCCAATTGGAAGAATTTTGCCTCTTAAGGTTATTTCACCGGTCAGTGCAGTATCTTTCCGAATTGGAATTCCCGTCAAAGCAGACACCAGGGCAGCTGTCATGGCAACACCGGCTGAAGGTCCATCTTTGGGAGTTGCACCTTCAGGAACATGGACATGGATATCCAGGTCACCAAAGACTTTTGAATAGATTCCCAAATCGTTTGCGTTTGATCGGACAAAACTATGAGCCGCCTGCGCGGATTCCTTCATGACCTCACCAAGTTTACCGGTAAGCAGGATTTTACCTGAACCTTTCATAGTATTCACTTCAATGGTAAGCACTTCACCACCGAAGGAGGTCCAGGCCAGTCCGTTTACAATACCGACTTCATTCACCGAATCAACCTCACCATACTTATAGGGTTTCACCCCCAGGTATTCTACAACTTTTTCAGGGTCAAGCTTTATAGGACCTTCCGGTTTATCTTTTACGATGGCTGTAACGGCTTTACGGCAAACCTTGGCAACAGTCCTTTCCAGCGTTCTAACCCCGGCTTCCCGGGTGTAACTGCGAATAATCTCAAGAATTCCTTCACGATTGAATTCAACATGTTCGTCTTTAAGGCCGTTTTCTTCCATCTGTTTTGGAATCAGGTACTTATCCGCAATTTTCTCTTTCTCAAATTCCGAGTAACCGGAAAGATTTATAATTTCCATCCTGTCGATCAGAGGTAATGGAATATCTTGTTTAATATTGGCTGTACAGATAAACATAACCTTGGACAGATCATATTCAACTTCCAGGTAGTGATCCATAAAGGTATCATTCTGTTCAGGGTCGAGCACTTCCAGCAGTGCTGAGGCCGGATCTCCCATATGACTCTGGGCCATTTTATCGATTTCATCCAGTAAGAGAACAGGGTTATCTGTTTTGGCCTTTTTCATCGATTGGATAATCTTTCCCGGTAAAGCACCGATGTAGGTTCTCCTGTGTCCCCTGATTTCCGCTTCATCCCTGACTCCACCCAAACTCATGCGGACAAATTTTCTGTCCAGCGAACGAGCGATGGATCTGGCGAGTGAGGACTTACCAACACCCGGAGGTCCCACCAGACAAATTATCGGTCCTCTCAAATTCCCGACCAGGTTGGCTACGGCAATATATTCAACAATGCGCTCTTTTACCTTTTCCAACCCGTAATGATCGGCATCGAGAACTTCCTGCGCATGATCCAAATCCAAGTTATCTTTTGTCTTGGATTTCCAGGGGACCTGAACCAACCAGTCAATATAATTGCGAACAATGTTTGCTTCCGAGGAAGTGGGGGGCATCATTTTTAATTTTTTTAATTCTTTCTGCACTACCTCAAATGCGGCATCGGTCATTCCGCTTTCTTTAGCGGTCTGCTCAAAATCGTCTATTTCCTCTTTTAAATCGTCAGTGCCCAGCTCTTTTTGAATGGCTTTCATTTGCTCATTCAAATAATATTCTTTCTGAGTCTTTCCAATTTGGCCCTGAACCCTTTCCTTTAATCGTTGTTCGATTTTTTTATGCTCTTCCTCCTCCAGCATTCTGGAATATACCTTTTCCAACCTCAACTTGCTATCCATGGTAGTCAGCAGTTCCTGTTGCTTTTCTATATCCAGGGTCAACAGGGGAATGATCATATCAGCAATCTCCCCAGGGGAGTAGTCACCGGATACAATCTTATCCAGGGAATCAGTACTGCGATTAAGTTTTTTTAGAAAGGCCTTGAACTCGGCTTTGACGGTTTTGGTGAGAGCAATGAGTTCCGGATCATAGTCTTCCACCGGAGGGATGACCTCTACCTGAGCATGGTAAGAAGAGGAGTCAAGATCAACCTTTAAGCGCTTTCCTCTTTCTTTTCCTTCAAATAATACTTTGATGGTCCCTTTGGGCAACCTCATGATCTGCAAAATATTTCCAATGGTACCCATTTCATACAAATCATCTTCGGCTGGTATCTCCACATGGGGATCCTTCTGGCAAACAACGAAAATCTTTCTGTCACCGGCCAGGGCTTCTTCCAACGCTTCAATCGATTGCTGTCGGCCAATGAAGAAAGGTATTGTCATGTATGGGAAAACCACAATGTTCCGCATCGGCAACATTGGGATATCAATGATTTCCTTATCTTCGGAGTCTGAATCATACATGGGCGAGTTTCCTTGTATTTAAGTGTTTCTTAATGCATTTTACCAGATCTCAAGCTATTTTTTTCACCTCTGGCCGAAATATATTTCTGCTGCATTTATCAAAATGATTATATCAACACTTCAACGAAAAAGAAAGACAAAGACTTGCTAAATCCTTTAGTTTCCTGTTTTCAGAGTGTTGCTTAAAACTGATGAACCAACTGAGACTTTTGAAATTCTCAAAGTTGATCCGCTTAAATTCCCCCTAATTCTTCATGTTCTTCTTCATGTTCTAATCTGGTCTGCAAGAACAGATCTAATCGGTTCAGAGCATTTACAAAGGCCCTGGCAGAAGCGATAACGATATCGGTATGCGAACCGCGACCGGATGCTTTAATGCCTTCCCATTCAATAGAGACCGATACCGTGCCCTGTGCATCTGTTCCTCCCGTAACCGCTTTGATTACAAAAGCAGTCAGGACACAGGGAATATCTACAATTTCCCGGATTGTATTAAAGGCCGCATCCACCGGACCATCACCCAATGAAGCTCTCGCCGGTAGTAATTTTCCATCCACTTCCAATACTACTGTGGCTGTAGGGATGGTTTCCGTACCCGAGGTAACATTGACGCTGACCAGTTTGTATTTTTCGATCCCCGAAGATCTCTCCTCCATTAGCAAGACTTCCAAATCCTCATCGTATACAATTTTCTTTTTATCAGCCAGCTTTTTGAACTTCTTGAATATGTTTGTGAGCTCAGTATTGGAGACCTCATAGCCCAGCGAATTGATTTTGGTACTCAGCGCAGCCCTGCCGGAATGTTTTCCCAATACCAACTGGTTTACAGAAACCCCAACGGACTCAGGTCGCATGATTTCATAGGTCAGGGCATTCTTTATAATTCCTGCCTGGTGAATACCCGCTTCATGAGCAAAAGCATTGGCACCGACAATCGCCTTATTGGCCTGGATCACGGTCCCGGTCAACTTGGTCAGCAACCTGCTGGATTGAAATAATTGTTCCGTTGCAATATTGGTATCCACTTGAAAATGTTGATTTCTAACCTTCAATGCCATCACTATCTCTTCCAGAGAAGCATTCCCGGCTCTTTCACCAATACCGTTGACTGTACATTCAACTTGACGGGCACCGGCCTCCACTGCTGTGAGAGAATTTGCCACGGCTAATCCCAAATCATTGTGACAATGAACCGAAAATATGACATTGTCAGCGTTGTAAACTTCATTCTTCAGTTGAATCAGTAGTTTATGGAATTCGGCGGGAGTAATATATCCAACTGTATCAGGAACATTCAAAACCGTAGCTCCCGCTTTCACCGATTCGGAGAAAATTTCGACCAGAAATTCAGGATCGGAGCGGGTAGCATCTTCCGCGCTAAACTCTACGTGATCTGTATACTTTTTTGCCCGATCTACTGCTTTTACAGCTTTCTCTACTGCTGTTTTGCGATCAATACCCAGCTTGCTTTTTAAATGCAGATCACTGGTTGCAATAAATGTATGAATCCCCCAGTTAAAGCTTCCTTTTAAAGCATTCACTCCGGCGTCAATATCATCATCCCCTGCCCGACACAAGCCGACAACTTTCGGTCCTTTCAATTCATGACCGATCTGCTGCACAGATTCAAAGTCCCCCGGGGAAGAGGAGGGAAAACCGGCCTCTATAATATCAACCCCGAGCTTTTCCAGTTGTTTTGCCATGATCAGCTTCTCTCTGGCGTTCATGGAACAACCGGGTGATTGTTCCCCGTCCCGCAACGTCGTATCAAAAATCGTTACAATATCGCCCATCGATTCTCCCTGGATATATATCTATTCTGATTGCTATGGTTTAGCTGCTGAATTGTGTGAGAAGCTTCAACAATTTATCCCTTTGATTAACCGCGTTTTCAGTAATAATCACAAAAGGTCTGATTCCCGATTCTGTCTGAATGTATCCGGCGTAGTTATAAACACCTGTCAAGGTCCCTGACTTTATTTTAAGATTGTTTTTTCCGCTTAACAAGCCACTATTCTCCCTGAATGTCTCTAAAATCGTCATCATCTGACCGGCTGTCATGCGGTTTTTTCTGGATATCCCTGAAGCTTCATCCAGAACCATGTCAGCATTGGCAAATCCCCATTTGTTCTTGAGATAAGTCTGTAGGACCTTTCTGGACTTGCTTAATGACGCCGGATAACCCATTTTTTCAGCTCCAATCACAAGGAAAATCTGATTGGCAATGAAATTGTTGGAGTATTTCATCAAACCTTCGAATATGAACGTCAGGGATCTACTGCTGTGGTGCCTGTATATCAGCTGCCAATCTTTTTCTTTAACGATCGTCCGTGTCAGTTTTTTTGACGTTACCGGAATGTCGGCTGCTACAAAAAACTTGGAAAAAAGCTGCCCAACGTATGCGAGACTTTCTGCCGGATTCTCTGTGAGATTGATCCTTTCTTTCTTACCGGGTGGAATGGAATTCGCTTTTTCAATGGCCAATGATGTCAACGGAGTTGGTTCTTCAGCTGAATACACGACCCCCGCATGGGTCCTACCCACAAAAATAGTATTGAAATTAACGACTAGCGCACCATTTAAGGCATCATAAGGATTTAGGCTATTGCTGGTGCCCGGAATCTGCACATCTGATGAAAAGGCACTGGAATCCAGGAGTATCTCCGAAATAACCGGCAGTCTTTTGATTTGCGGTTGTTCAGAGACCAGATTGATTTCTTCGGAAACTAGAAAGGGATCCCCCCAACCCTTGATGGCAAGCCGGTAATTTCGATCCGTATAAAACTCGGTTTTAAATCGAAAATCCTTCCCGAGTAGATCATATGCCGCCTGTGCAATGACAATCTTAACAATGGAAGCCGGAATCATCAGCTTATCAGGATTGTATGCAATAATCCTTTTCCCCGATTCATCATTAAGAGCAACTGCACACGCGGGATCAATGGTTACAATTTCCTGTTGCAGGGTTTTCAGGTCTGCAAATGCCTGAACAGCAAACGACCAGAAAACAATAACCACCCCCAGTATCTTCAGCAATAAGATGCTTCTTCCTTTATCAAAATGAATACTAAAGTGTTTTATAGTTTGGTGCCTCTTCCGTGATATACACATCATGTACGTGACTTTCCGTTAGACCGGCCGGTGAAATCTTAATGAATTCCGATTTTGTTTGAAGTTCTGTGATGGTTTCACATCCCGTATATCCCATTCCTGAGCAAAGGCCTCCCATCAATTGATAGATAGTTTCGCCTAATGGGCCTTTATAAGGCACACGGCCTTCGATTCCTTCAGGAACCAACTTGGATGCTTCCTGCCCCTCCTGGAAATATCGATCCTTGCTGCCCTCTTTCATGGCTCCCAGCGAACCCATTCCCCTGTATTGCTTGTAACGTCTACCTTGAAACAAAATTACCTGTCCGGGGCTTTCACCCGTTCCGGCGAGAATACTTCCCAACATGACTGTGGATGCGCCACCGGCAATAGCTTTCACAATGTCACCGGAAAATTTGATACCACCATCGGCAATAATGGGTGTCTTGTATTTGTTCGCAGTTTTTGAACAATTAAATATGGCTGTCATTTGAGGAACACCAACACCTGAAACCACCCTGGTGGTGCAGATAGAGCCCGGGCCGATTCCAACCTTGACAGCGTCGGCTCCGGCTTTAATCAATGCCTCGGCAGCTGCCGCCGTGCCTACATTACCGGCAATCAACTCCAGTTCCGGATATTGTTTTTTAAGTCGCTCCACTGTTTTTATCACATTGTTGGAATGGCCATGCGCCGTATCTACAACCAATACATCGACACCTGCACCAATGAGTGCGGCTGCGCGATCATCTAAATCGCTGCCGACACCAACCGCTGCTCCAACCAGAAGTCTTCCTGAACTGTCTTGACTGGCTTTGGGGTATTTTTGCTTCTTTTCGATATCCTTGATAGTCAGAAGACCGGTCAGTTCATAGTTGTCGTTAATTCTCAGAAGCTTTTCAATGCGATGTTTATGCAGCAGCCGTTTTGCTTCTTCCGAAGTGATGCCGTCTTTAACCGTGACCAGGTTTTCTCGTCCCTTGGTCATAATTTCTGAAATCGGCTGCTCAAAATTGGTTTCAAAGCGCAAGTCCCTGTTTGTGACAATACCAACCAATGTTTTGCCTTCAGTTACCGGAAGGCCCGAGATGTTGTATTTTCTCATCAACTGAATTGCCCATTCCACCTTGTCGTCGGGCTTTACGGTAATAGGATCGGTGATCAGACCGCTTTCGGATCGTTTTACCTTATCAACTTCATCCGCCTGGGCCTCAACAGACATATTTTTATGAATGATGCCGATTCCCCCCTCCTGGGCCATGGCAATTGCCAACCTGGATTCGGTCACCGTATCCATGGCGGCACTGACCAGGGGCGTTTCCAAACGTATGTTGCGGGTAAACTGTGAACTTGTATTGACCTCAGAAGGCAAAACATCGGATTTACCTGGCAGGAGCAATAAATCGTCAAAAGTCAGTCCCTTCTCAATAATTCTATCCTTTTCCATTAAATCCTCCTTTACAACCTTCTAAAATAGCATGTAGTCATTAAAATTGTGGCTTATTTTTGATCGAACAACGCCATCTCTCCTGCTCAAATCTAAAGTGGAACCTTACATTTGTGAAATTGCCGCAGAGCTTCATATCCCGCGAGTAAACTCTAGTCATTAGAGAAATTTATCGAAAAAACATTAATTGGAAATTATAGCCCGATAACCATTGACCAGTCAATTCAAATGAGCCAAGCCAGTGATACCACAACCTTTCAGGGAAAGATCCACCAAGCGATTAAAAGGATTTCACAATCCCCTCGATCTTCAACACTGTTATCATCGTTGTCTGGTTCAGCAGGCACGTTATTCGTTTCTCAGCTGGCCGATAACACAAGCAAACCAATAGTTATACTGGCAGAGACCTATGAAACGGCAGAAGCCATCCGCCAGGATCTGGCTTTTCTCAGTGATGAATCGACAATAGGATTCTTTCCGCAGTGGGATGTTTTGCCTTTTGATAATCAATCACCGGGCAAAGAGGTGCTGGCAACACGATTTAAAGCCCTGTCCGGGATTTTAACAAATTCGCATCGAATCACCATCACAACGCCGAATGCGGTTATGCAGTATTTGATGCCTGTCAACGTGTTTTTGGAGCACAGTTTTGAAATCACTTCCGGAGATACCTACGATCGTGAACATTTACTTGGCAGGCTGGTTAACAACGGATTTGTGCGGGTCGAAATGGTAGAGGAACGAGGTGAGTTTTCGGTTAGAGGCGAAATTATCGACCTGTTTCCTCTCAATGAGGACGAACCGGTTAGACTGGACTTTTTTGATGATGAACTGGAATCGATTAAATTTTTTGATATCGAAACGCAGCGCTCCAAATCCCAGCTTGAATCACTGACTATCTTTCCCGCCCAGGAAGTCCTTTACACCGACTCAGGGGCTCAAAAAGCCATTGAAAGGCTTATTCCCTACAAAGCAAATACCGTCCCCCAAACCTACGGATACATTGTTGAGCAAATACAAGCCCAGGCACACTTCTCTGCTATTGAGAACCTATTGCCCCTTTTTTATGAATCGGTAGCAAGCGTATTCGATTATTTCACCCAGGCCCCCTTGGTGATGTTTTTTGATAAAGAGGCTGTGGTCAAACGTTCAGATGACTATTTTAACGAGATTCTATCCGAATACAGCTATTCCAAACAGGAGGGCAACCCAACCCTTGATCCGGATTCGCTTTTAATGACTGTTGCCCAATTGCAGGGCAGACTGGAAGACATGCAATCCTTTAATATCCAGTCCCTGGATATGGAAAACAATCATCCGGATTACAACTTTTCAACAGTGGATAACACAGCCCTACGTTCATTGGCCGTTGATGCCGAATCCCCGGAATTGAGCACGGTTGAGACTGTTATGCAGCAGTTGAAGACGTGGAACCGGGCCGGTGCCAAAGTAATGATTGCGGCCAATTCCTATTCCAAGGCTGACCGTATTCGCCAAATGTTGGAAAAAACAGAGCTTTCCATCCCTATCCAGGAAAAGGTCAATAGTCGGCAATACACGGATTTCCTGCTTTCCGATTTCTCAGCCACTGAAACATCATTTTGCATTACTCCCAGTCCGGTGAGCAGCGGATTTCGCTGGATTGATTCCCTGGGAGCTACCAAAGTTGCCCTTGTTACCGAAGAGGAGATATTTGGTCTTAAGAAAAGACACCGTCGAGTGGGCAGATCCGGAATTAAACAGGTATTCTCCTCGCTAAGCGATTTGAACGTGGGAGATTTTGTAGTCCATGTTGAATACGGCATCGGGAAGTATGAAGGACTGAAAAAAATAGCTGCCGGACAATACGAGTCGGACTATCTTGTTATTGTCTATCACGGAGGAGACAAAGTATACGTACCGGTAGACAAATTTCACCTGGTACAGAAATACACCGGGGGTGAGGTTGGCCAGGCAAGAATAAGCAAACTCGGCAACAAGACCTGGTCCAAGACAAAATCCAAGGTCCAATCCGAAATCGATGACATGGCCGAGGAGCTGGTTAAAATCAATGCTATCCGAAAAGCAAAAAAAGGGGTCGCATTCTCTCCCGATTCCACCCTGATGAATGAATTTACCTTAAGCTTTATTTATCAGGAAACCGAGGATCAGGAAAAAGCTATTCGAGAAGTGCTTCAGGATATGGAATCGGATAATCCCATGGATCGTCTGGTTTGTGGAGATGTAGGATTCGGTAAAACCGAAGTTGCCATGCGAGCCGCTTATAAAGCGGTTATCGATGGTTACCAGGTGGGTATACTTGTCCCTACCACGATTTTGGCCCAGCAGCATCACGATTCATTTAAGGACAGATTTGCCAATACCCCTGTTGAAGTTCGGCTGCTGAGCAGGTTTCAAACTCCCAAGCAGATTAAAGAAACAATCAACGGTTTAAAAAACGGCAAGGTGGATATCGTGATTGGCACCCATCGAATGCTTTCCAAGGATGTTGTTTTCACTAAACTCGGGCTGCTGGTGATCGATGAGGAGCAGCGATTTGGAGTCAAGCACAAGGAAAAAATCAAACAATTCAGGACAACGGTCGACAGCTTAACCCTTTCAGCGACGCCAATTCCCAGGACGCTTCATATGTCGCTGGTAGGAATTCGCGATATCTCTGTTATCAACACTCCCCCCATGGACAGGCGTGCCATTAGAACACGGCTGATGAAATTCAATGATTATGTCATCCAGGAATCGGTGAACAGGGAAATCAGAAGAAATGGCCAGGTCTTTTTTATTCATAACCGTGTGGAATCGATCTACCAGGTGGGGCAATATCTGAATAAAATTATGCCGACAGTTAAGATAGCTGTTGCCCACGGACAGATGGCAGAAAGGGACCTGGAACAGGTGATGATGGATTTTATCCAGCACCGGTACGATATTCTTCTGGCAACAACTATTGTAGAATCCGGGTTGGATATTCCGAATGTCAACACCATTATCGTTAACAATGCCGATCAATTCGGCCTTTCCCAACTTTATCAATTAAGAGGCAGGGTTGGCAGGAGTAATGTTCAGGCATATGCTTACTTGTTGACACCAAGGGAAAAAATACTGTCCGAAACAGCCCGCAAAAGACTCGCCATTCTTCAGGAGCTCAACCACCTGGGAGCCGGTTTTAAAATTGCCAATTACGACCTTGAATTACGAGGGGCCGGAAATGTCCTTGGTGCACAGCAATCAGGACACATAGCAGCTGTGGGATTCGAACTCTATACTTCGATGATTGAAGACGCCGTCACTAAGATTCAGTTGGGTGAAGCAAGGCCCATGGCACTGGATGAGGAAATCAAACTAAATCTAATGCTGGAAGCAGGAATCCCCGATACTTACATCGAAAGCATGAATCACCGACTTGATGCCTATAAATCGATATCCGGATGTATCAATGAAGATGAATTATGGGAAGTAAGGGGTTCCCTGGAAGACCGCTACGGCAAAATGCCGGAAGAAACAATTTGTCTTTTCCACACCATGCAGATAAAATTTCTTGCTAATACACTATATATTTCACAAATTACACAAACAGTTGATTCATTGGAACTTTCGTTTACTGAATCATTCAAACCGGAACCACAAAACCTGCTGAATTATTTGGCTGAAAGCAAAAACATGGCTAAATTGCTTCCTGATAACCGATTGCTCGTCCAGTCCCAAAACGCCAAGCCAGACAATATCATTAGATTTTTACATTCATTCCGAAAGCAGGTGTTGCAGCCAACGGAGTCGGATTAAGAATCCGGAAAAGATGCTGATAACATTAGTAATCATGTACCCAATGAAGAGATCATATTTCAAAGCAACTGCCCCCATATTGCCAGTGCTGGTTATAGCCATTTTATTGTTTGGAGCGTGCGATCCTTCCTCCGGCAGTCAAACGGCTATTATTCCTGAAGAGGAGACCATAGCTGTTATCAACAATAAAAAGATAACATTGGCCCGGTTTCAGAGTCGATTGCATTCATTTTTACAGCATTACCGGGAATTGATTGCCACAGACGAACGAGAGCTGGGAGACATCAAGAGCATAGTAATCAATCAGCTCATCGACGAGGAACTGATCAGCCAGGAAGCGTCCAGAAAGGGTGTTCATGTAACCCAGGAAGAGCTGGATTCCATCATTGCCGAGTCTCTCTCCTCCTATGAACAATCGAATTTTGAGTCATACTTGAAAAACAGCAATCTTTCCGAAGAAGAATGGAAGGCAAAGCTCCGTCAATATTTGATCGAGAAAAAACTGGTGAACGAAGAGGTGATTGGAAAAATACCTATTACAAAACGGGAAATCACCTCTTACTACCAAAAACAGAGAAGCAAGTTTATCAGACCCCAGGCCATTAAAGTCAGAAATATTACGCTTTCCACTGAAGAGGAGGCCCAAGCGATTCTTTCTCAGTTAAAACGAGGGAAGAATTTTCTTGAATTGATTCGACAGCATTCAATATCACCTGACAAAGCCTTGGATGGGGACCTGGGCTATATAAAACGCGGAGATCTCCCCGAAGAGATGGAATCCGAGATATTCGGAAAAAAATTCAGCCGTTTCAGGCAACGTTACACGGATGTTATTCGTTCACAGGATGGATTTCATGTATTAAAATTAGAGAGATACAGACGATCTCGGCGGATCAGCCTTGATGCTGCCAGACCGCAAATAAAACAGATTTTAATTGAACAAAAATGGAGCGATTATTACGCCCAGTGGATAGAGCGCTTGAGAAAGAACGCTACCATTACCGTTGACGAGAAGATGTTGCAACGGGAAGAAGGATTTTAACCATTTTTTAGTAGTTGCTGTGAATATTGTTCTGATTGGATTTATGGGTACCGGAAAAACCACCATCGGCAGGAAGCTTGCTGTACGATTAGGGTACCGGTTTATCGACACCGATCAGTATATAGAAAGGGAACAGCAGTGTCGAATACCTGAGATATTCGCTTCCCGGGGCGAAAAATGTTTCAGGGATCTGGAAACCTCATTACTCAAGCGTTTATCAAAGGTCGATAATACGGTGGTGGCGACAGGAGGAGGGATTCTGGTTACGCCCGGGAATAAGGAATTGATCCGGCAAATTGGGAAAACAATTCACCTCAAGGCCCACCTGGATGATATTTATGAAAGGGTGATGCGTAATACCAAACGACCTCTTGTTCAAACTGAAAATCCGCTAAAAACAGTTACAGAGCTTTACGAAAGACGAAAGAACCTTTATCACGGAGCTGATATCACGATCGACACTAAATCACTCAAAATGTGGACGATTGTAACAAAAATAATCTGCGGTTTATGCGAAGCCGAATAGCCCATGACAAAAACCAATTCCAACCGAAAAGAGAAAGACCGCCATGTTCGATCCGTTGCCAAAATCCTGCCGGTTTTCCTTTGCACACTAATCTTCCAACTTTCTGCAAGCAACCATAATCATGCATATGCCATATCCCGGGGCGGTTGCTTCGGTGCTGCGGCAGCCGAGTACTTTGTGCCCGGACTGGGCTATGCCATAACCAGGCAGTGGGACAAGGCCATCGTTTTTGGTGGGATGCGTCTTTATACAGGATATAAGGCATCAGAAGCGTTTAATTCAGAATACTATCAGGATGACCCGGATGACATTTACGAAACCGTTGATGCGGATGAATCAGAAAGCGGTAAAGACGAGATCAGGGTTACCCTGAACAAGGAAACCTGGGATGCACATTATTTTTCCAATTTATACGGGAATCTTCTATTCGTTAGCTGGGGAGATCTTTATCAGCACAGTTGTCAGGAAAATACGGAGACTTACTCATTATTGTTCTCACCTTTTCGTTTCGACCATTTTTACAACAAATGGCAATTCTGGCTCCCGATTTTAGTATTGGCCGGCAATTATCAATCCTATGATGATAACACCATGGTGGAATACTACCTCAAAAGGGGGCTTACCAAAGATAAAATCAATCGTGATACATTTCCTCAATATTATATGGTCGGCGTCGGAGAAGAAATGTTTTTTCGCGGAGTGGTGCAGCATTACTTTTTTGAATCGTTGCGTGATTTCTGGAAGTTTTCTCCGTCTGCAAGCAGGCATTTATCCATTTTAGGCGCTTCTGCAGTATTTGCAGCAGCTCATACCGGAACGGGATTTACAGCCAGTCCGGCAACCGCCTTTTTGTTTGGACTTTACGAAGGTTATGTATACCACCCCAGTCTTGAAGAATTTGATCTAATCACAGCCATCGCCATCCATTCCTGGTGGGATTTGATTGTATCCTACACCATCCTCAATCACGCCACCTACAAGGAATTTCATTCTGATGTGCAGGTACCGTTATTCAGAATAGGATTCAACTTTTAGGGGTTCTAATCAGTTTATTTTTCAATTGCTTCAACGAAAGCCACGAGCTTGGTTTGGATTGATAGTCTCCTGGTTCATCACTCTCTGATTGGCCGTCTGCAATCAATCGAATGGAAAGTTTGTAATCACCAACAAGATCGATTACCGTTATCGGTGTTAAATCTTCAATGAAATCTCTGTAGGCATCACGAGTTACCGGATCTTCATAATGATCGGTTGAGGACATGTTTTCAAGCAGGGATGGATCCGGAGCCAGTTGCGGATTTGAAGCCAGACAACCTGCCAAAACCACACTGGAATTGTAACTATCCAAAATTCCCAGCTTTTTATTCTTGAGGATTTGCTTCAAAAATCGCTTATAGAACTGGTATCGTTTTTGGGCGTATAGCTGTAAGAGACCGTGCGTCTGAATATGAGCAATGAACTCTAAAACAGCCTTCCTTAACTCAGCCTCGGGAGTGCACATATGTTCAATCAACGGTGAAGAAACGCTCGACCCGTTACTGATTTTATAGGATTTGAAGATTTCCAGCACCCTGCCGACGTCAGATGTATTTTCCTTAAAGCCGGCAACATAAGCAGGCGCAAATAGCTTTCCAATCGATTTTGCAATGTCTGAAGACAAGGTATACAATCCTCCTCGTTCAATGTGTAAAGACTCTTGCGAAAACAGATCGGGAATTGAGATAATTGTTTCTATGTTTCGGTTTAATGTGGAAAAAGTAGAGAATACAAAATCAAGTATCTCTTGCTTGTGCTTTGCCTGGTTTAAATTTAGTAGAGCCGGAAGCACCTTGTCGATGTGACTTGGTGTATTAAAAAAGTCTATCGTTTGAAGGATGAAGAACCGCTTGAAACTCGGAAACCGGTTGATGACATTGCGAATAGAATGCAGATTTTCCCACAGCTGCTCCACTGCTTCGGAAGATACACCTGAGATCTTCCCTTCTTGCAGATACTTATCCACAGTCTCACTATCTATCAATTCGGCTTGAAGCGACAATTCTTCAATTGTCTTGTTGGGAAAGTCCTCGTTATTTGGGGATTGATTTCCAATATCACGGCGTCGGCGAAAAAACTCCTGCGCTTTTTGATGTTGATTTGTGTAATTCTCAGACAATTGAACCAAACGGAATAGATTTATTTACAGATCGATGATTACTTTTTACAAACAACCTCATTTATCAATAATAAACGGATGGAAATTCAATGGCAATTTTGTTTTTTGCAATCGGTGTTCTCTCTTTTCTTTACAGTTACGTAGGATGGAAACTGCTTGTTCCCCTGGGTCTGGGACAACCATGGAAAGTCATGGTTTGGATCATACTGTTTATTATAGCCATGCTGCCTCTCCTTTCCATCCTTTTGCGTTTCAATCGCATTGAAACAGTCGCCAACGATGTAATCGCCTGGCTGGGATACATCTCGCTTGGTTTTGTGTCTTTGCTTTTCTTTTTTCTCCTGCTAAAAGACGCTCTTTGGGTTGCATCAATAGCTGTAGCCAAAATAGCTTCATTTTTTCAGGGAGAAGCTGCACAACATAATACTATTCTGTCAGCTTCCGGGGAAGAACGTAGGCAACTGTTGTGGTCAACACTGAATATGGCCATTCTGGGGGTATCGGGTGTGATGACCTGCATTGGTTATATTCAAGCCAAACACCGCATGAAAACCATAAGGGTTACAATTCCGATTAAAGACTTACCGGAAGATTTGGAAGGTCTCCGGATAGTTCAGATTTCCGATATTCACGTTGGTCCCACCATCAAACGAAAATTCACCGAGGAAGTCGTGCAACGGGTTAACTTGTTAAATCCCGATATCGTGGCTTTAACCGGCGATCTGGTCGATGGTTCCGTTGAACACCTTGCTGACGATGTCGAACCTCTGAAAAACCTGTCTGCAAAATACGGTAAGTTTTTTGTTACCGGCAACCATGAATATTACTCCGGAGTCTACAGTTGGATTGAAAAAGTTAAGGAGCTCGATTTCGAAGTTTTGCTTAACCAGCATAAGGTGCTGAAACCCAATCAATCCGAACTGGTTATGGGAGGTATAACTGATATCAGCGCCCGACAAATGGTCCCTTCCCATCAATCAGATCCTGTAGCCTCATTGGCAGGAGCCCCACCAAACACTGTAAAAATATTGTTGGCACACCAGCCAGTCAGTGCTTATCAGGCAGCAAAAGCCGGATATGATATACAGTTATCGGGACATACCCACGGAGGACAGTATTTTCCGTTTTCCAGGCTGGTAAAATGGCAGCAGCCTTTTTTGGCCGGACTTTATAAACATGAAAACACCTGGGTTTATGTAAACAGGGGAACTGGTTACTGGGGACCGCCAATCCGTTTAGGACCGCCTGCAGAGATCACGGAAGTGATATTATCAGGAAGGATAACTGATCCGATTGAAGAAACGGTATAGTGGAGATTATTCATTCAACTTGCCTTTCAAGTAATCATCCCACTCCACGGGAAGCAGGTATTTTTTCTTGTTGTTGCATTCTTTACAGCAAGGAACGATATTGCTTTTGGTAGATTTGCCGCCTCGGCTAACCGGTATGACATGATCCATTGTCAGACTTTTGGCAGGAAAGCGGTTTTTGCAATAATGGCACTGCCCTCTCCCCCTCAGATTCTTCCACCATTGGGTTTGCCTTAACTCTCTTGCTTTAGCCTTTTCCTTGCGCAAATGCTCTTCACTCACAGGAAAAAAATCACATTCCAGTGCCATAAGTACTTCATTTAATTATCAATTTCTGAATTCACATCAAAATGAGCAATATTTGGCCGTGTGTGTGTTTTTGCAAATCTTCAAGCAAAAACCACGGTTTTGTTGCCATGAACGATAATTCTGCTTTCCAGGTGGGCTTTCACCGCCCTGGCCAGAACAATCCTTTCTATATCCGCACCTATTTGTGCCAGATGATCCGGTGTGTGCTGGTGATTCACTCTTTGTACATCCTGCTCAATAATAGGTCCGGCATCCAGTTCGGCCGTTGCATAATGAGCTGTGGCGCCAATCATTTTCACACCTCGGTTATATGCATTTCGATACGGATTTGCACCTTTGAACGCAGGTAAAAACGCATGATGGATATTAATAATTCTTCCGAAATATTCTTCTGTAAATGATTTGGAAAGTATCTGCATATAGCGGGCAAGCACGACAAGATCTATATGCTGCTTTTTCAAAAGTTCCCGAATTTCATTTTCCTGTGCTTTCTTATCCCTTTGTCCGTTTATGGAAATGCAGTAAAACGGGACTCGAAATTTATCAGCAATAGGTTCCAAATCCGGATGATTGCTGATAATCATAGGAATATCACATTTTAGTTCATTTTGCTCATGTCTTACCAGGATATCGTACAGGCAGTGGGGGGCTTTAGTTACCATTAGTGCCACCCTGGTGGGCTGATTCGAATAATGTACAGACCATTGAAGCTCAAGTTCTTTACAAAAATCGCCAAATCCTTCTTCCAGTTCCTTTCTTGACGTGCCTAAATCCCCCATATCCAGATGGACGCGCATAAAGTATTGGTTGGCCAATAAATCAACGTGTTCTCTGCAGTTTAAGATATTGAATCCTCTTTCATAAAAGAATGTACTGATTCTGGATACCAAACCTTTTTGATCTGGTGCCTGAATTAAAAACGTTATAGTTTCCATGCTGTATTCTTGGCCAATTGGTTTAATCTTCCCAACCTCTCTCAACGCAATGACATCTTGTGTCTTGTATTCAGTTTTTCAAATCTTCCCTGACGTATTTCAGTTTCGTTTTTTTTACCGACGCTATCTCTTCTTCTAATCCTTCGAAGTCAAGGGATCGGTGTCGAGGTTTTTATTATTAAAAATGGAATTCGGTTTTATTTTTCAATTAAGATGATTAATCATAGATACCGGCAGGTATTTAGTAAATGAGGCGATTTCTGCAAATTAACGAATATCAAACTTTCAGCAAGGTTGATCTTTTTTCAAGAAGGTTTCTCAAAATATGATCGTTCATTAATGCCATCTGTTCAAAAGTGGATTTTTATTGAATCGTTGCAATCCCAAAGTAAAAGATGATAATAGTAAAAAGAAGGTCAACCGCAAACCAAGGCGTAACGCATGAAAAGTAATAAGTCTGAAATCATTGACTTAAACCGGGACTTTACCCAGGAGCCTTCAGATGACTACCAAACTCTGAAGCAACAATTTGAGGATCTGCAGAAGACGAGCAGAACACTCGAAATGGCACTGGAAAGGGCTGAATCTACAGTTGCCTCTCAAAGTGAGTTTTTGGCAAGCATGTCCCACGATTTGAGAACGCCTCTGCATGCTATTTTGAGCTATTCGCGATTTGGTGTAGACAAAATTGACCGTGTGGACAAGGAAAAAATTGTTAAATACTTTAGAAGCATAGAAGAAAGTGGCAAAAAGCTGCAAGAAATGCTTAACCAGATTGTCGATTTAGCCAAGTTGGAATCCGGCAAAATGGCTTTTCAAATGTATACTATCAATCTCAACTTAATCGTTGCCGCGCTGCTCAAAGATCACAGGCAAAACCTTGATAAAAAAAACCTGAGCATCAAGACCTCATTTCCCGAAGAAACGAACCTGGTCAGCTGTGATCAAAACAAAATCGGCCAGGTCATGAACTCCTTGTTAAACAATGCCATTCATTATTCCCCGGAGGCTGAAACCATTCACATAACAATTGAAAACAGCCCACCTAGCCAAGCTACACCGGAGCAAGCAGTAAGAATTTCCTTTCAGGATCAACGTGAAGAAAGAATACCTCAGGAAATTGTAGAGAATTTTTCCATTTTCATTGATCAGGAAAGGAAAAAAACCGGTGGCAGGGTGAACGGGATTAATCTGGCAATAGCTTATGAGATCATTAAACATCATCATGGATCCATGCAGGCACAAAACTGCAATCCCAGGGGAGTTTCCTATCTATTCACTCTACCGCTTAATCAACCGGAGTAAATGACTTTTTCATCATTTAAAAACATGTAGCCTGTCGATAGCAATCTTTCCCAACCTCTACCGGCAGGAACCTTGAGCCTTGATCATTGTCTAACCTGTGAAGTTCTGATACCGTCGTTAACATTCAAACTCATGTTTCGCACCCTTGTTTTATTCTATCAGTGGCTCTGCTGTTCACTGAGGAAGATGACTTTTACATAAAAGCTAATAGCTACCGGCAGGTAGCTTTTAGCTTTAAACTGAGCACCTTCGGTACGTTTATATGAATACTCAAAATAATGGAGCGCAGCGAGTCGTATCAAAGCTGGCAGCTGATCGCCAATAGCCAAATGCTTTTCACTGAATAGCTGATGGTGGATTTACACCATATAAATCATCTCCTGCAAAAACAGGTGCGAAACTTGAGTTCAAATATATATAACAACCTGCCTCAATTACCTGCACGGGCAGATAACCAAATTGGAGAAAACATGGGCAAAGGGATAGCTTGGAAACTTTTTCTAGGGCTTTTTTTTCTTGTCATTACTGCCTGTTCCTCAAAGGAATACAAACCGTTGACAAAAGACTCATCACCGTCATTAAATAACTCACTCGCCGTGATGGGAATAAAGTTTGTGGAAAACTATACAGATCCGGAAACCCTAGAGGAAAAATCGTTCACAAGCTATAATATTTTGAAAGATAAAGAGCTTCTTAAGCGCAGGCAAATAGAAAAAGGATCACCAGAGTTGTTTCGTTCGCTTCACTATCTGAGTGATTTTAAGTTTCACTGGTCCGATGATAAAGGTGTTGATCATGTAATTGTACGATTCCATAACAACCTGCTTCAATATGAAAATATTGCCCTTTATGAGCTAAAACCCGGCACCTACACCTTGAATGGTTTTCGTATGAGGCAGCTTAAGTTAAAAGAGTCAAAGAGAGGAAAAAGTGAAGATCGTTGGCATCTGTATTTCGAACAGTACAACGAAACCATCGGGACTTGGGAATTGCCTGCGGGTAAAATTGTCTATCTGGGCGATTTGACCCTGACTTTTTTCACCAAAAAAGAAAATCGTGGGTTACTTTCACCGGAGGTAGTCAACAGGGACATCATATTACAAAAAATCGAAATCAAAGATGAATTCGAGAATATGAAATCTGCATTAAAGGAACAAAAACCCTGGTTTCCCGCTGATAAAATGCTAAACGCAGCCCAAGAGAATCAATGGGTTTACTATCAGCCATCTGCTGCAAGAAAAAAACAGGAGGAATCAGATCCGGAACAGCCACAATCTGAAAAGCAGGAACCAAAGAAGAAGGAGAACACCTTTTATTAACAAATCACAACAACCAATCAAAAAGAGGTCTGCCATGTCAACTGTCTTCGAAAAAAAAGGTGACAATATTACCAAGGCTATCAATTACATTGATGAGCAACTTAAATCCAATAAGGACAAGAAGCTTCAAACATTGATTTCAGAAGCTGGTGCCAGATTCAACCTGACCCCCAAGGACGAAGAATATTTAATAAGGGTGTTTAAGGATAGAAAGTAGATTTGAGGGAGCGGGTAAGAACATTTACCCGCAAAATAAGAGCAGGGACTATTTGTTTTTATCAGGTTGACCTTTTTCTGATTCGGACATGATGGTATTCTCATGAACCAGATCCACCAAATCTGTCACACGAATATCATTTTCCTCTGCCACTTTCTCATACGATTCCAGGCAGGTTACACATTCCACAGCCATGGTTTTAGCCCCGGTTGCTTTGGCCATATCCATTTTTTTCTGAGTAATACCGGCGTTTAACTTCGGATTGACTTTGAAATTATAGTAGCCGCAGCACAGTGCTTTTTCACGGTTTGGTTCCATCTCCCGTAACGCATACATCTTGCTGAGCAACGCCCTGGCCGGATTCGCCAGGCCCAGTTTTCTGGTACAGTGACAACTGTCGTGAAACGTTATCATCTCCCCGGTTTCCTTTGCCCCTAATTCATCAATGTGCCCCAACAACCATTGGGAGGTCGTCAGTACTTTCCATTTTGTATGTTTTAACTGAATCATTCGTTTCAAGCTGGCGAAGCATTCCATGCAACCCGTGACGATCTCTTTGGGTCCAATATCATCGATGACATCGGCGACATAACGATGGAGCAGTTCCGCCTCTTCGATCCTGCCTCCCATGAGTTGAGGCCATCCGCAACAACTTTTCAATCCTCCCAGCACCTCATAATTGAGGCCCAACTTATCGGCTATATCCAATGTTTTGAATTGAACCCCGGTGTGACTGAAAATATAGCAACCGAAATAAATAAGAGTGTCACAGGATTTAAAGGTGGTTTTGTCCACATGTTGTCTGAGTCGACCCAATTTCGAGCCCGCCATTAAATTAAATCCCTTTATGACCAGTTCCTTGCCAAACGACTTCTTTTCAGGCTTATGTGGATTCCACCCACTGATTCCTTTGGCTTTGTAGTAGCTAAAATGATGTTTTGGAGTTTCGTTTGCTATCGCTTTTTGTTTAAGCTTTATCATCAATACATCCCGCTGCACACCCGCAGGGCAGGCTACAGTGCATTCACCGCATTGAATG
>JAKSDL010000663.1 GCA_022360105.1 Pseudomonadota bacterium
TCAGTCCGGTGGTGACACCCAGCGCGAAGTTGATACCGACCAACTTGCCCCAGAACTTGGTCATATCGCGATAGATTTCGCGTCCGGTCATGACATAAACCGATTCCATAATGACCAGGATCCACGACAGACCCAGCGTCAACGGAACAAAAATGAAGTGGTACATCGCGGTAATGGCAAACTGCCAACGCGACAGCTCCACCATAGTCGGATCGAGCATCGTTGATCTCCAAACTGTTTACCGGGGCTTGATCACCAAGCGGTGACTTGTTGTCGCGTGACACGCGATGCTTTATCGCGGGTTCGTGACCGTAAACATCGTCGGAAATCTACGGGCATCCGTGCCATGAGCTTTCGCAATTTACCTATGACAAATGAGGTAATTCCCTATTTTTATCTATGGGACAAGCCCCATCCAATCAATGCGCTTCAGCTTCTCGAACAATTATCAATGCACCAATGACCGTCGATCGCGTTGAATAAACCCAATCGAAACCATCGTTCCGCAAGTAGTACGGAACCCCCTTGCAAACACTACGAGATGAAAAAGAAAGAATCCGAAACACCGGTCGACAGGAAGGCGTCACAAGACATCGTGATTAAGCCGAACCGCCCGCATAAAGGATATGAAGAAGCACAAACGCATAACGAACGAATCGATATACCGCTCGGCAAGTTGGCCAATCCGATTAAACACATCGGAGTAAGCAGCCAAAACTTTCGCACCGTTACCGGTCATGCCGGTAAGGCGCGACGCTTTCTGCTTTATGAGACGTCGGGCCATGGACAGGTAAAGGAAACCGGTCGCCTGGACCTGCCGAAGACCATGTCGATGCATGAGTTCCACGGCGACGACCATCCGCTCTTTGGACTCGACGTGGTCATCACCGCAGGATGCGGCGACGGCTTCATTCGGCGTATGTACGCCAAAGGCGTCACGGTGATTGCGACATCGGAAACCGATCCCGCACGGGCGGCCGAACTCAGCGCCGCCGGCAAGTCTCTGTCACCTGCAGCGCCGCACGAACACTGATGACCTGTTTATGGTGCTCGGTAAGAAAGATCGCATCGGCCGAACATAAACGGAGATCTCTCAGCGTTTTCTAACTGGCGGCCTCAGCCTCGGATCGTTGCGCGACGAACCGCTCGATCGCCTCGGGTGGCACCGGTCCGGCCTGAGCCGCCACCATTTCGCCCTTTGGATCGAATACCAGGATCGTCGGTGTGCCGAGTAAAGGCTGCTTGGTCAATCCCATGTAAAAGTTGGACACCGATCGAGGATCACCCAACAGGTTGGGGAACGGCAGATCGTGGCGTTCGACATAGTCCCCGGCCTTGCGTGCATCGCCGTCCATGCTCAAACCCAGCATCCGGATACCGTCCTCGCCCTGTGCCTCGTGGAACTGCGCATAGGTCTCCGCCTCGGCATTACAGATATGACAGTCGGCCGCCCAGATCTTGACCACGACCCACTTGCCTTTACCGGTATGGGACTCGACGGTCTGCGCTTCGCCCTCCAGGGTCTTGAAGACGACACCGGTGTCGGCCTGCGTCAGCATGGCGAAGGTCATCATGATTCCGAACAGGGCGGCGCGACTAAGCATGCTCATATGGATCTCCCGGCAAGCGCGTAAAAGGCGGGGCGCACAAGAGCGCGACGACCCGCGGGTGTTGTCCATGAGACCGTGTTTGAACACGACTTGTTTCAATAGGCGATCAAGCCACGTCGCCAACGGGCGCAGGCAGGCTGGACAATCGACCGCGCGACATTGGACACTGCCCGGCATTCGCGCGCCAGGCGCCAACCCCTTAAGAGAGGACAAAGATGTACATCGTCACCAACCGCGTACCCGTCGCCGCCGGCTTCGAGAACATGTTCGAAGAACGTTTTCGACATCGCGCCGGCCA
>JAKSDL010000028.1 GCA_022360105.1 Pseudomonadota bacterium
GGTCGGATAATTACCAACGAAGATCTGACAGAAGCCATAAAACAGTCGACTGCATCAGCTGAAGAACTGGATAACTCGCCACAATGGCTCGGACTTAACAGGTAGAGAACATGACGGAAATAAAATCAACGGCACTGAATCTCACTGAAGAGGAATTCGTTCATCCCGGTAATCGTGCCTGTTCCGGTTGCGGATTGAGTTTGTTGTACCGCATCGGTTTAAAAGCACTGGGAAGAGAAACCATCACGGTAGTACCCCCCAGCTGTCTCACAGTAACCCAGGGACTCTACCCCATGGTTTCAACGCAGGTGCCTTCTTTAAATGTTGTCTTTGCTTCCACTGCAGCAGCTGCAACAGGTGTTCGGGCCGCTATGAAGGTCCTGAATAAGGAGCATATTAACGTAGTAGCTTGGGCCGGCGACGGAGGAACCTCTGATATCGGCATTCAGGCCTTGTCCGCATCCATTGAGCGCGGAGATGATTTTCTATACATCTGTTATGACAATGAAGCCTACATGAACACCGGCGTTCAGCGGTCTGGTACCACACCCATGGGAACAATTACTACAACAACCCCAGTACTGGGGAAACAACAGAGCAGCAAAAACATTCCGGCCATCGTGGCAGCTCATAATCCCAGTTATGTGGCGTCATGTTCTGCCTCTTATCCGCTGGATTTTCATGATAAAATAAAAAAGGCCATTCAAATTAAGGGATTGAAATATATACATATCCACTGTCCTTGTCCGGCAGGTTGGGGAATCCCGGAACATCTTTCAATCAAAGTCGGCAAACTGGCTGTTTCAAGCGGTTTGTACGAATGCTTTGAAATTGAAAATGGCGTGAAGACCCTAAGTGGTCCTTCTGTAAAGCTTTTGAAAAAGAAAAAGCTGACCCCGGTCTCAGAATATTTTGCCATCCAATCCCGCTTTCGTTCAGTACCCCGGGAAACCATTGATGAATTGCAGGCGGAAATCGATGCGCGGTGGGAGCAGTACAGGGAAAATCAAGCTCAATAGAATAGCTTATACAGGGTCGACCGGTTTTTGTTTAGCACAAGGCAAAGACAATCCTTGTTGACACAACCTTGACTCTGTTGATATCTCTGTAAGCGTTAACACCGGGAGAAACAATGACTTCAGAAGAACGAAAGAGCTGGGAAAGAACCCAAAGAAAAAACAGGATTATCGATATCGCCCAGGATATCTTTTTTCAAAACGGTTATGAGAAAACCACCATCTTTCAGATAGCCGAGGCTGCCGGTTATAATAAACGGACTCTTTATCTTTATTTTAAGGACAAGGAAGAGATCTTTCTGGCGGTTGTTTTGAGAGGGCTTGAAATCCTTCACAACTGGTTCCAGCATACTTTGAATACGGCAGACGAGGAAAGCAACAAACTGCGGAAGTTAAGTGAAGTATTCTTTAAGTTTTCCCTGGAGCATACCGAATATCTGAAACTGATCATGATTTTTGAATCAAACAATTGCGTTTACTACGAAGATCAGCCCAGGAAGGAAGAAAAGGATCAGTTTCAGGAAGCTTGTCAGGCCAAAACCAATGCTATTGCGGAAATTATAACCGGTTCGCTGCAAAAAGCGATTGATGAGGGGTCGATTAGAACCAATTTGACACCAGTGCAATTGATGTTGGTCTTATGGGGGCAGGTTTTCGGTGTCATGCAGATCATCCTGATGCGCCAAAAGCATTTCCAGGATGCTTTTGGCATTAGCTATCATGATCTGTTTCAATCATTTCTGGATATGGTTGAAACGGGTATTATCGCGCAAAACCCCGACTAAGTCATTTTTTGAGCCCTCTTTTCCATCATACTTTCCAATTTTTCGACATCTTTCGGGTATTGAGCTGTCATCAAAAACGTCAGTACAATCGCACACGGCAGCCAGCATATGGTTGCGATATCCAGCATTGTTAAATAGCCTACCAGCAGTATCAGCTTTCCACCCAAAACAGGACCAACTCCCTTTCCAATAGAATCAGTGAGGGTAAACAAGCTCATCATGGCACCTCTATTTTCCGGTGGATTTACATTGAGAACGATAGCCCTGATATTGGAGGAAGTAATTGCGATGAAAAAACCGCCAACGGTACCTGTCGCAATGAGCCCTATTAAGTCAGCCAGTTCGGGATTTTCAGGTACCGGGTAGTGGAGCATCGCAAACAGCACAATCATTCCTACAAACGTTGTGATTCCGCAATATAGTGGTAAATAAGACTTTTTTATTCCATGAAGCAAATTGCCAGTCACACCACCAACAAACACTCCAATCAACATGCAAAGCCCTATTAAAGCATTAAGGTTGGTTGCTGCTGCTATGGATAGTTTTTTTTCAAAAACATAAAAAGTGATCAGCCAATAGAAAAATACTCCCCAGCCCACTGTTCCAGGTATGCTTTGTAAGAAAAAATAGATGTTTGTACGGTTCTTAAAGATACGAATATAATCGGACAATTTAATTCGGTGCAAATAGCTTTGACCTTTTTCCAATTGTTCATGAATAGCCTTTTCGCCGCCGCCACGTTGCGGTTCTGAGCAAAGTAACCAAAAAAACGGAATAAGCAGAAAATTAGGAAGTGCAGCTAACACGAAGGGCAAACGCCAACCTGAAGTTCCAAACAATTGGATAGATGTTTCACTAAGGTTTCCTGCTAATAAAATCCCGATAATAATTCCTATCCCTTCAGCTAAGCCAATCCAGGCCGCTGCAGTAGACCTTTCACGGTCAGACACTAAATCACCGATAATCGAATAGATAAGCGGCATCATTCCGCCAATACCTATTCCTGTAAGCGAACGGACTAAAAGGAGTTGCTCGTAGGTTTGCACGTATCCGGTCAATAAACAGGGAATTTCGCCAAGAATGATAGTGAAAATAACAAGTTTTTTTCGATTATATTTATCTGTCAGAAATCCCCACAGCAAAGCAACACCAGCACCAATGAATATAAATATGGAAGAAATCAAACCGACTTCTACTTCTGTTTTTCCGAACTCTTCCATAATCTTCTTGATGTTGGGGGCAATTAACATTGTATCAGCCGTCAAAAACACTGCCATAACCAACATTAAAAACAAGGTTCGAACCTGGTCTGCTTCCCTGTTTTCCAGATCCTTCATTCCCATCGCTTTTGCTAAA
>JAKSDL010000918.1 GCA_022360105.1 Pseudomonadota bacterium
CAGCATAGGCGGCAACCAGTCTGGTACCTGCAGAAGCCGCAGCCCAGAAATTAAACACGCCTAACAGAATCAAAACAAAAAACAATTGGGGGACAATCTCAAAAAACTGTGTGATGACCAATGCAATGTTTCGAGCAACCATGTTTTTCATGGTCAGCAACAACCCTGTTGGAATACCTGCTATGAGAGCAATCAGAGTGGCTATGGCAGCAACCAGGTAAGCATTCATGCCCCCGACAATCAAAGTTGAAGCGATATCCCTTCCCTCGTAATCAGTTCCAAGCAGAAAATCTGCGGAAGGGGAAACACTTTTGGGAAAAGCAGTCATTATGGTGCGTTGATCGAAAAATGCAAAATCGGATATGGCAAGACTGGCCGAGAGGAACATGGGAACTACCAGGATGATCCCCAGGGTCAACATAAAATTCTTTTTGTACAGCGAAAGCCCAACCAGGTAAATAAACAAGCCCAAAATCAAAACCAATGGGATAGCAATACGAATGGAATGGGAGTCGAAAACATTAAAAATTAAAAAAACAAACGGAAAAAAGCCAATTGCCGGGATCGATTTTAAAATCCTGTTTCTATTTTCTCTGATCGCCTTGATATCTATTCGAACGCTTCGCCGTCTGTTTTTTCCGTTGAATTCAGCCATACTGATTATCCGGTATGTTGTTGATGAGTTTTATTCGGGGTTAAAAAATAGTCAGTTCGTTTATAGCATAAAATTGCATACAATTTCTATCACATATTGGGTTTTTTAAAAACGAATTTCAAGAGCTTAGCCAAATATCGTTTGCTTTCAATGCAGTCTAATGCCCCACCATGTCAATGTTGCGCCAGATACCTCTTTTAAAGCGGAGCCAGAAGACAAAGCCTACGATTGCCCAGTAGAGGCTTAACCAGACCCAACCGAAGATGGCTGATATGTTGAATGTTCTCAATATCAAGAATTGTATGGGAACAAACAGAGCGCAGGCACCAAAAATCGAAAACCACATCTTGAACTTGGTGTCTCCAGCTCCACCCAATGCACTTCCAATAATAATGGCAAAGGTGTCAGCTATGAGAAAAGACGGCAGCACCATAAAAAAGGGTATGGCTGCTTCTGTAATTTTGGCAAAAGCCACAACATCATCGCTTTTAAAAAACTGGAGGTAAAACTCCGGAAAAGCAATAAAAGTGCAGCTGACAGCCACACCGTATAAAGCAGCTACCTTGATTGTATCCCAAGTTATGCTGACCACCGATTCCTGATCCTTTCTTCCCATATACTGACCGACCAAAATTGATGTTGCCTGTCCGAAGCCGACAATGGGCATAAATGCCAACATATTCACCGACAGGACAATGTTGCTGGCAGCAAGAATATCATCCCCGTGTAATCCGATCAAAAATATAAAGGCAGTAAATGAGCTGACATCGATGAAAAACTGAAACCCATTGGGTGCTCCAAATCTTATCAACTTACTAAAAATCCGCCAGTTGAAACCAATGTAGCGACTGACTGGTATCTTGCGACGGTCTTTTCCTCCAAATATGATGATTGCATAAAACAGGACAATAAAGGCATTTGCCAATACTGTTGCTAAACCGGCGCCTTTAATTCCCATCTCCGGTAAACCGAATTTTCCGAAAATCAATATGTAATTCAAAAAGATGTTTACGGCAGCCCCTAAAAACGATGTGTACATAACAACATTCGTTCTGCCCCTGCCTGAATAATAAGCTGCCAGCACATTAACCATCACAACTAATCCGGCTCCGTACATCAGCACATCAAAGTACAGCTTTTCCTGAACAATCACTTCGGGACTATGCCCGGAAACATCGATAATTAAATTTCCAAGCGGAATAAAAAGCAATAAAACCAATCCTGCAAAAATCGAGAAATACACGCCTTGCCAAAAAGATCTGGCAACATTGTCGTTTTGCGATGCCCCGTAAAACTGGGCTATGAGAACGTTTACATATTGCCCGGTTCCCATAAAAAAGCAGATGAAAGCAAAACTTAACACCATGGCCGGAACAGAAGCAGCGATTGCTTCAGCGCTATACCAGGAGAGAAACATGCGATCGGTAAATGTCAGAACAGTATACGAAGCGGTTGATGCCACCAAAGGCAGCGATACACGGATGATTTCCTTGAAGTGTTTCATTCGCCCAAAAGTGTGATGAGGAGATTAAATCGGAGTGTGAAAAATAGAAGCAAACCCCAAATCTATCGCAATTCAAAAAAGGAAGATAGACAACATTTTAAATTTTCCAATTTATAGTCGAGAAACTGCTCTTCGGGGCCAGGTTTTTTTAAGTTATAAAGCAGTTTTGCAGAATTAACACTGGTTAAATCGCTCACCTATTCTTTCAAATTGATACGCCAAAGCCTGCCATTTACCCCACCTGGCGTATCGTTTGTCGATCTGTTTTTTGGTAACACTTTTGATATTGAATTTATCTTTGCAATGCTGGCGGACCAGGCTGTCGATTGGAATGGAATCATAATGCCCGATCATCAAGAGAGAGTGATTGACAGCATAATCACCAAAACCTTTAAGCGATTTGATTATCTTTGCCGCTTCCGGACCGGGCATTTTTTTGAGTTTCCCGGGATCAAGATCGATGTCTTTTGACTCCAATCGTTCACATAACTCCCATAAATACTGGGCACGATACCCTAGTTTCAATCTATTCTCAAGATTCTTTTTTCCAAACTTAAGAATGTCCCCGGCATTGGGAAAACACCCGTCTCCAATTTGCTCAACCAGGTTTGAGACCATAGTAATGGTATGCTGCCAGGTGGTATTGGTAGTACAAAGTGTTTTGACCAGATCTTCAAACAAAGTGGTTCCCCTTAACAATCTTCCCAATCCCCTGGTTGCCACAAATTTTAGCTTTCGCAATTTCAGGCACAATTCATAAAATTCACCAAGATCCTCATCAAGCCTGAGAGCATACCTGACCATGGAAATTACTTCAAATTCCTCAGGGTCGCTTAATGCTTCACGGGGTTGGATCTCGATCAGGTCATCTGCTTGCTGGATCACCTTGTATTGAATTCGGTTTCCGGTTGAAAGTCTGTCAAATCGCTGGTACCCGGGTTCATCGATTTCCAGGAGATAGGGTTTTAAATAAATCCAACCGTGTGAACGAAGGGTCAATTCAAAATCAAATGGGGGTTC
>JAKSDL010000401.1 GCA_022360105.1 Pseudomonadota bacterium
CAATTTTGCCTCCAACCACCAGATGCCCCTCTTTCAAAACGCCCTGTTCTGCAATTTGCTCCAGGGAAAGCCGAACAGTGGGAATTCCAAATTTTTCCCAAAGCGAGTACTCCAAACCTCTCTGGTCAAACAAATTCTGCTCCCGATCCTGCACAACCATCAAGATACAGGTATCGGATTTGTCGTAGTATTGAACAACTTCTGCCATGGCAGCCACTGCCTCATCCAAGGTATTGTTTTCTGCCAGTGTACCGCCACAAGGTACAAAATAAGACATGTGCTGATGTAGCTTGTACATTCGCTGGGTAAGAAAAAGAAAACTATTCGATATGGTATTAAATTCCACCTGTTTGGGATGAAGCTCACCCGTTTCCCCATCGGCAGCAATCAGAAAGTCGTTTCTGGATAGTTGAAGATGGTGCGACAGTTCTGTTTCCGAATATATTGTCAACAAACGACTGATAAAGTCATCGGTTGCAGCTACCGGTTCAAGATAGTGTTTGATAAAATCCTTATCGGCTCCCACTTTAACCATCAGTTCGTTAAAAACAGGTGTTGAGTTCACCAAATAGTCATTGAGCTTATCTTTGAGAGGAAAAGGGCTTAGGCAGAATGGTGCGTGAGTTAGCTTAAATTCTGTGTTGTATTTGATCAATCCGGTGGTCAGGGCAAAATCGACCGCCTCAGTAATGCGTTTATCCATTTATTAACGTAGGTTGAGATGATGGTGGTTACATAAACGTGCAGCTAAACACATCCGGGATACCAATTGTATTAAAATTATAAACAGGGATATTCAAAAGGTACGGCCAAATCACTAAAAATACAAGCGAGTTTTTCTATTGCTCTGGAATAGGGCAAATCTAAAACAAGGCGGGCAGGACCTGGCCCCTGCCATCGCTCCGTGCTTCGATTGTAGAATTCATTGCCTGAAGATTACTTGCACAACTGTGAAGACCAAACCCGTAACCTTCTTCTTAGTGGTGTAAAGGTAGGCTGGTTTCCGCCCACAAATCCGTTCCTGCCAAAAGTCAATTCAATGTCATTCTTATTGACTTTACAATCGAAGTGTTTACAATATCTGGCAGTTCTTTGACGGCTAAGACATCAGTATCCTATAGAAATCTTCAAACCGCTATGGTCCGATAATGATTGTCCGCGGTTATATTAGATTTAACAGCTTACTGCATTGATACAATATCCAATTTTGGAGCAGGTTATGACTCAGAAAACAGTTGAAGATTATATGACGAAACGCTCAAAGTTAATAACCTTTAAACCAAATGACAGAATCTACCTGGTCATACGCAAACTGACCGAAAAATCCATTTCCGGAGCTCCTGTTGTTAATGACGATGGTGAATTGATAGGAGTTATCTCGGAAAAGGACTGTTTGAAAGTGCTGCTGGAAATGGTTATGCACGAAATGCCCGGCGGTATTGTCGAGCGCTATATGAGCCACCAGGTAACAACCCTGGAACATCATCAGTCTATTATCGATGCTGTTGAGATGTTTCAGAAAAGCAATTTCAGGCGATTCCCGGTTGTAAAAGGGTCCAAACTTGTAGGAATGATCAGTCGTCGGGACGTACTGACAGCCATTAAGGATATTGGAGGATTAACCTGAACCCGATATTTGTGAAACCGGTATCCCCTCTCCAGAACCCGTCAGGCAGATATTTGTGAACGGCCTTGTCACGATTTGACGCCTGAGAGAATCCCTCGTACCATCAAAGATCAGTCACAATTATCATATTCCTCATTTTAATAGCTGATTCATTGATGAAATCGATCCTCATTTCTGCTCCTGCCAGCGGTAGCGGCAAAACCACTATTACCCTGGGATTAATCCGGGCCTTAAAGAATAAAGGATTGGATGTTTGTGCCTATAAA
>JAKSDL010000111.1 GCA_022360105.1 Pseudomonadota bacterium
AATTGATCCAAGATATACAATATTTTGATTATTAGGCTGACAACGGTAGGGCGGGGCTACGACCCCGCCGAGATGCTCTGGCAAAGCAAAGACCTAGCAAACCTTGCATAAACTTAATTCATAGGTACAAGCCCATTTAACTTTTTTGTTCATTCTCTCAATCCAATCCTCCGACGGCCACGTAGGGCCGCCCTACCGTT
The DNA here is from genome assembly GCA_022360105.1 of Pseudomonadota bacterium. Next base: position 201 of record JAKSDL010000111.1, read on the forward strand.
GGTAATCTGCTTCAATTAAGATAATGTCCCGATAAATAGACTGACAACGGTAGGGCGGGGCTACGACCCCGCCGAGATGCTCTTACAAAGCAAAAACCTAGCAAACCTTGCATAAACTTAACTTATAGGTACAAACCCATTTAACTTTTTTGCACATTCTTCCAATCCAATCCTCCGGCGGCCACGTAGGGCCGCCCTACCGTTGGTAATCTGCTTCAATCAGGATTCTAATGAATTAAACAGTCGTAACTGGATAAAATTGAGGCTTACGTAATTACCAACAGCTTAAACCCGATTCTCCAAACTCCTCGATAAAAATCTGAAGATCAATATAGCAGCCAGTTTGGCTGTTCTGGTATCGATATCAAATTCGGGATTCACTTCGGTTATCTCAAAAAGCCTGGTGTTTTTGTAAATGGCTAAAAACTCTACGATCTCCACAGCCTGTTCAGCGGTCAATCCTGTCGGAGAAGGAGCACTTACCCCGGGAGCATCGCTTGATTTTACTGCGTCCATATCAAATCCCAAAAAACAGGTCTCGGCTTTATCCAATACAAACATCTTATCCAAACCTTTTTTAATTGGCGTTTTAAGCAGACTATTTAACGGCAACATATTGACCCCTTTTGTTTCTGCATCGGAAAGGTATTTGGGTGAGTTGGCGTGATATTGAAATCCGATTTCAAAAAACCGCTCTGCCGTGATTATCTTTTCTTCAAGTAATTGCCTATATGGAGTTCCGCTGTTTCTTTCTTTGTTGATCCTGATGTCAAGATGGGCGTCCACATTGACTGTCAAGCTCCCCGGGTAGACTGCTTGAACAGCTTTTGCATCCGGATAGGAAATATCATTGCCTCCGCCAAGTACAATGAGCACTTTCCCGTCTTTTAAAACCTGTTCAATAATAGCGCAGTGTCGATCATGAATCTCCTCCAATGACCCACCTGTTGAAACATCACCCAGGTCCAGCAGTTGTCCTTGTTTCAACCCATTCGGAGCAGCAAGTCTATATAGTCGATCTCTAATTTGCTTGGGTGCTTTTGCTGCTCCGGTTCTGCCGTGGTTGCGTTTCACTCCTTCATCCTGCGGGCATCCTACCAATACGAAATCACAACTCTCATAATCCTTCTTGTCACTGGAAGCCATTGCGCCAATTCGAATATCGTATGGATCATGCGAATGGTAAAACAGGTCTTTTTGAGGTTTTACTAATGATTCAAAGGTTGATGGTTGTGCCATACTGCCTCTTACGAATGGTGTGATTGTGTTATGACTAAATTTTAGACCGTTATGTGGTGGTTCGAATTACTGGTTTTGAATCTTCCACCGATGGAATAACGTGATCCCGGGTAAACAAAGCGATTTCTGGTTACGACGATATTCTTAAACCAGGTGGTTCTGTGTAAAACCAGACAAGGCTCGTCGACTTTCATATCCAAATGTTTACTCATCCGCCTGTCCGGTATACTGGTCTCCACGACGTGCTCCACTTCAGTGACAGATGCAACCCCGAGTAAATACTTACTTGGAGTGATTTGGGTAAAATCCTGGTTAAGATAATCCGGCGCCATGGTGGGATTGACGAATCTTTCTGCCAATTGAATAGGAGTATCCCGGTCCCTGTGAATAATAATGGAATGAAACACCTCAGATGCTGCCTTTAACCCCATATCGCTGCAAAGTTGTGTATCTGCCTTTTCTTTTTGTAACAAAACCACATCGCTGTGATGCACCCCGCCCCAGGCTGCAATCTCATCAGCAATACTCCTGATCTCCAGAAAAGCAAGTTGAGGTTTTTGAACCTTTACAAAGGTCCCTGCTCCCCGCTTTCTCATTAAATGCCCTTCCGCTGTCAGCTCCCTGATGGCACGATTGATGGTCATCCTGGAAATTCCCAGCGATTCCACCAATTCATTTTCCGAAGGTATTTTTGATCCCGGCGACCAATGTCCTGATTCAACCCTCCGTATAATCAGATTTTTCACCTGCTGATACAACGGCCAGGGGGCATCTTTATGATTTGTTTCGACAACCATACTTCATGTTTTATTCAAATTGACAAATCAAAAACTAGTTGTATATACATTTAAAAAACTAATGAAATTGACCTTATAAGTAAATAATAAAAGGTATTAGAATTGTAAAGAAGCTGAGTTAATTTGTATATACTTTATCGCAACTTATCAATGAATGGATTCCAATGAATAATTCGGAAATTGCTCAAACCATGCAACTTCACCTGGGAACAATTTTTAACAAACTTCCAGAGCAACCTGGTTTCGTTGAAGGTATAAGGCGCGCTCCCTTAAGACGACTTACATTGACTGACGCAGAAATCAAACTGGCCTTAAAAAATGCCCTGCGATACATACCCCGGGAATGGCACGAAACACTTGCACCGGAATTTCTGCAGGAATTGAAACAAACAGGCAGGATATATGGTTATCGGTTTCGACCAAAAGGTAGAATCTTTGGAAAACCAATCGACGATTATAAGGGTAAGTGCACAGAGGGAAAAGCATTTCAGGTAATGATCGACAACAACCTGGATTTTGAAACCGCCCTTTATCCGTACGAGCTCGTTACCTATGGAGAAACAGGGCAGGTCTGCCAAAACTGGATGCAATACCACCTGATCAAAGCCTATCTGGAGCGACTCACAGATGAGCAAACCCTTGTGATGCAGTCCGGCCATCCGCTGGGATTGTTCAAATCGCCTGCTTCAGCGCCACGAGTCATAATAACCAATGCCTTGATGATTGGTTGCTTTGACGACCAGGAAAACTGGCATCGAGCCATGGCGCTGGGAGTTGCAAACTACGGACAAATGACTGCAGGCGGCTGGATGTATATAGGACCGCAAGGTATTGTTCACGGGACCTACAGCACAATCCTTAATGCAGCCCGTGCTAAACTGGGCGTTTCGGATGACAAGGACATGCGCGGGCATCTATTTGTATCGTCCGGTCTGGGCGGAATGAGTGGAGCCCAGGGTAAATCGATAGAGATTGTTAACGGGGTTGGAATTATTGCTGAAGTCGATTACTCCCGAATCAAAACCCGACTGGACCAGGGATGGGTGAACATCGTGACCGAGAGACCTGAAGAAGCGTTCAAAGTAGCAAAAGAAAACGCTGACCAGCAAAAGGGCATTGCCATTGCCTTCCATGGAAACATTGTTGATCTGCTGGAATACGCCGTGGAAAACAAGGTTCAGATCGATCTGCTATCCGACCAGACCTCTTGTCATGCTGTTTACGATGGTGGTTACTGTCCCCAAGGATTATCCTTTGAAGAGCGCACGGAGCTGATTAAAACAGATAACCAGGCATTTCGAAAAAAAGTTGATGTTTCTTTACGAGCACATTATCAGGCAGTTAAAAAGTTGGTTGATCAAGGATCTTATTTCTTTGATTACGGAAACAGCTTCATGAAAGCAGTCTTCGAAGCAGGTGTGGATGAAATCTGTGCCAATGGAAAAGATCCAAGAGACGGATTTATCTTTCCCTCCTATGTGGAAGATATTATGGGACCGCTGCTGTTCGACTACGGTTATGGTCCTTTTCGCTGGGTATGTTTGAGCGGCAGAAGTGATGACCTGATGTTGACCGATCGCACAGCCATGGAATGCATAGATCCGGAACGCCGATTCCAGGATCGTGACAACTACAACTGGATCAGGGACGCTGCCGCCAACAAACTGGTTGTAGGTACTCAAGCCAGAATTTTATATCAAGATGCCTTGGGGCGAATGAAAATAGCCCTGGCGTTTAATAAATTGGTTAGGGACGGCAAAACAGGTCCGATCATGCTGGGTCGTGATCATCATGACACAGGTGGCACTGATGCACCGTTTCGCGAAACCGCTAATATCAAAGATGGCAGCAATGTGATGGCAGATATGGCGACTCACTGTTTTGGTGGCAACATCGCCCGGGGCATGAGCCTGGTCGCTCTTCATAACGGTGGAGGGACAGGTATCGGCAATGCCATTAACGGGGGCTTTGGACTGGTTCTCGATGGAAGTAAACGCATTGACGAAATCATTCAAAACGCAATGCCTTGGGACGTTATGTGCGGAGTTGCACGTAGAGCCTGGGCTCGAAACCCAAACTCCATATCCACAGCCGGAGAATACAATCTGAATAGACCTGACACAGATCATCTGACCTTACCCTTTGTCGCCGATGACGAATTGATCAATAAAACCGTGAAAGGTTAAATACTTTAATTGGAAACAACTACTTCGCCACTAATGAGAATTTAAATTTTCAGATTCAGAGGTGGAGCCGTCGTTTCACTCCTTGATCCACCAAACTGATGAAAAAAATTCTCTCTTTACTAAAAATCTACAAGCACGGATAGTGAGATAGAATACTTGCAGCTTTTAAATAAACCAAAATAAATCACTATGAACGGAAACTCTATAATCAGGAATGCTTCGGAAATAGTCACCTGCAGCGGCTTCGAGGCAAAAAAGGGGAAAGAGATGTCTGATTTAGCCATCAAATCAGACCAAAGTCTGTTGATTGAGGAAGGAAAAATCACAGCCATCGGTGATTTCGAGTCCTTTCAACTTGCCGGGCCTCTCACCGGGTACACAATAATAGATGCTAAAAACAAATCGATTTTACCCGGTTTTGTTGATTCTCATACCCATTTCGTTTTTGGCGGATATCGACCCGACGAATTTTCCTGGCGGTTACGCGGCGATAGTTATATGGACATAATGAACCGAGGCGGAGGTATTAACAGCACGGTTAGAGCAACCAGAGAGACTCCCAAACAGGATTTGATTGCTTCCGGGAAAAAACGTTTGGATTCCATGCTTTCTTTCGGAGTCACTACTGTTGAAGGCAAAAGCGGGTATGGTCTTGATTATGAAACAGAGATCAAACAATTAGAGGCAATGGACGAGTTAAACAAGGTACATCCCGTTGACATAGCACCAACGTTCCTGGGGGCTCACGCCATTCCTCCGGAGTACAAGGGAAAAACAGATGAATTTGTCGCTTTTGTTAAGGATCAGGTGTTACCGATTGTGGCAGAAAGCAAATTGGCGGAATTCTGCGACATTTTCTGCGAGCAAAATGTATTTTCTGTTGAGCAATCCAGGTTGCTGTTAAACAAAGCAAAAGCGTTGGGATTGGGTATAAAATTCCATGCAGATGAAATCGTTCAGTTGGGCGGGGCCGAACTGGCAGCTGAACTTGGAGCCGTATCTGCTGATCACCTCTTGCAGGCGTCGGATGAAGGTATCCGGAGAATGGCTGAATCCGGAGTCGTAGCAACCCTTTTACCTGGCACAGCCTTTAGTTTAAAGGAACCTTATGCTCGCGGAAGACACATGATCGACAATGGATGTGCTGTTGCTTTGGCAACGGACATGAATCCAGGTAGCTGCTTTACGGAGTCTATCCCCCTGATTATTGCCCTTGCCTGTCTGTATATGAACCTCACACCGGAAGAGTCGATAACGGCACTCACAATCAACGGGGCTGCAGCCATATCCAGGGAAAAGGATATTGGCAGCCTGGATATCGGGAAAAAAGGCGATGTGGTGATTTTGGAACACCCTTCCTATAAATTCATTCCTTATCACATCGGGGTGAATTCAGTGGAAAAGGTAATAAAGTCAGGAAACCTTGTCTATCAATCAGATTAAAGAAGTAACATTCCCAAATCACAAAATATAAAATCTAAAATGCAGTCATCCTTGATCCGGAAACTGGGCGGCTATGGCTTTAAACTCATCTTCGATTTCCAGAAAGGCATCCACGATATCCGGGTCAAAATGTTCTCCCCGGTCTTGAATGATCATCTCTCTTGCCTTATCGTGCGAAAAAGCGGGTTTATATACCCGCTTGCTTATCAAGGCATCGTAAACGTCAGCTAAAGCCATCAGTCGTGCTGAGATCGGAATATCATCACCTTTCAAACCTTTTGGATAACCGTTCCCGTTCCAGCGTTCATGGTGACCCTCTGCAATTTCCAGTGCAATATTCAGAAAAGAATCAAATCCCAGTTTCTTGATAGCTCCGGTTAATGCTACTGCTCCCAGTGAGGCATGTTTTTTCATGAATTCAAACTCATCATCGGAATGCCTGCCCGGTTTTAACAGAATGGCATCCGGAATACCTACCTTCCCTATATCGTGCAATGGAGCGGAATTGTACAAGAGGCGAATGGTTCTTTCGTCCAGGCTTTCTCTAAATCTCGGGTGATTTTTTAGATGATTAGCCAAAGCCCGGACATAAAGACGGGTTCTTTCGATATGTTCCCCGGTTTCGGGGTCTCTGACTTCAGCAAGACTTGCGAGGGAGGTAATAGTTGCTTCCTGGGTTAATTGCAGCTCCTCGGTACGTTCCTGAACGAGAGATTCCAGATTGGCGTTAATATTTCTCAGTTCATTTTCTATTTTTCTAAGATAAGTGATGTCGTGTGCCACAAACAGGACTGTTTGATCCTCTTGAAACGGTGAAACCTGGTACCGAAAAACCCGATCCTTGAAAGCAAATTCAAAATCCAAAGGTTCCTGCTCCTTTAAACTTTTCTTAGAGAGTTCCACATAATCCATTGGTAATACGGATTCTACTTTGTCAAAGCCGGTACTTGCGTTGCCCAACAATTTATTACCTGCCGGATTTATATAGATAACTTCACCCTTTTTGGAAATTTTATAAACCGGATTGGGATTAACTTCAGGAAACCTGGCCAAAACCCTTTCCTGCCTGATGTATTCGGACAGCAACTGATCACTGTGCTCCATTCCATATTGCATGGCTCCCAAGACATGCATCGTCGCCCAGGCTCCGACCGGTGGTAAAACGACTGCCGGAATCCAATAAATTTCCCAGACTGAGTAGCCCCTAACAATCAGAAGCAGTGGTAACGAAAAAATCAAAAAGGAGACGATGGCAGCAATTGGGGCCAAGGCAAAATAAGCCCTGTGATCTGAGAAACGTGAAAACGAACGAGCGTAGGATTTAACCAGACGAGCCATATAAAGTTCACAATAGGTGTAATCCACCTGGAATATCCTGGATTCCAAATTGAACCTCATATCTGCACAGAATCGGTGAAAACCGCTTTTTGTGAGCATACCTCCGGCTATTGCTTTTCTTTTCCAGGTCCAGAATCCAGCAGTTTTTAGTTTACTATCCGTGATAACCGGAATTGCCCAAAACAGCATTAACATGGTTTCCATCAGTTGATTGCTTTCTAAATAGGTATCGAACTCCAACGCCCTGATATCTCTTGTTTCAAGCAGTCTATGAAAACGCTCCGTCCCCGGGAAATCGATCTCTTGGTCTTCATAATAACCTGTTAACAGTACTTCTGATTGACTGTTTATCCCCGGTTTGATCGTTAACCACTTAACTCTTCTATCCCTTAGTTTCGGAAAAACCTGCTTTTCCAAATAAACTGCAAGAGGTTTAAACGCCAGGATTAAATGGTTGTAACGGATTTTCAGGTAGTAAAAAATAAATTTTCCCCATGTAGTCGACAACAATACCTTAATCTTTCCAAACAAGGTATTTGGGACCTCCATCTGATATTCGCCAACGATGAGTTTTCCATCGACCATTTCCTGTTTTAAACCCAAATCCTTATCGTTTTTCATATTTTCCAACGTCTTTGATCTTGTCGCTCCATTGTGAAAGTAAAAATAGTTTCAGATTATTATCTTAATTTATCATGAAGTCATTCCGGGTGAAACCATCGGATGAAAAAACTTGGATTTTTCAGGTAAAACATTCTTTTTGCGCTGGCAGTCAGGCTGCTGAGAAAATATTACAAAAAAAACCATGTAATGTTCTTAAAAATTCCGTATTTACTCCCCACGAAGACAGGAAGGACAAGAAAACCTTCGCTGTTGACGGATTCTATCTATTTTTTCTTTGCTTCGTGTTTTCGTGGTGAATAGTTACAAAATTCCTATAAAAGCAGCTAAAAGGATGCCAGAGAAGACAATACATATTCCTGCATGAATTAATTTTGCAGAGATTAGGGAATGTTTGCTACAAATGACCACTAAACGGGTTTATCAGAATCCAGTGCCCGTTGACAAAGCATCCCGTTATATTAAAAAACAGAAAAGAAAGCATTTCAATCCGGAGTGAACAGATCTGTTTTTAAGTATCAAAACAGAGGTATTGGCAGTCAGAAAAAGGTTTCCCAACTAGGGAGAGCAATCGGCTTCCCCATTTAAAACAACCTTCCCGATTTATTAAGATGTTTGGCAAATCCCTTGGCAAAGAGAAAAATAAAACCCATAAGACAGCTCTTTGCATTATCCCTCCCAAAAAACTCTGGCAGCCGATTCAGGCAATACGAAAAAAGCATGACAAGCAGTTCTATCGATGGATGCCCCATATCAACCTCTTGTATCCTTTCAAGCCAAAGTCTTCGTTCTCCCTGGTGCTTGATGTCCTGGTTCATGCTTGCTCGCAAATGGAGCCGTTTTATATTACCTTATCGGAAATCAACTATTTCAAACACGGCAAACAGAATTTCACATTGTGGCTGGATATGGACAATTCCGATCGGCTTGTCCGATTGCAGCAAAGCATTTGGGACCTGGTACCCGAATGCAATGAACTCAACAAATTTCCTTCCGGTTACACCCCGCATTTAAGTATCGGCCAATCCAAAAGTGGAGTGAAAGCCCTGCGATTACTTGAAAACCTTCAGGCAACATGGCAACCAATCCGTTTTCAAGTGAAAGAACTCCATTTAATCTGGCGAAAAGATCCTCCCAACGACCGTTTTCGAATAGGAGAAACGATCCGTTTAGGTAAGAATTAGCTAATCATCTTCTGAGTGTGTCACTGCTAATCCCGAAGTTTTCCGATTTATCTCTGCTTTTCCTGTCTACTTGACAAGCCTTGGTTATTGTGATCGTTGTAAAGCGAAAACTGCTTTAATCAACAGTATTGGCAACCGGTAACGACGATTCCTACTGTTTTGATAGGTTATCCAAGGAGGATATATGACTGAATCCATTTATGATCAAATGGCAGAAAGGATTTTTTTGAAAGGATCAAAGATCATTCCAAGACTCTTTTCAATGATAGTTGATAAGGAAGAGGCAGAGTTGATGATGGCCATGCCGGGAACCCCGTTGCAATTGTCCGAAAAAATCAATAAATCTCCGGAAGAAATTGAAAAAATGTGCCTGGAGCTTTACTACAAGGGCACTGCTTTTAAGTCGTTTAAGGCAGATACCGTTGGCTTTAAAATGTGTAGGGATATGGTGCAGTTTCACGATGCCACGATCCTCTGGCCTGATGCCCCTCAAGAATTTCTTGATTTATGGCAACAATTTATTGAAGAGGAGTGGCCGGGGTTCGCTCGTATGTACACCGAGATTCTCCCCAAACCGTTTACCAGGGTTATTGCCGTTGAAGCTGCAATTGATGCCGGCAAACAACAAATCCTTGACGCGGATAGCGCCAACAGAATCATCGAAACAGCGGATGTTTTAGCTGTGACCAAATGCACATGTCGCTTAATTGCACACAAATGTGATCAACCCCTCGAAGTCTGCATCCAGGTAAACAATTCAGCCAGATATTCAATAGACAGGGGAACAGGAAAAGAAATAACAAAAACAAACGCATTCCGAATGCTGAGGGATTGCGAAGATGCCGGTTTGGTGCATGTGTCAATGAACAAAGCTTCCGGAGGACATTTTATCTGTAATTGTTGCGGCTGTTGCTGTCAGACATTCCCATTGCTGATTTCGGAAGGATTGGAAATTTGTGATCCCAGCAGGTTTTCGGCAAAAATCGATTCTGAACTCTGCACAGGTTGTGAAGATTGTCATGATCGTTGCTATTTCAATGCATTGGAGACTGTAAAAAATGATAACGGGGAAAACGTCAGTCGAGTCATAACGGAGAAATGCATGGGATGCGGTTTATGCCAGACGACCTGCCCTGACGAAGCGATTTCACTTAAGGAAGTAAGGGAAATCGATTTTATTCCTACGTAAGATACGGGCTTGACTCGTTCAAGCCCTCTCCAAAAACGCTGCTTTCAGATACCTGCAGATATTTTTATTACAAAATTCTGACAAATTCCTGCCAAACTTACATCTTTCATGGTATTTCGCCATGTTGTTTGACGTTTCCACACTAAAAATGCCGAGAAATTATTCATTTTCGTACTTGCTTCGCATATCGTATTTTTTTTATTGTTTTTTGTGTTTTCTTTAGTATATATTTAATTACCTTGCGATCTAACCATTAAAATTGCATTATCGTTAATTGGCTTTTTAAGTTTAAAAACTCGTCAACTTCGCTCCTATTGCCTCTTTGTGCATGACATCATTTATTGACAATTGATTTAAAATGACTTCAAATAATCACGATGTACTTTTGGATAAAAACTATTAACCAGATCAAAGTGCAATGATTATTGTTGCTCAGAATCTGTCTATGGATGAATTGAATTTGTCATGTTTGGTTCCCTTGACTAAGGAGGAAAAATGAAAAAACGCTGGATTTTCATTAGCTTTGCCTCATTGCTAATTTTTCTGTTCAATACCGCAATGGCCAATGATAAAGACACTTACACCCGAGCGAGCTATGGATTAACCAAAACACTCGATCCTGCGATTGCGTATGACTCTGCAAGCACAATGAAGCTCTACAACATTTATGAGCGTCTTGTAGAATTTGATGGAGATTCCACCGAGAAATACAAGCCATTGCTGGCTGCAAAAGTCCCCACCATAGCTAACGGTGGCATTTCAAAAGACGGAAGAACCTATACTTTTGAAATTCGTAAAGGGGTAAAATTCCACAATGGAGAAACCTTGACCGCCAAAGACGTGGAATATTCACTCGAAAGGAGCATGATTGTCGATCAGGATGGAGGTCCATCCTGGATGATGCTGGATGCTGTAACCGGCTACATTTCAACAAGAGAGGGAGGTGCTGTTGTTCCGGGTATCTTCAAAACGATCGTAGGCAGTGTCAGTTCCAAAGGTAACAAGGTAACCATCAAACTACCGGGTCCATACCCCCCATTCATGAGCGTCCTGCAATTTCCCTTGAATTCCATTGTCAATAAAAAATGGGCAATTGAAAACGGAGCCTGGGATGGCAAACTGTCCACCGCTGCAAAATTCAACAATCCTGCTCCCGACTCAGAACCTTTGAAAAGTATCGCTAATGGTACCGGCGCCTATAAACTCAAAAGCTGGGAAAAATCGAAACAGTTTGTCATGGAGAAATTTGATAATTATTGGGCCGGAGGGGCATCAATCCCGACGGTTGTAGAAAAATATGCAGCCGAATGGTCTTTGCGAAAACTGATGCTGCAGAATGGTGACGTGGATTCAATAGACATAGACGCCAGTTATTATACTGAAGTCAAAGATTTACCTGATGTGAACTTCTACTTTGTTCCCCAGCTGTCCGTTACCTTAGCTTTGATGAACCAAAAGATAGCCACTGCAAACAATCCTGATGTAGGAAGCGGAAAATTAGACGGTAACGGCATCCCATCAAATTTCTTCTCTAATGTCAACGTCAGAAAGGCATTCCAACATGCATTTGATTACAACACATACAGGGAAGAAAGTGCACAAGGCATGATTCAAACTCCTCGAACTCCTAACGTGCAGGGAATGCCATACTACAAAGAGGTTCCGCTACCGGAATTTGACCTTGCAAAAGCGGAAGCCTTCCTCAAAAAGGCCCATGAGGGGAAAGTCTGGGAAAACGGCTTTAAAATGACAATCGCCTACGCAGCGGGGAGTCGACTAAGAGAAGCTCCGGCTCAAATCCTTGCAAAAAATATTAATTCCATAAATTCAAAGTTTCAGATTTCCACTCGAAAGGTTTCAAGAGAAGAATACAATAACGACTTTCCACAAGGGCGTTATCCTATAATTCTTGCGACTTGGACGGCCGATTACCCCGACCCCCACAGTCTCCTGAGCACATTTATGCACTCACTGGGAGTGTACGGAATTTACCTGGGCGTCGTTTACAAAGATGTTGATACACTTTGTGATGAAGGGTTCCTGTCAGCAGATCCAAAAGCAAGAAAGGAAATTTACCAGAAACTTCAGGACATCTGGGCTGAAAGAGCCCTGGGAATCGGTATTTATCAGCCAATTGCCGTAAAAGCTTATCGGAAAAGTATTTCAGGCTTTGTACCAAATCCGATGTTTAATACAACACATGATTTACTGAAAACGTTAAAAAAGAACTAGTTTTAAGGCAGCAAAGCGGTGTTTTTATGATGCTGCCTTGCTGGGTAAATCAACAAACACTTTCGAGTATGTTTTGTATGGTCCGGTTTTTGTGTTTGAAGATCGACTGAGACCTCGATCTATTCATCCAATGAATGATTTCTATTAATCTAAAAAAACAAAATTACTCGTTGGAATCCAGGAAAAACTTGTTTATATTAATTCTGTTTGAAAACTCCTGGAATCACGTTTTTTCCATGTTACTACATTGTAATTTTTAATTTTTACAATGTTCAACCTGCACTTGTTAGTAAAAAAGGAGGGAAAATGAAAAAGCTTTGTATTTTCATTAGCTTTATTTTTTTAGCAGTTACCTTTAGTAGTTGCGAAAAGGACAAAAAGGAAGTCGCAACTCATCCGGATTATCTCAGAGTTCCCCTGGGATCGGAAGTTCCTACTCTTGACCCTGGTATTGCCCAGGATAATCAGGCGATTGAGGTTATCGAGCAACTTTTTGTAGGTCTGACAACTTATGATTCAAAGACTTATGAAGTGATGCCAAGTCTGGCTACAAGTTGGGACGTCACAAACGGCGGAAAAACTTATACCTTCAACATGAGAAAGGATGCTAAATGGTCAACCGGTGAGCCAGTTACCGCCCATGACATCGTTTATGCAGTTAGAAGAAACATCCTTCCTGAAACAGCCTCCCCATATGCTTTCGTACTATTTATCATCGAAAATGCTCAAGACATCAACAGTGGTAAGATTAAAGACAATAAAAAGATTGGTGTTAAGGCTATCGACGATTATACTGTTCAGTTTACCTTGAACGGACCTGCTGCATTTTTCCCATCCATCGCCGGAATGTGGACACTGCGACCTCAGCATAGAGCAACCATCGAAAAGCATGGAACTCGCTGGACAGATCCTGAGAACATCGTAACTTGCGGATCTTATAATCTTGAGAAGTGGGACCGTGGAAACACAATCGTTCTTAAGAAAAATCCGGATTATTTTGATGCAGCAAACACCAGCATTGAAGAAGTTCGCTACCTTATTGTCCGTGAAGCTTCCACAGCTCTGGCAATGTATGAAAATGACGAACTGGATTTAATTGGAATTGAGCATCAGGCTATTCCTGCTCCGGAAATTCCACGTGTTAAGGCAGACCCTGTTCTTGGCAAGCAGTATTCAATCTATCCTCGTTTTGGTACTTACTACTTGGCTTTCAACAACGAAAGACCTCCAATGGACAATCCTCTCGTTCGTAAGGCTATCTCAGCTGCTATTGATCGACAGTCAGTTATCGACAAGGTAGTAAGAGGAGACCAAACCCCTGCAACAACCTTTACAAGTCCTCCAGTATTTGGTGCTGTTGATCCTTCCGAAGGAATTGGTATCGGTTATGATCCTGAGCAGGCAAAAAAATGGTTGGCAGAAGCCGGATATCCAGGTGGTAAAGGTATTCCAGAGATCATCTATATGCACAACACTTCAGAAAGGCATGCTCAAATCGCTCAAGCGGTTCAAGCTATGTTGAAAAGAAACCTGGGAATTGACGTGAAGATTCAAAACCAGGAATGGAAGGTATATCTGAAATCAACCACACAACCAGATGCTCCACATATGTTTAGATTTGGTTGGGGTGCTGACTATCCTGACGCAAACAACTTCCTGAGTGAAAACTTCCATCCTTTCAAATCCCTGAACAGAATCCGTTGGAAGAATCAAGAATTTGCTGATTTGATGGATAAGGCTGTTAGTTCAACTGATCCGCAGGAAAGAATCAAGATGTATCGCCGAGCTGAACAGATTTTATGTGAAGAGGAAGCTGCACTTGCCCCAATTTATTTTGATACGGCCCAGTATCTGTCCAAGCCTTACTTGAAGTGGAACTTCATTGCTTTGGGTGGACAGCATGTTCGTGAATGGTACTTTACAGATAAATAATCCGTAGGTATTCATTCACCATATCAGCACATATGCACAACGCCTTAACCTGATCAAATCAGGTTAAGGCTGCATTTTCCGAATTATTACTTTTTCAACCTGAGAGATAATCCCGCTTCAAGCCTAACATCATTCAGGAGATTCATTAACTGTCGCCGAATTCTGCCAACTCCAGGCGGTTATTGCTTTATAGCTTTCTTACGATAAATAGTTTTAAAATACTTTATCTTTTTTCAGATCCAAACGCTCGAGAGTGATAGATGGGTAATCCAGATTTGATCCTGCGTTAAGGCTTTATAAATTCAGCATTAAAAACAAAGTCTTTCTTTGATCAGTCTAGTTTTTCGATTTATATTCTTGATCATTCTACGATTGTCAGACTCGGTCGATATGCGTTTTCAATCTTTTGAGCAGACCATTGTGGGATTGTTTTTAGTAATCGGGGTGTCAGCGTGCCGTTTTTGGGTTTGCACTGCCGATCTCCCGAATTAACTGCCTGCATTATCTTTTTATGATGAAACGGGATACTGAAACTAATCAGCCGTTCAGTTTAATGTTTGAAAATGTTGTTCGTCCTGTTAGTACCGTATTCTGCCTCATTTACAAAGAATTGAAAAATCAGAACCTGCCCCAATAGAGTTTCAATTGGGATTATAGCTTCAACTTTTCTGTAAGAGTTAACATGACATATTTTCTTATTAGACGGGTTTTTGGAGGATTCATATCCTTAACTGTAATTGCTTTTATAGTGTTTTTCTTGTTAAGAGCCCTGCCCGGTGGACCTTTCGATCAAGAAAAGAGTTTGCCTCCCGAAATTATTAAAAACATTGAAGCATATTACGGACTCGACAAGCCGCTTTGGCAACAGTTTACCACCTATGTTTATAACGCAGTTAGGGGGGACTTGGGTGTATCGTATACCCAAAGGGACTTACCCGTAACGGAACTGATAAAAAGTAAGGTTGTAGTTTCTGCCGAACTAGGCGTCTATTCCATGATTTTCGCGATTCTTTTAGGGATACCCTTAGGGGTTCTTGCGGCCTATCATCACAATAGCGTGTTTGACTACGCAGCAAGTTTTTTTGCAATTATTGGTCGAAGCATTCCCAACATGGCTCTGGCACCAATGCTGGCGTTGTTTTTCGGCTTGTTTTTGCAGTGGGTGCCTGTGGCCAGGTGGACTACATGGGATTCAAAGATACTCCCAACCATAGCTTTAGGTCTTGGTTCCGCTGCTTTTATTGCACGATTGACTCGTTCCAGCATGCTTCAGGTTATTCGTGATGATTTCATTCGAACAGCCAGGGCCAAAGGACTTTCCGAAATGACAGTGATGTTTCAACATGCCCTCCGAAATGCCCTGCTTCCCGTTATTACTATCATAGGACCAATTTTCGCTTATACCTTAACAGGAACACTGGTGATTGAGAGAATTTTTGCCATTCCGGGATTAGGATATTACTTTGTGGTCAGTATTAGTAATCGTGACTATCCGGTTGTTGTAGGCGTGTATTTACTACTCGGGTTTGTAATTATCCTGATGAATACTATTGTCGATGTTTTATACGCCATCGTAGATCCTCGGATACGTTTAATTTAAACTTAGGGTCGAACTCCTATTAAACGAAATCACCAAACGCTTTTAGAGCTACAATCGATTGTATCTCGTCATTTTGTTTTCAAATTATGGTATTTTTATGGAAACTATGAAAACCGAATTGGAAGAAACAGATTTACCAGTCGTTGAAGAAAAGAGTGAGAATCTCACCAAACTCGCCTACTACCGGTTTATCAAAAACAAGATGGCCGTCGTGAGTGCTGTCTTTATCATACTCCTTATTATTGTTGCAGCCTTTGCTCCTTTTTTTGCGCCTCAACACTATGCTGAAGAGGATTTTTTGAGAGGATATCTCGCACCTGGAGCACAAGAAGAATTCATCTTAGGAACCGATTTTCTGGGTCGTGACTATCTTAGCAGGATCATTTATGGAGCGAGAGTTTCCGTAGCCGTTGCGATCATTGGAGCATTTACCAGTTTTGTGATTGGCGTTGTTTACGGACTGATCTCAGGTTACATAGGAGGCAAGGTTGATGAATGGATGATGAGGGTGGTGGATATTCTCTACGCGGTTCCTACCCTGCTGTTTATCATTCTGATTATGGTTTATTTTCGATCCGGTAAACCTGAAGATTTCACCGGGCTAAAGGCATTTTTCTACAATATTGATGACTCCATGGGAGGAATGCTTTTTATTTTTATTGGTATCGGATTAACATCCTGGTTAAGAATGGCAAGAATTGTAAGGGCCGAGACCCTTTCCATGAAACAGCGTGAATTCATCGAAGCCGCTGTTTCACAGGGATTCACCAAAGTACGGATTGTGTTTCGCCGTATATTGCCTAACATCGTCGGCCCCTGCATTATTGCCGAATCCATGGAAATTCCAGCTTACATCTTATACGAAGCATTTCTGAGTTTTATTGGACTGGGAGTCAACCCACCTATGCCCAGCTGGGGCGGAATGATTTCTGAAGGGATACAAGGTATGAGATCATACCCTCATTTGATTCTGTTGCCTTCGATTGCAATGACCATAACCGTGCTTGCATTCAATTTTTTCGGAGATGGATTGCGAGATGCTATTGATCCAAAATTAAAAGATTAGACAAAACAATTTGATTGCACCTTCTAGAGGATTCATGAACGACAATAATCAAACCAATGATAATCAATCCCCACTGTTACACGTTAAGGATTTAAATGTTGCATTCTTTTTGCGGCAGGGAGTTGTCAAAGCCGTAAACAATGTAAACCTTCAGATCAATAAAGGGGAAACCTTGGGCATTGTGGGTGAGTCAGGTTGTGGAAAAAGCGTAACCTCTCTTGCATTGATCAGGCTCATCAACGAACCGGGAAGGATTTTAAGCGGTGAAGTGCACCTAAACGGATACGATATTTTGCAACTGAGTAATAAAGAGATGCGAAGTATCAGGGGAGACAGGATCTCAATGATATTCCAGGATCCCATGACCTGTCTGAATCCCGTTATGTCCATCGGTAAGCAAATGACCGAAACGCTTATCAAAAACAAAAAGGTGAAAAAGAAGGAAGCCCTGGAAAGAGCCGAATTCATGCTAAAGGAAGTTGGAATCCCAACTCCAAAAAGGCAATTAGCTGCTTATCCCCATGAACTTAGTGGAGGAATGCGACAGCGAATTATGATTGCAATGGCTTTAATCTGCGAACCCGAATTATTGATTGCAGATGAGCCAACAACTGCGCTTGATGTAACAATCCAGGCTCAAATCCTTGAACTGATGAAAGAACTTCAGGAAAAGTTCAATACCGCCATAATAATGATTACGCACGATTTGGGAATCATCGCAGAAATGGCTGATAAAGTAGCAGTGATGTATGCAGGTGACATCGTGGAAAAAGCGGATGTCGACAAATTGTTTGATAATCCGTCACATCCTTACACAAAAGGGCTAATGAAGGCGATACCTTCAACCAGTGAACTACTCTCCAATGAGGAACGTTTATACAATATCCCGGGATCTGTACCTCCGCTGATTGATCTTCCCCCGGGTTGCAAATTCGCTGCCCGGTGTTCTGAAGCATTCGATAAATGCACAAAAACCAGACCGGAACTAATCGATAAAGAAAATCACTCTATCCGCTGTTATTTGTACGAATAAGACTTAATTTCACTATTTGGTGGTATCAAAATGACAAACATTTTAGAAGTCAAAAACTTAAAAACATATTTTCCCATTCGTGGTGGACTGATGCGTAGTGTGGTAAACTATGTGAGAGCAGTTGATGACGTATCATTCAACCTTAAGGAAAACGAAACCCTTGGCCTGGTAGGAGAAAGCGGATGCGGAAAATCAACTGTCGGTAGGACCATCTTGCACCTGATTCCGCCAACAAGCGGAGAGGTGATCTTCGAAAATAAAAATCTGGAAGACTTTTCGTCAGAAGAATTGAGAAAAAACCGCATTCATATGCAGATGATCTTTCAAAATCCTCTGGCATCGCTCAACCCCCGGTTGACGGTTCAGGATATTTTAACCGGTGCTGCGGTGTTTCATAAACTGATAGATAAAAAGGACGCAAAAGATCTGGCAGGTCGACTTATGGAGTATGTGGGCCTAAACAGAAAACAGCTTCAACGTTTTCCCCATGAGTTTAGTGGCGGTCAAAGCCAAAGAATTTGTATTGCTCGGGCGTTGGCTCTCAATCCAAAACTTTTGATTTGTGATGAGGCTGTTTCTGCGCTGGATGTGTCTGTACAAGCCCAGATTCTAAATCTTTTCAAAGATTTGCAATCAAAATTTAAAATGTCTTATCTCTTTATCAGCCACGATATGGGAGTCATTCGCTATATCTCCGATCGTGTGGCGGTTATGTATTTAGGTAAAATAGTTGAAATCGCTACCAGAGATGAGTTCTTCAATAATTGCAAGCATCCTTATTCTAAAGCTTTACTTGAAGCCATTCCGGCAGCTCATCCGAAATTCAAGAAAAAGCACAAAACAATCGAAGGCGATGTCCCCAGCCCAACAAAAGTTTATACGGGTTGTTCTTTTGCCGAACGTTGCCCCATGGCAGAAGAACGATGTAAGCATAATATTCCGCAATTAAGGGATACCGGTGATAATCACTTCGTAAGTTGCCATTTGGTTTAATAATCCCTCAAGACATTTCAAAAAGAATCGGCCTGAATTTCTGAAGGCTGATTCTTATTCCTCGCCATCCATTCAGACATGCAGTATCCAACCAAAACCCACGTTTAAATTGTAAATAATAGATCTAACCGTCCTTTAGGAATTGCATGATTTTGCCAATTAGTATGAACCGCAGCCATGTGTCATGTCGGACTTAATCCGGCATCTAAAACCAGCCAGCCAATGACACCTGTTTAGATTCTGGCTCATGAGATGCGAAAGAAAAATCGATCTGACACGTATCAGGGTTTCCAGTTCCTGCATTCAGGATCTTTAATCAAGTCTGACTTTGTTAAAAGTAAATAAGGATAGGCAAATGCCATGGCATCATTTTGAACTTCCCGCGGAGGTTCGTCCCCCTTATAAGGAGCGATCATTAATGAAAGACATTGTTTTTTTCCATTGTAGGAAGGTGCAAGCGGATCAAGGTGATCGGAGGTCATAAACGCCCCCATTTTTCCCAGGCCTGTTACTGCGGTTGGATATTTAAACTGCCTGCCAAAATAGGTTCCAAAGGGGTTTAGGTGGATATTGGTTTCTCCTCCGGTCTTTCTGGTGCGCATTGGGCAGAACGCAAAACTGGAATTGGTTTCCACGGTTTGAGCAATCAATAAACCTTTTGTTCCATCACTGACAGCAACCCAGCCATTGGTAATCTGATTGTTAAACGCATCCAATTCATGATTTTTTGAAAAATCAGCATAGTTTATCTGATAGGAACTAACATGCCCGAAATAATTATGCTTCCAGACTTTGAGATGATTGCGGCTGGTTCCGAAAAAAGTAGGAACCAGTTCGCAAGGCATAATCTCTATCCAATTTCCGTCCCAAGCTTTTCCCAGCCTTTCAGCTCGTTCCCTGCTGTATTTTTGAAACGAGGTAATCGGGTATTTCAAACTCATATCAACATATAAATAGGGCAGGCTCTCGGCTATTTTGAATTGTCGTTTGACTTCAACTTTTTTGCCTCCTGCAGCTTTGAGCAATAATTCGGTACGTTGCCGTCGAACCATTAACTGTCCTGCCCCAGTCGTGTTAAATTCTACGTCTTTCCACTCTTCTGCATCCGTACGATGACGAGCATAGGTAATTGCTGTATTAAACCCGTTATCACCAATAAATTCATGACCTCGAAAGATCAATCCAACGACGTTGTTTTGATCATCAAATCGGCACGTTAAATCGGAATTCTCAAGGATGTTTGCTGATAATGCCCTTTGGGATGATTTTGACGATTCATTTTCAAGTTCATCAGTCTCAATAAGCTTGTAGTCCTTCTTTTCATAAGGTTCAAAGCTTTCCAGAAAATAAAGCTGTGCCCTTTTTTCACCCTGCTCATTGACTCCGTAAACCATAATGTGCGGAACGTCACTGCCGGAATCATCTACTAAAGAAATACAACCCGTTTTATCTTCAGGAATGTTTTGTAGTCTCAGTTTTACAAGGCTTTTGGATGGTACCGACTGGAATTTGAAAACATCTGTGTCTTGACCACGTTTATAGTCGACCAGGGAAAAGGATTCGGCGTCTCTGGATTCATTATAAAATATTTCAGCCACCCCAAAAGCTTTAAAGGCCTGATCAACAGATCCTCGGACTATATTTTGGGCTATCTGCAAACGACTGGCATTCATGATCGGTGTTGATAAGCCAAAATGAGTGGTGGAAAAGCTCTTAATCCTTTCCTCATATGATGATTCGAGGAGCGCATCGACCTCTTTTGCGATTCCCTTGTTGTTGACCAACTCCAACACACGCCTTGTCTGTAACTCAAGAAGCCTTGATCGTTCAATACCCGTCCACAATCGCTGGTTGCTCCATTTCTCCGCCCAGCTGGAGTAACCATCGAAGCTGCCGTCTGCCGTATCCTGTCTGATTTCAATGGTTCTGATGGGATCATGTTCCTTCAGATATTTACCCGGTGTCGTATATTCGATGAAATCCAGACCATCCAAACTATCGACCAAACCTGATAATCCCTGTAACGACGAATAAACCTTGTTCACCAGTGGGAAATCCATTCCAATCCAGAAATCATCGTCAGCATCCATATCGACTAAAACCATTAAATCCGTTGGTTCATGCAACTCCAGCTGTTGTTTCCGAATCTTTTTCACCCACTTCAAAAGAGAGATGTTATCCACAAGATCACCCGTGTTGTAAGCAGGAATGAGAGTCAATGTTTCCTCAATGCCTTCGTATTTTAATGTTAAGGGATTAAAACGTTCCACGAGTGATAATGGCGGGATGAAATTGCTGAAGGTGTTAAATGGTAGCGCACTATTGAAAAGACTGATCGATTCAATGCCATGTTGTTGATAAGCCTTAAGTTGAATCGGAGTGAACATCATTTCCTGAGGCCTTACCATAGGCTCATATGAACCGAAAAT
>JAKSDL010000033.1 GCA_022360105.1 Pseudomonadota bacterium
ACCTCCCCGCCAACGATCTTTTGCAATGGAAATAACCAGGATACCGTTTACGGACCCAATTAATATAATCAAATCCCTGCAACATTTTTTTGTTCATTCTACCAAGACAATCCCCCGGCGGCCACGTAGGGCCGCCCTACCATTCGTTATCTGCTCCAATCAAGATTCTCATGAATTGACAGGGAGTAATTTTAATTTGAGACAACTACAGGGAGCAAGCGGTTGGGCGGGGTTACATCCCCGGTGGCCACGCAGGGCCGCCCTACCATTCGTAATCTGCTCCAATCAAGATTCTCATGAATTGACAATCAGCCAAAAGCAGCATTGTTTTTATTCGTGAACCTGCTCGTGCACGTGACCGTATATGTGCACGAATAAACACATTAACATCCCTATCCAACATTTGGTCTTATTTAATGATTCATGTTAGCCAATATCATTGTTGCGTTTGCGAGGACGTCCGCAGATACGAAAGATAACTGATTGATTTTTTCATTAATTCAACTGTTCAATAATTACTATCCGGGAAATTAATAATATTTAATACTTATAATGGTTAGACCTTTACCGAAATAGACTATTATATCAAGCTTAATCATCCGGGTTAGCTGAGTTGCCTCAGCTTTTTATCCATATGTCGGTTAAACCGTCTGACATGTTCGCGAGCCAGTGAACCTGCTTCGGTTGCCTTTTTGCCTTCCACCGCTTTGACTATCTCTGACAGATCCCTGTAATTCTCTTCCAGTTCACTATCACCTACGGCAAGGTATCTATCGTAGTATTTATCGATGTTGGCGTGAATGGTTTCCAGGATAAATGAATAGATCGGATTACGCGAAATTCTGGCCAGTCCCATATGAATCTTTTCATCGACCCTGACGAATTTGTCCCAGTGGGAGACTCCTTTTTTATAAAACTTTTCAGCCTCTTTAATCAGTCGATTCAAATCCTTAATATCTTCCTTGGACGCTCGCTCTGCAGCCAAAGAGGCAACAATCTCTTCCACGTCTTCCCGGAATTCAGCCAGGTGTTGCAAAGAAACTGATTGCGACCGGATCAGCAGGGCGAGTGTCTCACTCATCTGCTCCCAGGTGGTTTCTTTGACAATGGCACCCCCGTTTACTCCCAACCGAATCTCGATCAGACCCTTTTGTTCCAGAATTCTCAGGGCTTCTCTCAGGGTGCCTCGGCTGGTCCCCAGCATCTCTCCAAGCTCTCGCTCCGATGGCAGTTTTTCACCAGGTTTGATTTTTCCATCCAGAATAACATCCTGAATCTGCTCTACCACATCCTGAAATATTCTGTTTTGCTTTGCTTTTCTAAATAGCTGGGCCATCGTCCTGACAGTTCTGCAATCCCATACCTGATGTCATCAGTTGGTCAACGGAATCGATGAGAAAGAAGGATAACGAGTGCTCCGCAGAGCGGATAGATCGTAATGGTTTAACCAAT
Source organism: Pseudomonadota bacterium (assembly GCA_022360105.1). Next base: position 1,453 of record JAKSDL010000033.1, read on the forward strand.
TCAATTGGTACAGGGAATCGAAAAATCCGTCAAGCAGCAAAGGTATCAAAGAGCTGTTTCGGATATCCGGATCAATGCGCAGAATGGCAGTCAGTTAAAAAAGTGTGATATCGCTCGAATCGCTGTCTTTTTGCCGATTTCCATTTAACTGCTTCATTCGATGATGTTTATCATGAATGTCATGTTGCTTTTTCATCACATAAAGCTTGCGAATCTTTTCAATATCGAACTCTTCATCTCCTTGCTGCCCGGAGCCAACCAGGTCTATACATGGTTGGCCAGACAGGTGTTCTTCAAAAAGGTGCAGGCTTTTCAGAATAATTTCAATTTGCTGTTGGGTGATATCCTGGAATTGAATGGCCATCAGGGAGTCATTTACCTTGGCTTTAATATGCTCGCTACTGGTGTTTATATCTGCCAGGGTTTCCCTGTTAAAATCTTCCAATTGAGTGTAACTCTTCCCCATATTGGCCAGTTGATCTTTCAGGCTGTTTAGCAAATTGGTTTCTTCCTGCTTTGCCGACTTATCCAGCTTTATTTTGAATTTTTCCTCAATGCTTTTGCCCATCTGGTCAATCGATTGGATAATCTGTTTACTTGAGTCCCCTATCTGTGCCGACAATTTGGTCACTTCATCAGCTATGACTCCAAAAGCCTGACCGTGGACACCGGCCCGGAAGGCTTCAATTTTAGCATTGGTCGCCACAATCGTGGTTTGCTTGGATATCGATTCAATCAGCTTGGTCAGGTCAGACATGATCAGAGCTTGTTCCTGCAACTCACTGGCCATCTGGTGATCATGATCGATCTCTTGTAACCGGCTGTTTATATATGTTTGCAGTCGAGTCATGGTGTTCTGATTGTCGATCAGTGTGGATTGAGAACCAGTTGCCATTTGATCGCTGGCCCTGCGATTTTCAGATACTTTATCCAATAAATGACTCATCGCGTCATAAATCAGTTTCAGCTGATCGATAAGATTTAATGCAGCGTCGTTGGTTTCATTGGTCACACTGTTTAAATGGCTGGTTATCAAAACATGTAGTTCTCTCAAGGTACTGGTAAGTTTTTCGTGCCGACAGGTGGCAAATTCTTCAAGGGTGCTTGATATTTTTCCATTCTCCTGAATTCCCTTAGAGTCCATTCTCTGCGCAAATGATTCGGCTGCTTTAAGCTTGTCCTCCGTCCATATTGTTGATATTTGCTTGAAAGATCCGGAAACTATGCCCCAGGAGGAACATACAATTACAGCGGAAACAATTTGGAACCAGGGAGACCAGCCGGAGATAAATGTAGCGGAAATCATTGATGCCAGGACAAGGGCTCCCCATAATCCGGTTAATATTGATAACAATGCGAACGCCAATATCCTGACCCTGAACTGACTGCGGTCGACTACCAAAAATTCTTTATTCATAACCGTCTTAAACTGTTTAGTATCTGAACGAAAACCCATAAAAGCCATATTAAGTATTAGCTTCAAGAGTTGACTTTCACAATGAGGATAAATGCCTTCAGCGTTTAGCTGTCAGCAGATCAATATAAAATTTGCCACGTTTCGGTCTGAATGCCGGTCACTGAAAACCATAGTCATTCGAGTACACAGAAACCAATAAAGGATTTAAATACATTTCGTTCAGGCACTATTTAAAAAAGCCGGGCTGATGAACAGCAAGTGCAAGTTTTTCCAGTGGTACAACCCGGTCAACCGCACCGATCTCAATGGCCTTTAACGGCATGCCAAATACAACAGATGTTTCTTCATCCTGTGCTACCGTTGATGCCCCGGCTTCTTTCATTTCAAGGAGTCCCCGGGAGCCATCATCCCCCATGCCTGTCATAATGATTCCGATGGAATTCCTCCCGGCATATTGCGCTGCAGATCGAAAAAGGACGTCCACAGAGGGACGGTGCCTTGAAACCAGGGGCCCCCCCTTGACATTAACATAGTACCTGGCGCCACTGCGGTTTAGCAAAACATGATGGTTGCCGGGCGCAATCAGCGCATGACCTCGCAAAACCGAGTCGTTATCTTCTGCTTCTTTCACTGTAATCCTGCAAGTACTGTTCAGACGTTTGGCAAAAGCGGCGGTAAAATTCTCCGGCATGTGCTGCACTATAACAATACCCGGAATATCCAGCGGCATAGCTTCCAGAAACACTCGCAAGGCTTCGGTTCCTCCGGTAGATGCCCCCACGACAACCACCTTTTCAGTGGTTTGTAACATCGCTTTGCTTCTTTTTTCGGGCAATACGGCATCTGCTGTCAGTTTCGGGGATGCCTTCACAGCTTGAACTTTTCTTTTTTGCTTTTTTAGTTTTGCCTGGGCTACCGCCTTTACTTTATCCAGAAAAATCATTCTGGATTCTTCCAGAAACGACTTGGTGTTAATCTTTGCTTTTTCCACTACCTCCAAAGCGCCATATTCAAAGGCTTTCATGGCAACTTCAGATCCCTCTTCCGAAAGCGTCGAGCAGATAATGACAGGTAGTGCATGTTGAGCCATCAATTTTTGCAAAAATGTCAATCCATCCATGCGCGGCATTTCGATATCCAGAATAATCACATCCGGTACAAAGCGCCTTAGTTTTTCTACAGCATGATAAGGATCGTTGGCAGAGATCACTTCCCCGATTTTGGGATCGCTTGTCAACACAGCAGTGAGTGTCTGTCTCACCACAGCCGAGTCATCAATGATCATTACCTTGATTTTGTTAGGCATCTATAAAATTTTAGATTGATGAGTTTAGAGTTCAGATTTTTAAGTTTGTGAAAGCTTTGCTTTCAATTAAAAAATATATATTGTTGTTTACACCTCCTGCTTGATAGCTGATAACCGATAACAATACACTAGTCTTCGAGTTCAAGCGCTGCGTTGTTTGTCTACAACTTAGCATGCTAAACGTCAGGTTTTTCTGTACACTGACGGTGCTACTTGTTTTAAACGATCGTCTATTTTTCTCAGGCTTTCGGATGATCCGATAAACAGATACCCTCCCTCTCTCAGATTGTCTGTAAACCTGTGAACAACCTGGTTTTTGATTTGTTCATCAAAATAGATCATCACATTACGGCAGAATATCGCATCCAGTTTTTGATCAAATTGGAAATTGGAGTTAAGGTTCAATACACCGCTTCTCAGATGTTGCCGTATCTCCGGTATCACCTTTTTGACTCTGACGGATGGATCCTTGCTCTTTAGAAAATACTTTCTAATCCTATTATCAGACACACCATCCAACTCTTCAAAGCTATAAACTGCGGACTGTGTTTTTTCGACTGCCCTGACGGAGACGTCCGTAGCGAGTATTGAATAATCCAGACCAAATCCCGGGTTCTGCTCTTTGAACTCTTCCAGACAAATGGCAATACTAAATGCCTCTTCACCGCTTGAACATCCTGCACTCCAGATATCCAGAAACTCTCCCGCCGGTTGATACTCATCCGAATAAAGGTTTGCAAGTGAATGGGCACACAAATACTCAATCTGCTCAACCTCGCGAAAAAAGAAGGTTTTATGGGTGGTTACGGCATCGATGAAATCCACTCGTTCGCTGGTCCCCTCTTCACTAAAAAGAAAGTCGCAATACTCCGAGAAGTTTTTTATTCGCGTCATTCGAAGTCTTTTTTGCAGGCGTGCTTCGAGAACAGCCTTTTTGGACTCCGGCATTTTAATCCCCAGTTTTTGCTGAATACAGGTTTTTAATTTTGTGAACTCAGCATGCGTTAAGGATTGTGCGCTTTTGATATTTGACTCGATGGTGCAGTCCACTTTATGAAATTTTTGATTTTAGATTTACAGGTTGTGAAAGCTACTCTCTCTAATTTTATGTTCAATGTTTACACAACCCAGCTGATAACCGATAACAGATAGCACCAAAATCAATGGAGCGAAAGCTCCATTGATTTTTAATGTCTCTCAAACTGGCTGTCATCAATGGATTCTTTTTCTTCTTCCAACTCTACAATTAGCCCACTTCCATTATCACCGACAGGCGAGGTTAATTCGCCAAAATCCCCATGAGTGGAAACCAGTTGCGGCCTCCTGCTTTCGTATGCCAACTTCGCCTGCTTGCTTTTGTCTTCTCCGGAAGTTGTCTGGTAACTCAGCTTGTTTCCTTCATCATCCAATTTGAAAAATCCAATCAGATTATTTAACTCCTCTGCATTTGCTGAAAGCTCTTCGGCTGTGGAAGCAACTTCTTCAGACGAACCGGCATTTTGCTGGATCACTTTATCCAATTGCTGAATCGCCAGATTGATTTGTTCTGCGCCGGTATTCTGCTCTCTGGAGGAAGCATTGATCTCCTGGACCAGGTCGGCGGTTTTTTGAATATCCGGAACCAATTTATCCAACAGTCCACCGGCCTCTTCGGAAATATTCATACTGTATCCGGAGAGTTGATTAATTTCAGCTGCGGCTTCCTTGCTGTTTTCTGCAAGCTTGCGTACTTCCGATGCCACCACGGCAAAACCTTTTCCGTGTTCCCTGGCACGTGCAGCTTCAATGGCTGCATTGAGTGCCAACATATTGGTTTGTCTGGCTATTTCAGCTATGATCGAAATCTTTTCTGCGATATCTTTCATCGCTGACACAGCCTTTTCCACGGAATCCCCACCTTTTTTTGCATCCACAGCTGCCTGCTGGGCTATTTTCTCTGTCTGGTTGGAGTTATCAGCATTCTGCTGGATATTGGACACCATTTCCTCCATGGAGGATGAAGCCTGTTCAGCAGATGCAGCCTGTTCCGTGGCACCCTGCGACATACTCTGCGCCGCCGAATTAAGCTGGTTACTGCCGGCTGCAATAGATGAAGCTGCCACCTTGACACTGCGGGTTATATTGGTAAGTGATTCCACCATCTGCTTCAAAGACAGCATCAACTTATCTCCTGCTGATCTCTCTTTTACCCTGACGTTCAGATTACCCTGGGAGATGCTTTCCGAAATCTGGGTAATTTCCCCGGTTGCCTCGATTAAGCGGTTCAGGCTGTCTTTTAGCTGGCCAAAGTCCCCTTTCCAGTTTTCAGTAATTTTGCTGGGGATCTCACCCATACTGATACTGTCTACATATTCCGCTGCCGTATTCAGGGGATTTACCACGGCGTCCAGCGTCTGGTTAATACCATTGATAATGCTGGCAAATTCTCCTTCATGTTTTGAAGCATCCGCACGAGTCTTCAATTTTCCTCCGGTCGCTTCTTCCGACAGATTCGTCAAATCCTGGACAATCAGACTGACCTTTTCTGTCATGTTATCCATCGCCTTGTAGAGATCGCCAATTTCATCATGGCGTTCCACATCAATATCGGAGCTGAAATCCCCTTTGGATACCTTGGTTGCCAAATTGATCACACCATTAAGTGAAGTTGCTATATACCTACCAATAAGCATCGCCAGGAACAAACCAACAATCAATCCGAAAATAGTAATCGCCACCATAATATAAGTGGCCAGCTGCGATTGATTCTGTAATGTTGTGAAACCTCTATCCATATCATCATGTATCAATTCCTCAGCCTCGTCGGCGACTTGTATAAATTTTTCAAACATAGCATCGAATTTTTCATCAGCCTCACTTCCGGCAGCACTGGTTTGACTTGATGACTGATATCTCTGTTCGGTAATAGCAATAAATCTTGTTAAATTCTGTTTTATTGTCATCACACTCGCCAGACCAACCAGTTTGCCAATCTGATCCACGTGACCTTCGGCCTCTTGAAAACTTCCCAGGATATCTTCAATTTTGTTTGTTGCATCCCCCGAAAGCAGTTCCTCCAGGAACAAATGACCATCAGCCAATAGAAAACGAGCTTGACCGGCGTGAAACATTATCCTGTAATTCTTTTGATTATTGTTTCTGGTTACCAAAGCTAAAAGTCTACCCTGAATAGACTCGTACAGCCCGTCAAAATCCTGGTCTATATCGCTTCCTGTAGCGCTGGAACTGGTTCTTTGATTGTAACGCATATGTGCCGCTTGAATGAACTCAGCGACATCTTTTTTTACCTCTTCTACTTTGGCCCTGACCTTAGGGTCTTTGGTTGCGATAAAGGTACCTTCGTCATTCTCATCACCTTTCAGGATCGCATTCGCGTACCAGTTTGTTTCATCCAATAATTGCCAGACTTCTTCTACATTTTCTGTCTCATCTCCTGCCATTATTTCTTCAAACAACAAATGAGCTGTTGTTGCAGATAGCTTTATTTCCATGGCAGCGTCACCAAGAGGTGCCAACTCTGCTCCTACCCGAATTCCCTGGTCTCCCACTGAACCTGTGTAATAAATTCCCATTCCTCCGGTCAGTGCGATTAACAAAGCCATTGATACAAACGCTGCAAGTAGTTTGGTTTTGAGTTTCAAGTTTTTTAACATTTTTTCCTCTCTATCCTTTGCTTATAAAGGCTTATTACGGTTGAAAATTTCCCAGGTTAAAAAAACTTCGAGTACATTTGGCATGAACGATAGATCGTCCAACTTAACCTTTTCAAAACGACTCGTTAACGGGTAACACTTTTGCTAAATCCATGATCAAAACAAAGTTTTCCATATAATTTCCCACTCCTTTTAAAAAATTTGTATCGATATTAGTTCCCACCTTGGACACCTCATTAATCATATCCGGGCTCAAGCTGATCACTTCCTGCACAGCATCTACCGAAAGTCCAAAAACCCTGGCCTTGCTCCCATTTCCTTCAATCTCAACGATAATGATACAGGATTTCTCCGTGTAATCCGCCTGCTCCATTCCGAAACGCTGCCTGAGATCTACGACGGGCACAACAGAGCCTCTCAGATTGATAACTCCCAGCATAAAATCGGGCGTCCTGGGAACTTTGGTTATCGGCGGAATGTCCAAAATCTCTCTGACTCTTAAAATATCAAGGGCGTAATCCCCCTGTTCGATGCCAAACATTAAAAACTGGGTTTTGTCATCAATATATTCAACGCTTTCCAAGTGTTTCTGTAATTCAATGTTTTTTTCTTCAACAGTTGAAACCGGCTCGGAAACCGAGATCTCATCCCGGGCGTCTGACCCTGTGATCGGTTCCGATGGATGAATGGTAATAGTCACTTTCTACTCCTTTTTTGGATTAATATTTAATTGAAAATCTACTGGTCCACATGGCCACAGGCACGGCTTTTATTCATGTTTTGGGTGGGACAATGATTCAAGTTTGGAAAGAACATGGAAATCCATCTCTCCGACTAAAACGTATCCTCTATCTTTTGAACTATTTGTCATCTGGTTGCCTGTAATTGTCCAGTAATAAAGAAAGTAGAGCTTTCATCAATTGTGTGTATCAGGAAATAGATTCTGCTGATTCAGTTTCAAGTTCTACCTGGTCGGGCTGCTGGGAGATATTTTTCAGGTATTCTCCTTCAGCGAGTTCTATCAAGCCTTTTACATCCAGAATCAGACTGACCCTGCCATCTCCCAGAATCGTGGCACCGGAAATACCGGGAACATTTTTATACACCTCATCCAGGTTTTTGATAACTGCCTGAATTTCACCGTAAAGCATGTCTGTTACCAGGCCTGCTGTTTTATTTCCCAGTTTGATGACAACAATGCTCTGTTCTTCCGATTGAGGTCCGGTCTCCTCAAAAATCTCCCTCAGCCACAGAAACGGCAATGGTTTTCCCCGCAGGTTGACATAATGGTGACTTCTGTTCATGGCGTCTTCGGGTAGGTCAATGCATTCGACAACCATTTCCAGGGGAATCACATATTTGGAATCCCCTACACCAATCAACAGGCCTTCAATTATTGCCATGGTTAGTGGCAGGCTGATGCGAACAGTCGATCCTGACCCCTCCTCACTTTCAAGCTCCACTGTACCTCTCAGGGCTTCGATGTTGCTTTTCACCACATCCATTCCCACTCCACGACCGGACAGCTTGGTTACTTTTTCAGCGGTGGAGAATCCGGGTGTAAAAATCAGGTTGAGGATGTCTTTATCCTTTAAATGATCTTTTTCGGTGATAACCCCGTTGGCAATGGCTTTATCCAAAACAGCTTTTTGATTGATCCCGGCTCCGTCATCTTTAATCTCAATCACTACCATTCCGGAATCATGGTAGGCCTTTAGCAGTATGGTGCCTTCTGCCAGTTTGCCTTTTTTGGTTCTGACTTCCGGCATTTCAATACCGTGATCAGCAGCATTACGCACGAGATGCATTAAGGGGTCAAAAATCCGCTCAATAACCGTTTTATCGAGTTCGGCATCGCCTCCTTCCATCTCCAGTCGAATCTGTTTACCCGATTCCTTGCTGATCTCTCGAATAACCCTTTGGAAGCGATTAAACGTTTCCTGTATCGGAACCATGCGCAATTCCATGATTCTTTCCCTCATTTCTCCCACCAGCCTGGAGTTCATGGCAGCCACCTCCATGAGTGCCTTGTTGCGGAGATCTTCAGATTGCTGCATGATTCCGGCACTTGAAATAACCAGTTCCCCTACCAGGTCAATAAACTGATCCAGCTTGTCGGTTTCAATACGGATGGTCTTGCTGACTTTTTCTCTTTTAGCCTTAATTGGTTTTTGTACCTCCAGGGCTCGGTCCAGCACCTGGACATCCACTGTTTTATCAGCCACAAGAAGTTCGCCCAGTTTGGATGTTTCTGCTTCATCCCCGTTCTCCACTTCATCGCTTTGTTGCTTCTTTAGTGCCGTATCAAGCTCTTTTTCGGTCACAGCACCACTATCCACCAACAATTCCCCGATTCTGTGGCTTGTATCGGGTGGTTCATCGGATGTTTCCGCAATTTTATCCAGTTTGCTTACATAGCTTTGAACTTTTGGCGGTGAGGGGATTATCTTAATATCAACATCGTCTCCCAGAAATTCAAAAATATCCTCGATATCTTTTTTTTCAAAAGCGCTCAGATAGTCTATTTCAAGACTAAGATAACAAGATTCGGGATCCATTTGATCGGCAGGTGGGAACTCTTCAATCAAGGTTTTCAGCCCTGTGATTTCACCCATCTGGCTCATGTGCATGATGAATGCAGTTGGATCAAAACCAAATCGAAAGGTGTTTTCCTTAAATTTCAAACTGACCTGCCAAGGTACCAAATCAGGCGGAGACTCTGCGGAGCCAGTCTCTGACTCTTTGTCGACAGCAGACTCCATTTCTTCAGCATTCTGTTTAAACTCGGAAAGGTATCCCTGTAGTTGCAGCACGATAAACTCTTCTTGCTTGATTATTTCAGGGTCCTTGGTTTCAGCCCCGTCAACGTCTATCCTGTCTACCAGCACACCCAGGTGGTCATAAGCCTTCAAGAGGATATCAGCCAAATCTTCGTTAAAAATCAACACCCCGGTCCGGACCTTTTCCATGACACTTTCCACCCAGTGCAGGAACTGCTCGATATTGGTGATACCGACCATGCCGGATGAACCCTTTAGTGTATGAATAGCCCTGAACAAGGCATTGATGGCTTCTGTGTCGTCTATTTCCGATTCCAGCTTTAACAGCTGCGCTTCAATTTCTCTCATTAAATCTTCACTTTCCGTCAGAAAGGTCTGCAGCACTTGCTCAACAATCATTGGTCGTCCTCTATAAAATAAGTCAAAGTGAGTTAATTCTGTGATTGAAACCAGTCATTGAGCCGGTAGATTTCCATCAGCCTCATGACAGATGAGCTTAAACCGTCGATTTGAAATGACATCCCTTTATCCTGTGTTTCCTTTTTTAAGAGAATTAACAGTTGGAAACCGGAAGCATCAATCTCTTCAATTTGTGAAAGGTCAAGTTTGACACCCCGGAATTGATCCAGCCCTGAAAACATTTCCTGTTTATACGAAACAGAATCATATATCTTGATATCGCCAACCAACGACATGTGGCAGATATCTCCTTCCGAATATTTGTTAAACGCCATAGCTCCTCAATGATTATTTGATTATTCGATACTCATTTTAACTGGCTGTTGATGGCTCTTCCTGAAACAAATGTAAGAAACTTAGCTAACATATTATCACTATTGAATATTGAAGTAAACATCTATCGATTTTGGATCGAATTTCCAAATCCAGGTTTGTTGTTCGCGGCTTTGAATTGGTAGATTTAGTGTCAGATCCGAAGAAATATGCATTGATTTTTTTTCTCGGAGCAAGGTGCTTGGCAATATTTCACAGGTCCGAACATGGGAGGCGGAAAATACTGCTACTATATCCGGAAAACAAGCATAGTTGAACGTTAAAGATCTTCAGTTTATTCAATGGTGATCCCTTAAAACAAAGATTGCTAATTTTCAGATGAGGCTATACAGTTGTCCAAGCACAACTGTCTAATGTAACTCGCAAGTCTGTTGGATTTGCAAGGTTTGGTCGTACCAACTGCAATATAAATATCCAGTTGGTGCCTGAACGAAAACTGTTTTAACCCATACCAATAAAAGCTTTGAACGCAGCCTGGTACTTCGAGGTATAGTGCATTCAGCCGGATTTTGTTTGCAATTGTTATGTCTTACACTGAACGTTGACCGCTGACAGCACGTGGATCTTCAAGTTGAATCCGTCTGGCAAAAGGCTGGATAGGGGGTTTAGAGATTTTCCGCTGAAATATTAGTTAACACAAAATTGAATTTGATGAAACAAAACAGATTTCGCGAATTTTCCGTTTTCAAACAGCGAAGTATCTCCCGTAAGCTGATTCTTTA
>JAKSDL010000614.1 GCA_022360105.1 Pseudomonadota bacterium
CTGATCATGGCAGATAAATCGGATATCGGTGACAATATTATCCGTATTGCCCAAAAAGCCAGGGCCTGTGGAATTCATTTGATTCTTGCAACCCAAAGACCCTCGGCTGAAGTCATCAGTGGTCTCATCAAAGCCAACGTCCCCGGAAAAATTGCCTTGTCCGTATCCTCAGCCATCAATTCCAAAATCATCATCGATCGCACCGGGGCAGAAAAACTCCTGGGCAAAGGAGACATGATCTACATCTCCCCGGAAATGAAAGACGGCATCCGCCTGCAGGGAGCCTATATCTCTGATGAAGAAATTATGAAGTTCATGAACTGACTGTATTTTAGATTTAAAGTATGTGAAAGCGAAGCTTTCAGTAACACATTTGAATGTTTACATATTATTAGCTGATAGCTAAACGCTGACTGCTGAAAACCACAATAGTAATACTTTTGTAAAAGTCCACTCGACTGCACACAAATGGGATCGATTCTGGCAGGATAGGATTATTTTTTTTGCATCGTTAACATCTTCTAATGTCCAGTTATGTTAGGTTTCCTTCCCGCTTTTATTCGAGGTATTCTGGTATTATCTCTGCTCTTTGTAAACATTCTGTTTTGGTTTATCCCCCTGTTCCCTATTGCGATTATTAAGTTGGTATTACCTGTCAAACCAATCCGCAAGCCCTGTGACATCCTTTTAAATTTTATTTGCACTACTTGGGCGATTGGCAATGATCTGGTCTTAAACCTGGTAAACAAAATCGAATGGGATATTGAGGGAGATGATGACTTAAGTATGAACAAATGGTACCTGGTGCTGGCCAATCATCAGAGTTGGTCGGACATCATGGTTTTGCAGTCTGTATTGAATAATCGAATCCCTTATTTCCGATTTTTCTTGAAACAGGAATTGATCTGGATACCTATCTTCAATTTTGTATGGATAGCCCTGGACTATCCCTACATGAAACGCTACTCAAAATCATTTCTCAAGAAAAATCCCCATTTAAAGGGTAAAGACATCGAAACCACCAAAAAATCCTGTGAGAAATTCAGAGATATTCCGGTTTCGATAATGAATTTCGTGGAAGGAACCCGATTTACAGAAGAAAAACACAAAAGGCTTTCTTCCAGCTATACCTATTTGCTCAATCCAAAGGCGGGTGGAGTGGCGTTTGTTCTCTCGGCTATGGGAGAACAGCTCTCAGCCATTCTCGATGTAACCATTAAATATGATCCCAAAGCCATGGGATTCTGGAATTATCTATGCGGCAAAGTGACAAAGGTAACGGTCAGGATCGAACAAATTCCGGTGACCAATGAGATTATCGGGGATTATTTTAATGATACCCAGTTTAAGATCGGATTCCACAAATGGATCAATGTCCTGTGGCAAAAGAAGGATAAGACTCTGGCGGTACTCCATGGGGAGCACCACCAGAATTAGACGCTTTGCCAGTGGTCTATTGAATGTCGAGGGATCTTTCGCCCAGGTTACCATAGCGGTGATAGGTATGGCAGATACTCTGATTGAGCGTTACATGCAACAACTCAATTCTGCCCTCCATTAACACCGGGGCACAACAGACGTAAAATCCGGTTTTTGCTGCCGCTTTAAAGACAGACTCAGGTACTTTATCGAATCCTGCAAACCTGATCCTTTCTATATTCGGAATCGCTGCAATCAATTCCTCATCGCTTTCGAAAGTTACGGGAACACCATTCAGCAAGCGAATACCTTCCTTGCCCAGCAGAAATTGAATCACCCGGTTATCAAGCCCCTTTGGAGCACTGACTACCAACTGATTTCCTGCGATTTGCACAGCTGCAATTCGGGCTATTGTTTCAAACAAAGTATCGTTTTGATGCAATCTCACTACAATTTTACCCAAAGGCAGATACCGCATCATGTTATCCTGTCCGCGCAGATTAAAATAATCCTTGGCTTGGGAAAACTCCTGTTCATATTGATACAAGTAGCTCTTGATGGCTCGAACCACATCCTCCATCTCGCTGTTCTGATCTCCGAATTGATTCCAGCGCACCTTTAATTTCCATTCGGAAACCAGTCTTAACAATCGACTATCATTTTCTATAGTGCCAATCGCAGGCTGGGATGTATCCTTGAATTCCATGAATTGCGCCGTGTAGTTAGGCGAGCCGGCTTTAACGGCAGGACCGATAGCAGATTTTTTCATGCCGCCAAACGGCTGTCTCAAGGTTATGGCCCCGGTGGTTCCGCGATTTATGTAAAGGTTCCCGGCTTCGATACTGTCTTTCCAGATCTCTATTTCCCTGGGATCAAGGCTTTCGATGCCCGAAGTCAGCCCGTATCCGGTCTGATTGGTCAGTTCAATGGCATGATCCAGGTTTTCAGCGCACATCACCGCCAACACAGGACCGAAAAACTCGGTCATATGGGTAAAGCTTCCCGGGGTCACATCCCATTTGATTCCCGGCGACCAGATATAAGGGTTGTCATCGACCAACTCGGGTTTTAATGCCCAGTTTTCTCCGGTCTCCAACTCTTTAAGAGCCTTTTCCAGTTCTCCCGAAGGTGGGTTGATCATCGGTCCCATTTTGTTTTTAAAGTCCCAGGCCGTTCCGGTACTGAAGCTTTTGGCTGCGTCAACTAACTGGCGACGAAATTCCTTGTCTTCATAAACTTCCCTTTCCAGGATCAGAAGCGATGTCGCACTGCATTTCTGTCCGGCATTTCCGAATGCGGAATAGACAACATTTTTAATTGCCTGATCCCTGTCGGACATAGCAGTAACAATAGTTGCATTTTTACCGCCGGTTTCTGCAGCAAGGAACAACCCTGGTTTTTGTTCCAGCATTCTCATGCCTGTATCGGTTCCACCGGTAAGTATAACATAATCTATATCTTGATGCTCAACCAACTGCGCTCCTACTGATGATCCAGGGCAGGGCATGAACTGTAAAGCGGTTTTGGGAACACCACCGGCCCAAAAGCGCTTGCATAATTCCCAGGCTACCACCACGGAATCTGAAGCAGGTTTAAAAATCACCGTGTTTCCTGCAGCCAGCGAAGCCACGATGCCCCCGCAAGGAATGGCAATTGGGAAATTCCAGGGGGATATCACCAGCCCTACTCCTTTTCCCTTGCCTTCAAGGGTTTCTATGTCCAGGAACTGCTTAACCGTGTAAGGATAATATTCTGCAAAATCCACTGCCTCGGAAACTTCAACATCCGCTTCTGTGAATACTTTACCGGTATTCGCAGCAGCCGCTCCAATCAAATCCCCCCTGCCTTTTCTTAGCTCCATCGCAACCTGGGAGAGAACCTTATGTCGTTGATCCTGAGACATGGAACGCCAGCCGTCCGGGTCATTTTTGGCCGTTGAGACAGCTTTTTCAACATCCTGCTCTGCAGCCAGTCTGTATCGAGCAACACAAATGTTTTCATGATATTGGGAAGGATCGATACAATCATTGACTTTGCGATCGTCATAGATCTCCTCCCCGGCAATCACCACCGGTATTTCAATGGGATGACTTCCCGGACTCTTTTTCCATTTCTTTCTAATGTCTTCAGCCCAGGTTCTGTTTCCAGCCAAAGCCCAATCCGTATCCGGCTCGTTGACGAACTCGTTGTTGTAATAAGTACCTGTTTGTTCGGGAAAGCTTTCGGTACATCGATCCTGAATCCGGTTGGGGCTTAGTTTTATTTTATCCAGCTTATCGCAGGACTCATAGAATTGATCTTTCAGGAATGACCATTCTTCTGTTCCGGTCTTTAAATTGGGGGCATAGCGCAGGAAATTGTCCGGAGCGGTGTTTTCATCCAGTCTGCGAATTAAATAGGCTATGGCATTGATAAATTGTTCCTTTTCAGCAACAGGGGCATAAAGAAGGACATCATTCGTTTTTTCCACAATCGCCCTGCGAATATGATCCGCCATACCTTCCAGCATCTCAAAATCAACATATTCCAGAACATTCAGATGAGATGCCACTTGATAAGCAAACGCCAGTTCAAACAGATTGTGCGAAGCAATACCCAATTCAACGGCTATCATATGTTCCTCACGCATTCCATACAGAACCATGGTCTTATAATTCGCGTCCACATCGGTTTTGCTGTCATATGTTGCCAGGGGCCAGTTGTTGATTTCCGAATCAACCTGTTCCATCTCCATATTGGCCCCTTTTACGATTCTAATCTTTATCGGACTGCCACCGTTTTTCACCCTTTCCACGGCCCATTCCGTTAAAAGTCTTTGAATGGCATGGGAATCCGGAAGATAAGCCTGCAATACTATACCCGCCTTGTGATTTTTAAATTCCTCCTGATCCAGGGTCTGCATGAAGGCAGCAGTGGTAATCTCCAGATCCCGATATTCTTCCATATCCAGATTGACAAATTTAGGAACCTTCTCACCGTTTTTTCTGGTGAATACGTTTGACTGGGCAGTTCTGTACAACAGGGATAAACGATCCTTGAGAATTGCCACGGAATGATCGAAGGCCAGGGAATGGATTTGCGAATAGATTGTAGAGATCTTAACCGAAATGTATTCAATAGCCGGATTCTCCAAATCGGTGATATTGGTTTCAAGTCTGGCCCGGGATTCCTCTTCTCCCAATACCGCTTCCCCCAAGTGGTTAACGTTCATGCGAACACCTTCTGACTTCCGCTTTTTCAGATGGGAAGTCAAGGGACCTTTTTCCCCTGCCAGAATCGCCTGACTGCTGAATTTACGCATTTTCTGAACGACCTGGGGAACGGAAATACCCGAGAATGAGCCTCCCAGCTTAATAAAAAGCCTCACCAGCAGTTTTTCCCAGGAAGTAAAAAATTCGGGAACTTTATTGTTTTCAAGGGTATAAATGATCTGGTCAGCTACACGTTTGCTGTTACCCGAACGAAATGCCTGATCGATCAGCCTGGTCAAGACTGCCTTGTCCAGTGGATGCCTCAATAAACTGGCCATCTGCGACTGGAAAGTTTTCTCCTTCTGGCCGATTAACTGATTGGCCCTCTCCTGCCAGGACTCCGCCAATTCCACGGTTTCTTGTGAAATCCGCTTGATATCCAACTCACCCATACTCTGACTCCCTAAATTGTTAACGGATTATTGATTACTATAGTTTAAGTTAATTTGAAAGCAACTTTGTTACTACCCGTGCTCGTGAACGTAAACATTTCTTTGTTTCCCATAATTATTACATTGCCCCTTCGTTACATTAACGCCAAATTCCGACTGTTTCTAATAACAAATGGCAGGGCGGGGTTACATCCCCGCCAACGATCTTTTGCAATGGAAATAACCGGGATACCGTTTACGGACCCAATTAATATATTCAAATCCCTGCAACATTTTTTTGTTCATTCTACCAAGACAATCCCCCGGCGGCCACGTAGGGCCGCCCTACCATTCGTTATCTGCTCCAATCAAGTTTCTCATGAATTAACAATCAGCCAAAAGCAGCATTGTTTTTATTCGTGAACCTGCTCGTGCACGTGACCGTATATGTGCACGAATAAACACATTAACATCCCTATCCAACATTTGGTCTTATTTAACGATTCATGTTAGCCAATATCATTGTTGCGTTTGCGA
>JAKSDL010000188.1 GCA_022360105.1 Pseudomonadota bacterium
CAGGCCAAAAAACTTAATTTGATGCTTGATCAGATCGCTAAGATCATTAAAAAACCGATAATCGTAATTTGTGGCAAAAGCATGCGCAACGAAGCCAAAAAACTAATTGATCAAGGGGTTACCGGTTTTTTGGTAAAACCGGTAAAACAAAGCGATTTATATCAAAAGATATTGAATGCTACCGGTTTGTTGATAGACCACAACAGTGCCAATGATAAAAATAACGATGTTATCTCCTTATTGACCCCAAAAGAGCGAGAAAAAGTCCGAATTCTTCTGGCTGAGGATAATTTGATCAACCAAAAGGTTGCCACCCGTGTTTTGAACAAGCTTGGGTTCAACTGCGAGATTGCCAATAATGGTCGTGAAGCCTTGGATATTCTCAAAGTTAAAGACTATGATTTGGTTTTGATGGACTGCCAGATGCCGGAGATGGACGGCTTTGAAGCCACGGCAGCGATCAGGTCCTGGGAAGAAAAGACTGGGGCGCATATCCCGGTAATCGCCATGACAGCTAATGCGATGCAAGGAGATCGTGAAAAATGTCTGGACGCCGGTATGGATGATTATGTCAGCAAACCCATCGATCGCAATAAACTGGTTATGGCCATCGAAAACCAGCTGGTTAAAAATCAGACGCCTCCATGAAGCAAACATGCCGAATTATTGCAGTTTAATATTGATTAAGTTAGACTGTACCTAGCACTGGAACAAACTCTATTCTATAATTCAAT
Source organism: Pseudomonadota bacterium (assembly GCA_022360105.1). Next base: position 735 of record JAKSDL010000188.1, read on the forward strand.
ATTTGAAACACAGGTGCTTGCGAAGTGTTTCAAATGTATGAGCCCTGAAGATAGGCTCATATCGGACTGTTGAACGGAAAAGGAGGTCGGTTATGGCTGTAAAAATATTAATTTCCAGGTATATCAGCAAAGAACAAGAACCTGTTGTACGCCCTTTTCTTAAGCAATTACGCCGTCTTGCGCTCTCCAACAAAGGATACATTTCAGGTGAGTCACTTATCAGTGGAGATAATCTGGAAGAAAATCTCATCATCAGTTCCTGGGAGTCTCTGGATGATTGGGAAGGATTTATGGAGGATAAAGAGTCCAAGGAAGTTCGTTATAAAATAGACCAGGTTTTAGCCAGGGAAACCGTATATAAGATCTACTATATGCGTTGACGCTCTCCTGTTTGTTTGATCCTCCCCAACTCATTTTCCCTGCATGGGCCGGTTTCAGCCCATGCGTTTGCTTGCCCGCAACAATAACTCATCATTTATTCCATTCTTCATGTAATCCGGGCAGGATTTGGTACCGATCCCATATTTTCTATTAAAGCCTGATTAGTAATTGCCTGTTGACAAAGGTACTGCTCATTTTGTCAGAATCCTTGCTTGCGTTGTTCGAATGATTCCAATATATTTGTAAAATGAATATAATTAACATATATATCATATATACGTTAATTATATTAATAATACTCTTGACCATTATAAAAATAATCTATATTTTTTTTATTATGTTAATGAATGCGAGGAAGCAATGAAAAAAACGTTATCAGAATGTCCGGTATGTTCCGGATCCTTGGTGGTGAGCAGATACACCTGCCATCATTGCCAGACGGAAATTTCGGGAAAATTTGAACCGTCTGGGCCACAATGGCAGCTTGATCAGGAACTGATGAATTTTTTGAAAGTTTTCATATTTGCTGAAGGAAACATCAAGCAATCAGAGAAGCTGCTAAATTGTTCGTATCCAAAAATTAAGAATCTATTAAAAAAAACTAAAGTTGCACTGGGTTTTGAAGAAAAATCGGTGCAAAACGAAAACTCTGTCATCAGCCGTTTGGAAAAAGGAGAGATCGATGTGGATGAAGCTCTTGCCCAATTAAAGGCGAAGGATTGACCGTTTTGATATCAGAATACTGGTTGGGCGCTCATGATTTCAAAATTGGCGGATTGTTGCCAAAGCCAAAGGATAGTATGGAATACACAATTGAAGACAAAAAGCTGGAATTGGATATATCCCTGTCCAAATCAAGTGTGATTATCCAGGAACATGACAAACAGACCTTGGAATTGGAATTTTCCGGCTTAAGAAAAAAAACAGCTGAGGAGCTATTTTCGTTCGGATTCCGAAACAACCGACTGTATGTAAAAGAGACCAGCGGAAAGCATTATCCAATGCTGGATGCCTTTTTACATACAAATCTTGCCAGTGATGTCATAGTGAAGATCCCTGCGGATGTAATGGTCTCTGGAAAAATCGCCAGTATCAATGGTGATATTAAGGCTGCCAAAATGGAATATCGTGGCGATTTGAAAACGGTATCCGGAAAGATAGTTGTCGAGGAAATCTCTACAGACGGTCTGAATGTGCAAAACATCAGTGGTAACGTTTTTATAAATCGTCTGAAAGGCTTTTTAAAAGGCAGGGTTGTAGCAGGAGATTTAACTGTTGAAGGTGGTGAATTCAATGAAATTTCATTGAATTCTGTTTCCGGCGATGTCAGGCTAAGTGGCGATTTTGATCTGGAAGAAGATGGAGAGATCTCAACCGTTTCCGGAGATGTTCATTTGAACATACATCAATGCCGAGGGGACAAGGTTCTGACTATTACCACATTGAGCGGCAACTCATCACTGGTTGGTGATTATCCTGATGGTGCCATCGTCATTAAGCCACGCATGCCATTTTTGAAAAATCATCCTTTTAAATCCTTCATTCCTTCTTTTAAAGATATGTTTTCTTCGTTTTTTACCACCGGCACAAAGGGTGAGAGCGAGGTTGAGGTAGAAGCTGAATCTAATGTGGAAGAGAATGAAAATACCAAAATGATCCTGGAGATGCTCTCTGCAGGGAAAATTACCGTAGAAGAAGCGGAAAAACTGATCAGGGCTTTAGGTGGTAAATAGAATGAGTATTTGGAGAAGCGTATGCCGGAAAAAGACAAAATTTTGAAAATGGTGGCAGAAGGGAAAATCACGGTTGAAGAAGCTGAGAAACTGTTAAATGCCATTCAGGGTAGGAAGTCCCATTCAAAACCTGCCAACAGTCTGGTGAAACTGGCTGACAAAATCAAGAATTCAAGCCCTTTCTCAGGGAAAATTATCATAGAGATCAATAGCGCCAAGGGTGAAAATGTCAAAATAAAATTACCCTTAAAACTGGCAAACCTGGCCTTGAGTATGATTCCCAAAGATAAGATGTCGGAGTTAAACCAGGATGGGGTTAACCTGCGGGAGATTGTTAATAATATTTCCGGATTTGTGGATGAAATAGACGATGATATTTTGAATATCACCAGCGCCAGCGGCGATGTAGTGCGTATTTACATCGAGCGCTAGCCTGTGGTTATTGATTTCCCAGGTTTAATTGGTGCGATCGGAGAGGTTGACAGCATGACAAGCCACCTCAACCTGACCCGCTTTTTGATGATCGGGAATCACGGTATGGCATTTTTCCATTACTTCAGGGCAGCGGGGATGAAAAGTGCAGCCTTTTGGCGGACTGATTGGCGAAGGTAGCTCACCTTTTAAAATTATCCGTTTCTTTTCATACAAGGGATCCGCTATCGGTGTGGCTGAAAGCAGTGATTTGGTATAAGGGTGTTTGGGGTCGCTAAAAATATCCTCCCTTGTTCCGGACTCTACCGGTTTGCCCAGGTACATTACCATCACGTCATCGGCTATATGTTTGACGACAGACAAATCATGACTCACAAACAGATAAGCCAGATTGTGTTTGGCCTGCAGATCAACCAGGAGGTTCAGGATTTGAGCCTGGATGGATACATCAAGAGCAGAAACCGGTTCGTCCAGAATCACAATATCAGGATTCAACATCAAGGCCCTGGCAATAGCAATTCGTTGTCGTTGTCCCCCGGAAAACATGTGAGGATACCGATCATAATGTTCAGGGCGTAAACCTACCTCATCCATCATCTTTAAGGCTGCCTCTCTACGCTCACCCTTTTTCATGTTTGTATTCACCAGCAGCGGTTCTTCCAATGCGTGTCCCAGTTTTTGCCTGGGATTTAATGATCCGTAGGGATCTTGAAAAACAATCTGAACTTTGGTGCGCAGCTCTCTGGCTTGGGCTTCGGTGGCAAATGCCAGTTCAACACCATTGATTTTAAGGGAGCCGGTTGTTGGGGGTTCGATTAGCGTTACCAGGCGAGCAAGAGTTGTTTTTCCACATCCGGATTCGCCAACAACTGCAAGGGTTTTACCTTTTTCCAGCTGAAACGATGCCCCGTCTAAAGCCTTGAGTATGGAATCTTTTTTAAATAGTCCGCGATTAATAAAGTAATGACGGCATAGATTTGAAGCTTCTAAAATAGCACTCACGGTTAGGCACTCCCGTTTTTAATAAATTGTTCTGCCGGCTTTCCATTCTCCAGGGGAAAATGGCATTTTGCCAGACCGAATGACTTGTCTTTGTTCTCCGGTGGTGTTTGATGGCAAAAATCGGTTGCAAATTGGCATCTTGGTGAAAACAGACATCCCTCAATGATATCAAATTGTCCTGGAACGACACCGGCAATGGATGGTAAATGCTTGCTGCTGGCTCGCTCCGGTAAGGCGGATAGTAACGCGTAGGTATAAGGATGATGAGGATTTGCAAACAGCTCCTTCACACCCTGCTTTTCAACCTGCTGACCTGCATACTGAACCATAACTCTTTCCGCTGTTTCCGCGACCACACCCATATCGTGAGTAATTAATACCAGGGACATATTGATTTCCTTTTGCAGTTGGAGCAGCAAATCGAGTATTTGGGCTTGAATGGTTACATCCAACGCGGTTGTTGGTTCATCAGCGATAAGCAATCTTGGATTGCAGGCGATAGCCATGGCTATCATCACCCTTTGATTCATTCCTCCTGACAGTTGGTGAGGAAATGTCGACAAGCGTTTTTCCGGTTCGGTGATACCGACCAATTCCAACAGCTCGACTGCCCGGTTTTTTCTGGCAGCTCTGGGCATATCCATGTGTGTTTTTAATGCTTCGGAAATTTGAAAACCCACAGTAAAGCACGGATTCAAACTGGTCATGGGTTCCTGAAAGATCATCGAAATTTCCTTGCCAATGATCTGTCTGCGTTGCTTCTTGCTAATGGTTAACAGATCAATCCCATCGAATTGCAGACAATCTGCAGTCACTTGCGCTGTCCAGGGCAAAAGCCCCATCATTGCCAGCATGGCTACCGATTTTCCGGAGCCCGATTCTCCAACGATTGCAACAATTTCACCGGGTTCAATAAAAGCAGAAAATCCGTCGACAGCGGTGAAAAGACCGCCCGCTGTCTGAAATTTAACGGTTAAATTTTTGATTTCTAAAAGAGGCATTGTCTGTCAGGATCTCTTGAGTTTTGGATCGAAGGCATCTCTTAAACCATCGCCCATTAAATTGATTGCGATTACCGTAATAAGAATTGCCAGACCGGGAAATGTTACAACCCACCAGGCCCTCAGAATAAACTCACGAGCATCAGCCAGCATTGTTCCCCATTCGGGTATGGGGGGTTGTGCTCCAAGTCCAAGGAATCCGAGTGCTGCTGCATCCAAAATGGCTGTGGAAAAGCTTAAAGCTGCCTGCACAATTAAAGGTGCTGCACAATTTGGTAAAATAGTTTTGAACATCATGCGAATTTTTCCAACACCAATTACCCTTGCTGCTGTCACATAGTCTTTGGTAAGGACACCCAGTACCGCAGCCCTGGTGAGTCGAACATAGTGGGGTTGTTGAATAATCGCAATTGCAATCATTGCATTGACAAGGCTGGGGCCGAGTATGGCTACCAAAACCATTGCCAGGAACAAGCTGGGAAAAGACAAAACCACATCCATGATACGCATGATGATAGTGTCCAGTTTACCCCCGAAAAAACCTGCTAAAAGCCCTAATATCACACCTACCACCAGCGAGATAGAGACAACCAGGCAGCCGACCAACAAAGATAGCCTGGAACCATGGATTAGCCTTGAAAGCATGTCTCTGCCAACGGCATCCGTTCCCAGCAGGAATTCTGTTGAGCCGCCTTCCTGAAAGAAGGGAGGTTGCAGCATGGCTTCTCTATATTGTTGATTTGGAAGATGAGGAGCAATAAGATCGGCGAAAATGGCGATCAAAATGACAAAGACAAAAATGGCCAGACCTATCACCGCTCCGCGGTTTTCACGGAAATAGGACCAGAATTCAAGGAATAATGCTAAGCGTCCTCCCTGCCGTTTATCCAACATATTGTCTGTAGCTGTTACATCACTCATGATTATTTCGTATGTCTGATTTGCGGGTTTATTAATCCATAAAGAACATCGACCAATAGGTTCACAATCATAATGATTGTAGCGACCAACAAAAGTCCGCCCTGCAGAGATGGATAATCCCTGCGGTTGATGGATTCCACTATCCATTTCCCAATTCCGGGCCAGGCAAAGATGGTTTCTGTCAGGATGGCACCTGCGAATAAAACGCCTACTTGAAGCCCGATAATGGTCACGACGGGGATTAGCGCATTGCGCAAGGTATGCAAGCCGATAACCCTGCCGGGTCCCAATCCTTTTGCCTTAGCCGTTCGAACATAGTCTTCCCCCAGAACTTCCAGCATGGCAGATCTTGTTTGGCGTGCTATTACAGCCATAGGAATGGTGCCTAAAACGATGGATGGCAGGATTAAATGGGATAAAGCTGAGGTAAATGCTCCTTCTTGACCGGATAGAAGACTGTCTATCAACATAAATCCTGTGACCGGTTCAAAATAGTAAAGGAGGTTGATTCTTCCGGAAACGGGCGTCCATCCTAAGATACCTGAAAAAAATATGATGCAAAGCAAACCCCACCAAAAAATCGGCATGGA
>JAKSDL010000156.1 GCA_022360105.1 Pseudomonadota bacterium
GATTTTGTGTACCTATTCTTTGTCAGGATGGAATGTAGGATGGGCCGGCGATAGCCTGCCCATCTTGATGTACTGACTTGTGAGCAGAGTCGCATGTAGGATGGGTAACTTGTTACCCATCAACTGCATGTAAATGACTTTTAATCACATTCCGCCCGATGGGTAACGGAGTTACCCCGTACGGCTATTCTTTGTCGGGATGGAATGTAGGATGGGCCGGCGATAGCCTGCCCATCTTGACGTACTGACTTGTGTGCAGAGTCGCATGTAGGATGGGTAACTTGTTACCCATCAACTGCATGTAAATGACTTTTAATCACATTCCGCCCGATGGGTAACAGAGTTACCCATCCTACAGTTCTGGTTAGATGCCGGATCAGGTCCGGCATGATGCAAAGTTACAATTATTATAAATTAACAAGCTTTTTATCACCGGCAGTAGTTTCTTACCGCTACCAATGAGAAGCAACAATTGCAGCGGTTTGTAAGGTGGATCAAACGAAGCGGATCCACCAATTTAAATTATGACCTTGTATGTCACATTCAAGCCGGCAAATAGTCTAAGTCTATTGGTAACCAATGTATTCGTTGACGAGCACGAGCACGAGCACGAGCACGAGCACGAAGAAGGTAATGTTCTTAAATAAAAAAGGAAAGTAGATATGACTGAAAAAACGCAAAAGATTGAAAATCTTCCCCTCTGGAAAAAGATCATGTGGGCTGTCGGGCAGTTCGGGTGGTCTATGACTACGTTTGCTGTGTTCAATCTGCTGACCTATTTTTACCTGCCTCCTGAAACAGGGGATTCCACGGGAATCCCTCCTTTAATTTTTCAAGGCACTATTATCGGGGTAATGACGATTATTGGTCTGGCCAGCTTTGGGGGCCGTTTTTTTGATGCCATAACAGATCCCTGGATAGCTGGTATCTCCGATCGCTCCACAAGCCGTTGGGGGAGAAGGCGCTTCTTTCTGATGATTAGTGTCGTGCCGTTTGCTTTGTTTTCCGCTTTGGTATTTTTTCCACCATTTCCACAACCGGGTCCCGGCAATACAGCTTGGGTGATTACTACTATTACTTTGTTTTATATTTTCAATACTATGTACACCATACCGTTTACGGCGCTTGTTCCGGAATTGGGACACACCTCCAAAGAACGGCTGTTTCTTAGTACCATCGGCTCGGTAGCCTGGGCATTGGGATTTTTTGTGGGACAAGCAACGTGGTTGATAAAAGGTTTGCTGCAATCCAAAGGATTTTCGGCAATCCAGGCCATGCAATCTACAATAACTTTTTTTGCAATTCTGGGCTTCGTTGCCATGCTGGTTCCAATCATTTTTATCGATGAAAAGCGCTACTGCAAACGACATGTTTCTCGGGAAGGAACCCTGGAAGGGCTGATCAAAGCGTTTGGTAATCGAGATTTTCGCAGATTTACACTGGCAGACTTCAGTTATTTTGTCTCTAATACTATCCTTGAAATCGGTATTGTCTACTATGTAACCGTTTTGATGGGGTTGAAGGAATCGCTGACCTTTACGTTAATGGCAGTGATGTTTATTCTGAGTTTTGTTTTCTACCCCGCAGTTGTAAAAGTGACCAATGCTGTCGGGAAGAAAAAAATTATGTTTTGGGCATTCCTGATTCAAGTGGGAATATACATTGCCATTGCAGTATCGGGATTGATACCAGGGATAAACCCAACAGTATGGGGCTGGAGCATCATCCTGATCGAATCAATACCGGTGGCAATTTTTGGAATCATACCTACGGCAATGGTCTCGGATATTGCCAAAGCCGATGGTATCCGCACAGGCAACTATAAAGAAGGCATTTTTATGGGTGCCCGCTGCTTCATGATGAAGTTTGGTGCTTCTTTTGCCAATCTTATCTTCCCATCTATGTTGATCCTGGGGCGCAGCATCGAAAATCCTTTGGGCGTCAGGATGACAGCCATAGTGGCTCTGGGTTTCAACCTGCTTGGCATTGTAATGCTGCTATCTTACTCGGAAAAAAGAATTAACCTGCAATTGGCAAAAGAAGAAAGTCAACTTGTTGGAGAAATCTAATCTTCCGTATTTCGTTCCAGGTAGTTTTTTAACTTTAGCTCCAGTTGAATATCAGCTGATTGTTCACCCGCTCGTTTATGCTTTAAGAGTTCCTTTAGTTCAGCATGGGAACTCTTATTTAAGCGATATCTAAGCGCATTGAGCAGACTCAGCAGGAAAAATAAAATGGGCACACCGACAAACACCAGACGAAGAACAATAATAAATTGATTCGACTGGGGTTGCTCGATTATTTTGGTTACACCCTCTACAGTCTCCTTAATTGGTTGTTTGTATCCAGCCAGCGAAATAGCCGTTGAAATTCCGGCAATCGCCAGAGCAGAGCTGACTTTTCGCGAAAATGTCAAAATCCCCGAATACAATCCTTCCCTGCGCTCACCCGTGTACAACTCATCAATATCGGGCATATCGGGAAATATTGAATAAATCATGATAATGATTCCACCGGTACCTATTCCCACCAAAGCGGCAAATAAATAAATGAACATTCCGGGTTGTCCCGGGGCAATGAAGAAACTAAAGCTTAACACCGCGATCAAAAAGCAACCTGCCATAGTAAAACTGGCCTTTTTATCTGTTTTTTGACTTATTTTCACAAAAAGAGGCAAAGCAATAATCTGAAACACAAGCAGGGTTCCCAGCACGTTTTCCGTTTCTCCCCCCCTGTGTAAATAGTATTTCATGAAATAAATAACGATGGCCATCACCACATCCATGGCCACGAAGGCAAACAGATACATAAAAAGAACATTGACAAAGGTAGGAGTTCTGAAGGGTTTTATAAACAAGGAATACACATCGATCGATTTGGCCGCTTGCTGAAATTCCGGACGTTCCCGAGTGCTGAAAAATACTGCCAGAAACGGCAGCCCAAAGAAAACCCCAAAAGAAAGGGCCATGACGATATAGCCGATATGCACGTCGGGAAACTGCTCAACAATTTTAAGCGGAAGCACGGCACAAACCAGGGATGATGCGGAAGAAAAGAAGATGCGGTAAGAAGTGAGTTTGGTTCTTTCATCATAGTCAAGTGTTAACTCTGAAGAGAGAGCATTATAAGGGACCATGACCAGGGTGATAACGGTGGAAAAGATCAAATAGGCGCAAATGACAAAGGCAAATCGATGCATCTCCTTCTCAAAGTCCACAGGATACCATAGTAGGAAGAACGAAAAGAATATTAATACAACCCCGGCAAGAAAATAAGGACGGCGTCTGCCAAACCGACTCCTGGTACGATCAGAAATTACTCCCATCAGTGGGTCGCTGACTGCATCCCATACCTTGCTGATCAAAAATGCCATACCCGCAAGCACAGGTGTAATCAACAATACATCGGTCAGAAAATGAAGATAATAAAATCCAATTATTACGAGAGCACCTCCGCCATAAATGTCTCCCACTCCGAAACCCAGCTTGGTTTTAAAACTAAGTTTTTCTCCTCCATTTGTTTGCATAACCCTCCTTCTAGGTAGTAAACATCTGAATTGAAAAGGCGCTATCTTTACTTTCGCTTATAAATAGCCTCGATATTGTCGATCTACTTCCTCGATTTGGCCAGACTCTGCTGCTTTATAAAGTGCCTCAACCGTGGCCAGCACCTCCAGCGATTTTTGGATAGGCATCTCATACTGCTGCCCTCCGACAACCCAACGGCGAAAGGCCTCCAGACTGCCGGCCAACGCATGGATACCACCAACCGGAGGTTTTTCTTTTTTAACTTTGCAACGAAAGAACCTGGCTTTGGGAAAGAAGTACCCTTCGTAGATAGCCGTACCTCTGCTTCCGTATACTTCAATCGTGGGAACTCTTTCCGGGGAAGCAATCATGGAGCTGCATAGCTGGATCAAGCAGCCGTTTTCGGTCTCTACGGTTCCCATAAACAGGTCTTCCACTTCGATATGCGTAAATTTCTGTTTACGGCTTATTCCTGTCGCTGTGGTTGGTGCGCTATCAGCAACCCAAAGTGCCACATCCAGAAAATGGCTGGCCTGTGTGATCAGTGTACCACCTCCGGATTGTTGTTTGCTGGCATGCCATTGCGATTCTGTGAAATACGTGTTTTCCCTGAACCAGGGAATATTGCATCGAATATAATATATTTCCCCTAACTCGCCCTTATGAGCAGCCCTGGCGATCGCATAGCAGGCTTTGTCATATCGGTACTGATAGTTCACACCAATCTTCACTTGTTGCTGTTCTGCGTTTTTGCAAAGTTCGAACGCTTCATTGGTTGTCACGGTTATAGGCTTCTCACAGAATATAGCCGGCTTTTTCTCCATGGCCTTCTTGATCATGGGAAAATGCAGATAGTGAGGAACAGCGAGATAGACAATATCCAATTCACCTGCGTCTAGCAACTCTTCATAATCTGTAAAAATAGCTGGAACCTTGAACTTCCTGGCATACTGCTCTGCTTTGGTCTTATCGGTATCTACGCACGCAGTGACTTTTATTTTTCGATTCAGACGGCTGACCTTGCCAATATCATTGGCAACATCGCCGCAGCCGACAATACCCAGTCGTGTTTTATTCATGCTCTCCTTTTTTAAAAAACCATTTGAAACAGCGCAGAATGATTTCTTTGTACTGCGGATGCTTCAAGACTGCAGCACGGTGGCCCAATGAACAATAAGCGACTTTTCCCTGCCCGCTTTTCCTTGTCCAAACCACCGGCTCATTTCTTTCTTCAACTTTGGTACTGAAGTGTACAGTGATATCATCTGCGACATCGTGGATGTATAGTTCATCAGTCACCTCAAAACCGGGAATACCGGCAAATATTCCGTCTTGTTCTTCTTCATTGTTGACTTCAAACCCGGTGATCGGTCCATGATGGTTAAACCTGCCGCCAATCAGATTGAAGTATCCCTCACTCTGCTTAAAAGAAGCCGAAGCTGCATGCAAGGCGAGAATCCTCCCACCGTTGTTCACATACTCCTCCAAGGCAGCCAGTTTTGAATCACTGATTTCCTTGCGATGAAAGTACAGAACCACTGCATCGTAGCCTGAAAGCCGGATAAGGGGGGTTAAACTTGATGTGTAAGTGAAGTCATAATCTTTTGCCTGATTCAACAGTTTTTTTAGATTGAATCGACAAGCCAGACTGGGATGTATCCATCCGGCAGAAAATACCAAGATTTTTTTAGTCATTTTCTCCTGTTTTGCTTTCTTTAAAATAGATGCCTTCCCGAAAGTCCTTCCAGACTTGCTCAAACCAGGTCTTGGATTCAGGAACCGGTCTGACAGGAACAGAACGAGTTTTTCCCTCACCGGATTCATCCAGAAAATATTCTAGAATCCGATCATTTTGCGAATCATCCGGTATATCGGACAGACTGTTTTGGTTAGCGCTTAATTCAGCCAACAGGGTTTCAATATCACCAATCAACCAGGAACCCCTGCCGCCTTTGAGTTTCTTCAGGGTTTCTGCGGACGACTTTAAAAATGCCTGTTCTGTAATCAAAAGATCTTCATTCCTCAAATAAGTCAAAAGATCCTTTTCCCCTGCAATTCCAGCCTTTGCATGCTCTTCCTGCATCTTTTTGTTAGCAGCAATTGCCTGTTCCGTGCTCTCAACATTCCGAACAATTCCCATGGTTGAACTCATACGTTTTTGGATAATCTCCCGTTCAGCTCTCAAATCGATGTTTTGTTTATTGCCAATCAAGTTTTCCCAATGCTCAATCCTGCCTGTCACAGCCTTCACACACTCTGCAGGCAGTTGTTTCGGAGCCTGCTTTTTATCAGATCGTAGCCGATAACTGATCATCTCTGCTGCCCGCAAAGAACCACATTGGCCGGAGTTCAAAGCACTGCCGCCAGGACGATAGATACCATGGGTTCCATTGCATTCACCAACCGGAAAAAACCCTGCAATGGAAGACTCCCACCAGATCGATCCTTTCAGGCCACCGTTACAATGCTGATGACAGACGGCTATTTCAAGCGGCTCTTTTTCCAGGTCAATACCGTTTTCCCTGTACAGTTCGTAGGCGGGATAATTCATTGTCTGAAGGCGTTTGATGGGCGTAGAGGCAAGGGCCTTTGATTTTTCGAGGTATTCTCGAACAATCAATGGCAGTATTTCCGGATTGAACGACTGCCGTAACGGATTTTTCGTGAAATCCAGAAAAACTTTGCGCCCGTTGACAACCGTTTCCTTATAAACCAGCACATCGATAAGGGAAGAACCATAATTACTTATTTTTCTGACATCAAAAGGCCACTCGTACCCCTTTAAGAACTGTGCTTTCAATAGTTTTTCAGAGTCAGGAAAATGATCTGTCAGAAATTCCTTCTGATTCTTGCCGGCTGCATCTGTTGATATGTACCGTGGCAAAACCTGTTGATAACTGCCGGAAAGATTCCAACGGAAGCCTTTGGAGGCTATTCCAAATTGAGATTCCGTGAGGTTTTGCACAACAGCTCCAGCCTTGATTGGAGCTCCCAAAGCCCCAAACTGGGAATAGGGATACACCGAATCAAAATACAATGCACCCGGACCGCCCGTGCCGTAAATCACGTATTCAGATTGAATGACAATGGGTTTTCCTTTTTCCAACGCGATCATGCCGGTAATGGTCGACTTGCCATCAATTTTTGCGGCGAGAATATCAGTGACGGTACAATTTTCCAAAAAGGGTACATTCAAATCGGACGCTTTATGATAAAGCCTCTCCACCATTTGAATGGAGGTTTTTGGACCGGCAGAAGTTCCCCTGCTTTTTTTATCGTGGTCTGTTTGAAATCCCACCAACTCACCAAATTCGTTTTGAGGAAAAGCCACGGCGCATTCAACCAAATGATAAAAGGATCTCTGGGATAACGCCGCCTCCACCAAGGCTATATCGCCATGCATGCAATAGCCTTTATAAAGATCTTGCGCCATTTCCATCACACCATCCGCTCCCGAAGAGGATGGATTTAAGCGATAGTAGGTTTGCTTATCGGAACCGGCATTAGCTGACGTTCCGGCGCCAACCTTCTCCGTAACCACCAGCAGATCTTTTACTCCCATCCCGGCGAGACGCACAGCTGCATTAAGTGACGCTGCACCGGACCCGACGATTGCGACTTTGGTTGTCATGCACGGAATGTTGCGTCCGGATATGGTTATGTTGTTTCGCTTCACAGTTCCTTGTTATTAAATCTTGATCGAAATGCGGTTAAAAACTCTTACTTCACAATTGGTTATCGTCAATTTGAAATTGCCGGCAGATCCGTCATTCCATTCCTTGGTCCATTATACATACAATGCACGGTCAAACGATAGGGCGGGGCTACAACCCCGGCGGCCACGTAGGGCCGCCCTACCGTTCGATACCTCCTCCAAAAACGATTGTGGGGAGGTGCTGGTCCTTGATGAATCCGTCACAAAGACCTCATATGAAAACCGCCATCGATATTGATAACCTCTCCTGTGGTGTAGGGATAATATCCCTTGACGATCCCGAGGACCGCCCTGGCTACGTCTTTGGGTTGTCCCCAGCGTTTGATCGGAAACAGGCCTTCCTTAATCAATCCATCGTATTTTTCTTTTACCGGTGCTGTCATATCGGTTTCAATGATGCCCGGTCGGATCTCGAAAACACGAATGTTTTCGGATACCAGTCGCCGGGCATACAATTGTGTCATCATCGATATCCCGGCTTTGGAAATACAATAATCTGCCCTGTTTGTTGAGGCTGCATAGGCCGAAATTGATGAGATGTTAACAACAAAGCTTTCGTCCGCACCGGTTTTTAACAATGGAACCAATTCCCGGGTCAGCATAAACGGAGCTACCAGGTTGGTTTTAAGCAGATCAAGCATATCGGTTTCCTTCAATTCCAGCATGTCCACTCTTTTTTTTGAAGCAACTCCGGCATTGTTAACCAATAGGGAAAGTGATCCACAGAGATCGGTTATAC
>JAKSDL010000858.1 GCA_022360105.1 Pseudomonadota bacterium
CTATTCCGAACTCAGACAGTGTACCAGGTTATTGTTATATTATATGTGATTTAACTGATTCGATTGTTGGGCGTTGTAAGTATTTGGACTTGACAGTCTCCTCTGATCATTTGGGTTACTTTGGATTTCACAAACAATATAAAGCGTACATTGAGGTTATTTCTTATGATAAATTGGTAAATGCTGCTAAAGAGCGCAATAGAGCCTTTTTCGATAAGCTTGGCTTACCTGCAACATAAGCTAACAAAAGTTTAAACCCGACGTTTTTCTCCGCTATGCTCTGAAAAACGCGGGTTAAACAGGCGTTGAGCCTGTAGAATAAGTACAAGTGAAAACTTTGAAGCAAAAAAAAGGTGCCCGTATTCACCTAGTTTTGTTTTTGCAGATTCCAATTGATAAAAGATTCACATAGAAGCACCATTTTTTTGTAGTTATTTGAGGCTAATTAAGTCTTAAGACTTTTTCTACAGCCTCGTTAAGTGTCTATGATACTTCAATTCACTGAATTAAAAAAAGAGACCGAAGCAAGAGCTAAGAATATAATATTGAAAGGACTTGAAGAGCACTGGGGGACTTACAATGAAGCTTATAATCCTGATGTAAGTGATCTATTTAATACTTATGGTTCAAATTGCATAGTGGCTTGGATAGACGAAACAATGGTCGGAACAGGTTGTTGGTACCGAAAAGATTCTAATACAGCTTTTATTTGTCGAATGTCCGTAATTTCCGATCTAAGACGCAAAAAACTTGGGTCACAAATACTCGCAGAAGTCGAAAGAAGGATTAATAGTCAACAGTTTAGATTTGTAGAATTAGAAACAACGAGCAGTTGGAAAAATGTTGTTCGTTTTTATCTGATGAACGGATATCGAGTAAATCATGAAACAGAAGGTGACACATATTTTATAAAAGACTTATCTACTGAACCCCACTTAATATTTACATACAGTTGACGGGCCTCGCGGCCCGCAACTGATGCTGGCGTTAAGGGGGATTCATAAATCAGCTTGCTACTGCACACAAATAGGTGTACAATCTAAATCGTGAAACGGAAAAAACTTGAGAACGAGTTGAAAAAGCTTGGTTGGTGGTTTCTCAGGCATGGAGGAAACCACGATATTTGGACTGATGGAGACAGGCAGGAACCGATTCCTCGGCACAATGAAATTAATGAAAAGCTTGCTCGTTCAATAATACGTAAAGCAAAAAGAGGAGGCCTATCATGAGATTTTCAGGCACAATATACAAAGATGGTAAATTCTGGCTCGCTGAAATTCCTATTCTTGATTTGATGACCCAAGGCAGAACAAAGAAAGAAACATATGTGATGGTTGCAGATATGTTGGAATCATTGGTTAAAAAAGAAGGCTTCAAAGTCGAAGTTTATAGAGGAAAAAAGGAAAAATTTGAAGTCGGTTCATCGGAACCAAAGCATATGGTAAGTCTTCTTCTGCAGCGAAAACGCGAATTAAGCGGCCTCTCGCTTTCTCAGGTTGCAGCCAGATTAGGCATGAAATCACGCAACACCTATGCTCGATATGAGCAAGGTCGTACAGTACCTAGTGTCGAAAAACTCAACGAGTTACTAAATGCGGTGTGCCCACAAAGAGACATAGTAATAACCGAGAGTATAATCCCCTTAACTAATGTTTCCAGCTGACGTTTCCCGCCGTTCGTTCCTCACTCTGGGCAACGCAGCTGAAATAGGCGTTAAATATAAAGGAGAAAGGATGAAAAACCTTTTAATTTTATTTTTTTTAGCATTCCCTACACTTTTATTTGCTGAAGATATTGTTGGATTTAATTTTGGGGGTGTTTTTGAAGAGCATAGTAAATATCAGGAGTTTGTTGGCAAGAAATTGCTCCCACATGAATATATTATAAATGATGTTAAGTTTTTCGATAGTGCTCAAGTAGGAACTGATAAAAATAAAACCATCAAGTCAATTGCCTTTCAGAAAAAATATACGATTTCTGTGGGTAATGTAAGATATGAAAAAACAAAAATTCTAGAAGACTATCAAAAGATTTTAGGTGTCATTGAAAAAAGATATGGAGAGTTCGATAAATCTGGTGCTCAAAACTTGCTTGGTCAGATTGGAAAAATGAACAGTTTTTTTATGGGAATTGTTAAAGAGGAATCAAAAAACATTACTCCAAAATCAGATAAAATTGGAACAATATTACTATTATTAGATAGTACTAATGACATCACCATGACTCCTGAAGCCTCAAAAAACAGCGACTCTAATGCTTATTTATATTGATAAGCAGTTATCTTTGAGTTTCAAAAAACAAAAAGATGAGGAAACAAGTGGGTTTTAAGTTTTATATTGATCAATTGTCTAACAGAGTTTTCGAGCCGACGGCAAATGCCCGCGGTATGGTTTTTCCCATAACTTCGTCGCAAAGTCAGTCATTAATTCACCATCAGAGTGGCCGCGGCTCAAAACAGCGCTGGGCGAGAAACAATTTGACAATCTGTAACAAGGAGAATTTGCATGCCAACAATTTCGATGTTTTACGGGATTCTCATTTTAATGTACTATTATGATAATAAAAAGCATAGTAAACCTCATATTCATGCTGAATATGGCGACCACCAAGCTACAATATCAATCGAAAACGGTGAAATCTTGGGCGGTAATTTGCCAAAAGCGAAAATGAAGCTTGTACAAGCTTGGATTGAGATTCATAGGGAAGACTTGTTGGCAAATTGGAGATTGGCTGTAGCCGGTGAACCAGTGTTCAGAATTGATCCATTGAAATAGAGGATTGGCCATGGACAAAATAATCAAAGCAGTGCCTCTTGACGACTACAAAATAGATATTACCACTAGTAGTGGTGTATCAGGTATCTTCGATGTCAAGCCATATTTAAAAGGTAGTGCATTTCAAGAATTAACAAATAAAGCGTATTTGCGCCTTGTACGCCCTGCTCACCACGGAATCATGTGGCCAAACGAACAAGATTTCAGCTCAGATACCATAATCTGGGATATACAAAACGCACAACAATCAACTTGAACTAACGGCATAGCGTCCTCGGTGGTATCTATCCGATCTATCGTTCATAAAATATTATTTCTTTAACGCCACACTTATCGCCGCCGTAGCTCCGAATCCCGAATCCGGGTCGGACCAAGCTATTAATAACGTTAATAAAGGGTCGGGCCGGATTAATCAATTGAAAACATAGGACAAAAGAGTAAAAACAAGCTATATAAGAGTCTATATCGCTGTTTTGACCTCCAAAAAAGTAACTATAGCAAGTTTATTGAATGGCAAG
>JAKSDL010000520.1 GCA_022360105.1 Pseudomonadota bacterium
CTCCAGCTCCGGCATGATAACCATGAACGCTCCTTTTTCATACAAGGTTTTCATCTGCTCCGGCCCTTCAGCAATGGCTACAATATCCAGGTTCGGATTCAATTGTTTTACCTTGGTAATCGCGGGATTGGTCACAGAAATAAAGGGAATGGACAAAAGTAACAGGTTGGCAGTGTCCAAAGACACCTCATCAAGCACAATTTCCCGACAGACATCTCCAAAAACAACTGGAAATCCTGCCTGCTTGCATTGCTCAAAACGTCGATAAGTGAACTCCACAATTACAAAATTGACTTCCATTAAGGTCAGCATTCGAGCGACCTGTTGACCGACCCTTCCACCCCCTGCGATTACTACGTGATCTTTCAATCCGGTATCAGGCATGTTAACTGTTTGCAGAGAGTCACGTCGCAGCAACCTCTTTTTAATGGAATAAAGAGGGGCTGCCAGTCCCGAAACAGGAGGCGTCAACACCATGCTGATTATTGCGATGGACAGGACAAACGAATAGACTTCGGGCTGGATCGAATTGGTCTGCATTCCCAGCTGAGCCAGCACAAAAGAAAACTCCCCAACCTGAAACAATCCCAGACCGACAGCCAGTGGCACAATATTACCGTATCCGAAAACACCGGTTACAATTCCAAAGATAATTCCCTTGCCAATACCTACAATCAGAAGAACCACTAATATCTGAATCCAGTTCGCAGCCACAAATTCCGTGTCCAGAAGCATACCAACGGAAGTAAAAAACAACAATCCGAATATATCTCTCAGCGAAACAATATCACTGAGTGCTTTATGACTGTATTCCGATTCACTGATGACCATACCGGCGACAAAAGCTCCAAAAGCAAATGATAACCCAACCAGATAGGTTATATAGCCAATCCCCAGTCCAATTGCGGTAATTGTCATTAAAAACAACTCTCGTGATTCTCTCTGGGCAATGTATCCCAACAGTTTTGGGAGCAATTTTGCACCAAGAAAAATCATGGTTCCTAAAAACACTGCAGATTTGATAGCCGCCATGCCCAAAACCGGAAGACCGGCTTTGGGGTCCTGCAGTTGAGGCATGATAATCAAAAAAGGAACAATTGCCAGATCCTGGACAATTAACATTCCTATCATAACACGACTGGAAAGCGTGCCCATCCATCCTTGATTCATCAGCGTCTTTAAGATCACCATGGTGCTGGAAAAGGAGATCAAGGCTCCAAACCATAAAGATGAAACAATTCCCCAATCAAGCCAAAAACCGATACCAAAGCCATAAAGCATCGTCAGGATAATCTGAATAGGGGTGCCGATTAATGCTATTTTCCAAACAGGCTTTAACTCTCCGAAAGAGAATTCAAGGCCAAGAGCAAAGAGCAAGAGGGCCACGCCTATTTCAGCCAGTTTTTCAATCTCATGAATATCGGAAACACCCAGCCCTCCGGTCAAGGGACTGATCAACATGCCTGCCAGCAAATATCCCACAACAAGAGGTTGTTTCAGTTTTTCAGCGACCACAGCCCCAATAAGACCGGCCACAACAATGACGATAATATCTCCAGCAATTCCCATCGATATGCCTTTGGTAAAGAAAAATAGATTTCTGTTTTGGCGCAATCATTAATAATTTCAAACTATTCAATTCTATTCTAAAGCAGTTCAAAAGATTCTGCAAACCTTCAACATTTATCAGTCTTTGAGTTTTTTTGTGATTAGGATGCGACACACCGCTTTCACAGGGCACGATTCCCAAGTATCCCGGGGAATCTCATTTATTCGTGATAGTGTTTTAGAAGTTAGCGACTTTTCGTTCTCGAAAAAAAATGTGCGGTTTTGATCTTGAACGACTGGCAAGACAGTGTTAAAAGGATCAACAGAAGCGCTCCAAGTTTAACTGAAACCTTATTACAGACTTCAACCATTTATAACCCCATGACCGAATCCGAAGATTTAATGCCTGCCAGACATCAACGTATCATTGAGCTGGTATCCGAAAGTGGATTTGTTTCCATCGAGGAACTTGCAATAAAATTTGAAGTCACCCCTCAAACCATCCGTAGGGACATCAACAAACTGAGTGCACAGGGCCTGTTAAAAAGATTTCATGGTGGCGCCAGTGTATCTTCCAGTGTCCGCAACATTGCTTATCAGACCAGAAAATCCCTTTATTTTGAGGAAAAGGTGAGGATTGCCGAATTTACCGCTGATTTTATTCCGGATGATGCCTCCGTATTCATCAACATAGGAACCACCACGGAGGAGGTGGCAAGGGCATTGGCAAAAAAACGTAAAGGTCTGAAAGTCATCACCAATAATCTGAATGTGGCTTCGATTTTAGGTATTAATGAGAATTTTGAAGTAATCATTGCCGGGGGAATGGTTCGCAGTAAAGATTTTGGTATCACTGGAGAAGCAACGGTTGAGTTCATCAAACAATTCAAGGTGGATATTGGCATTATTGGGGTGAGTGGTATCGACTCCGATGGGTCTCTTCTGGATTTTGACTATCACGAAGTCAGGGTAGCCAAAACGATTATAGCCAATTCCCGTCGGATTTTTCTCATCACGGACAGTTCAAAGTTTGGAAGGAATGCCATGGTTCGGCTGGGAGAGTTGAGCGATATTGACGCTATTTTCACCGATTCCAAGCCCCCGAAAGAATACGGGCAAGCCATTGCTGATGCCGGAGTATCACTCTATTTGGCTGAAGACAAGGAATAAATCGGAATTAGAGCTTACCTCCAAGACTAAACTCCCCGTAAACAGAAGCAGGATATCCTTTTGATCTTACATAATCCCCGGCTTTAAGCCAGGCTTTACCATAATAGTCTTCTGCCGCCTCCTGGTAAAACTTCAACATATATTCCTTGGCCCCCCGGGACTGCCGAAAATTGACCGAGCACCCCCAGCGCCAGATCGCAGTTTGCAACATCATAGTCTACCGGCCGGGTTTTCACTTCTGCCCCGGGACGGTAGTGAAAACCTGGTATGTTGAGTTTTGTCAGCTGACACCTTCTAAAATTCCAGAGACTCTGGGGTAGGCCCAACCAAAAGATGAGCCCGATAGCAATAAAAACTCAAACAGTTTAACCTGAGTATTATAACAAATTCAATATTCCCAACCGATCAGGAAAAATAAATTATGCCCTCATTACGTTTTATGCCACTAATAGTGGTTGCATTAGTCACCATTCAAGGATGTGCTCCTTCGATCAGGCAGGTTTATCTGAAAAATGCTGACCGGCCGGATCAAGCTGTTGCTTTTTTTAATGAACTGGACAACATCGTGGAAGCCGGCTCCAAAGAGAATGTCGCCTATGCCAGGGTGCCTGGTTTTCCTTATCTGAAGGCAGATCGATTTCTTGCCGAATTAAAAAACCACCTGACGTCCGAATCCAGGCGAAATGACTGGGTTAGATATCTGCAGAAAAGGGATTTGGAGGTTCGTCATTCTGAAATTAATGCGCTTTCTCAGAAGGAAATTGAGCAGCTCTTGGAGAAGACCAACCTATCCGGACCGTCTGTTCACAGTACCGTATACGAATACTACCGGCGTTATTCCAAAATCTTATACGAACACGACAAACAACGGCAAAACTTCGTGGAAGCGCTTATGGAATCTGTGTCCGTGGCCGATGATTATTCCACAGCCATGAGAACTTTTGGGCTCTATCCCCTTGCTTATTTACCTGTGGTTTACTTTTCAGATCGAGCTTTCGACAAAATCAGGGACTGGCATCAACTGCCCCTGGACGCTTTTAACAACCAAGGTGAACTGATTAGTTACAAATCAGCGCTTTCGAATAGTAATGCCAACGCTTCCGCTGTCTTGGGGTCTGCTGATTACGATTCATTTGGGCTTCCCGTACTTTCCGATCAAGAAATCCAACTCATCGCTCAAGCCTATGCTCCCGTGATCTTGCAAGACACGGCCGCCGACTATGACAGGATTGGTACTTTTGAGTGGAAAGGAACCCAACCAACCTTAAACACCGAATCTGCTACTGTTTATTACTATCTGACTTATGGTTTGATAGAGAAGCAACCCGTTATTCAAATCAACTATTCATTCTGGTATACAGAACGCGAAGGAGAGCTTGCCCCCTGGTTTGAAAAAGGAGAGTTTGATGGTTTAACCATCCGTTTTTCTTTAACCCGCACCGGTGATCCGGTAATGCTTGACATAATGAACAATTGCGGGTGTTATCACTTTTTTGTTCCAAATGCCGAATTTGTTCAGTCGGTGAAAGAACTGGATTTCGAAATTGATCCTCTGGTTCCGAAGTGGCTCCCCAAATTCGACAACGATTTTCCACTGCTTTTTCGCGTCAACAGCGGTTGGCACCAGGTTGAGCACATTGCATCCGAGAAATTGCCCACGGATTCGTTATCCTATGAACTGGTCCCGTACAAAGCACTGGAGACCTTGCCGACCCCCCAAGGCAATACAGTAAACTTGTTCGATGAAGAAGGCATCATGAAGGAGTCATACCGCATTGAACCTTACATCTTTTTTTCAATGGGAATTCCTAAAGTCGGTTATATGAGGCAACGTGGAAATCATCCCATCAAAATGCTGGGACGGGATCATTTTGATAATCCATTGCTTTTTAATCGCAATTTTACTTTTAAAAAACTTTCAGATACAAACTAGATATTCGATCGCTTCTGCAGGCAAACGGAAAGGAAAATTTTCAAAAAATCAGTTCAACTTAAAATTGCTCGCAGGAATGACTGCATGCGATGTTTGTCGACATAAAAAAAATGTCATTGATTAAAACAATCAGACTCTTGCGAACAGGTTTTTCTTCAATTTATCCTCATTTTCGTGTTAGGATCGACTCAAAAATAAATTTGAATCAAGCCTGGAAAAACCTATTCAGTCTATAATCTACCGTTACTACCAGTCAGATGAATAAAAAACCGGTTCTTTTCATTGTTTCTTTGATTGCTGGCCTGCTTTTTTCGATGAAATCCCACGCTCTCAATCCTGAACGCTCGATGACCCAGTACATGCAGACTGTCTGGACAACAAACCAGGGCTTGCCTTCCGACGATTTGATGGATCTGGTTCAGGATGCAGACGGATTTATCTGGATCGGTTCCTATGAAGGGCTGATCCGCTTTGACGGTGTGGAATTTCGGGTTCTTTCAAAATACACCCACAGGGGATTTGATAGCACATCTGCCCGGATTCTCTACCGAGATATCCGGAATGTCCTCTGGATTGGCACTAATGGAGAAGGTCTGGCTAAATATGCCAAGGGACAATTTACCATGTATACCACGCGAAACGGATTGCCGGACAACTCCATAAGAAGAATCTTTATGGATAAAGGCGGCTC
>JAKSDL010000027.1 GCA_022360105.1 Pseudomonadota bacterium
AACTGTGCCGCATTAAACGAATCTCTGCTGGAGAGCGAATTGTTCGGACACGTTAAAGGTGCTTTTACGGGCGCCTATCGACATCGAATTGGAAGATTCGAAGTAGCCAGTGGAGGAGATGTTTTTTTAGATGAGATAGGAAGAGAACGACGGGAAGACATTCCTATTCTGGTTAATTCTTTTATCAGCGGGTTGAGAGAACGTAGCGGCAAAAAAATATCAGGCGTCAATAACCAGGCCATGGAACTTTTTATGTCCTACGACTGGCCCGGTAATATCAGGGAGTTAAAAAGCGTTCTGGAATACGCGTTCGTGGTTACCGAAAAAGGTTTGATAGCATTGGATCATCTACCCCCGCTTCAGCAAGAATCAGGGCCAGTTCCTTCCAAAACCGAATTTAATTCCCTTAACGAAGGCGTTCCCCAGATCAAACTTGACCTCATTAATGCTCTGAAGAAGACAAATGGCAATCAATCCAGAGCCGCAAAAATATTGGGTATCAACAGAGTAACCGTGTGGAATAGAATGAAGAAATTTGGAATTGATATCGATAAGATCGTCCAAATCTAGAGTCAATTTGAACATTCACCGGCAGGTTTTCAAAAAAGTCTTGTCTTTGAGAGTCTTTTTGAATCATCAACAAGATCAAGTGGCAATGTTACTCACCACCTGACCTATAAAAACCATATGACCTATCAGGAGCCAATCTTAAAACTACCGTTGGCATCTATCTTGATCTTTTTGTTTAAAAATTCCACCTTATAACCATTCTGTTTCAGGGTTTCATATGCCATTGAAGCCCTGGTTCCTGTTTTACAATGGATTATGATCTTTTTGTTTCTAGGTATTTCGTTCAGGCGATAGATAATATCCTGTGTAGGAATATTCACCGCACCTTTCAGCATACCTGTTTTTGTTTCATCGACATCCCTGGCATCAAGGATAAAAACATCAGACGGAGGTTTTGAAGCGATTGCGGCAAACTTCCTGGCATTGATTTCACCAGGCACCGGTTTGGGTATATAGACAATTTCACTGGTTAGCGAACCTTTTGATACCGGACCTTTCGCCTGCATCCAACCATTAAAGTTATCTTTTAATACGGACGTTTTCGAATATCCCCAGCCCCTTACGACTTTGAATGCTCGTTCCGCAACGGCAGTGTTCTCAGCATAAAGTACAATGGGTGCACTTTTGATTTTAGGGAACTTTGCCTGATAGTTTACCAACTGTCCTGCTGGTATTGAAATCGCACCTTGGATGTGTGATTTTCTTGCAACAGATGCATCTCTGAGATCAATGATCACAACAGGAATTTCCTTGGACATTGACTGTTTCAAGTAGACTGGTGAGGTATGAACGATATTCTTTGCTTTCTTCCAAAAGGGCAATCCACCTCTAAACACTTTAACATTTTTATAACCTTTCTGTTCTGCTTTCCTAGCAGAAGATGGACTGAGGTGTCAGGTAGGCCCCCCGCAATAGAAGATAAGCAGCCGGTTTTTGTTTTTTGGAAGCTTATTCAGATTTTTATCAAAGTGAGCATCGTAATTTGAAATAGCACCAGGAATATGTGCTTCATGAAATACCTTTCCGGGTCGGGCATCGTACAGCGAGAAATTACCTGCTTTTGGTCCCATGGCAACCAGCCTGGTCATTTCTTCGGTACTGATCACCCAGGACTGGGGAATATCTGCCGGTTGCTTGACATCAATAGCTGTCGCTACGAGAACCTTGCCTCTTTGCTCAAACGCCACCCCAATCTCTTTGTTTTTACCGATTTTATTGACCTTTTTGGCACCATTAAGCTCGGTATTGTTGTCAAAAGTCAGCTGCCAGCTGGTAGAGCCCATGAATACTTGGAATGTTTTCGCTTTACGCGAAACAGATTTCAGCCTCCCCCTTAAATAACCGGGTTCTTCCTCATGGCATTGCTTACAAGACTTTAGAATTATTGGCTTTTTGGAATCCGCTACGGCTGGTTGTCCTAGCAAAAGAGCTATCGATAACACAAACGAAAAGACCCCAAACGAGAATTGCTTAAACATAAAAACTCCGTCTGATGGTAATTTACAACATCAAAACCCACTGGTATGGATCGTTCAATGAGTTTAGTCGAATGTTCAATAGTCAGCATTAACTATTGATAACCGCTACTCTGCAATGCACATGCCTCTGCGGGGTTCAATTGGTCGTGTTATATATCTCTGTAAATAAAAGGAAAAATATACGGATGGAGTTTCAAATAGAGCACCTGTTTAAATATCCTGTTTAATATTTAACAGGTGTTTAATCAGGTGTTTAAAACGATATTTTGATGCCCATAAAGTCAGTAAACAAGAAAATGGATTTGTGCCGCTTCCCTTTAAAAAGTGTTTAATCCAACCCTGGGTGATTAGCAGACAAATACTGTTCAAGGAAGCTGGAAAGCAGGTAATCAAGGGAGTCAAAGATTCTATCCATATCATGCTCATGGGGCCCCATTATTTGCTCTGTCCACATGATTGCATGTTTTTGGTAATAGTCCGCACCACTCTTAAACAATGATAACCTGCCTAACTCCAGGTTCATCATAAAGGCTGCATCTTCTAATTGAATTGATAGTCTCAATCGTGGAAAATCATCATCAATAAACTCAGGATGGGGAGTAATACCATGTTGAAGGAGCCTTATTTCAACTCGATTCTTGAGTCGATCCTTGGAAATACATAGCTTGTTTTCTTCAACGGTATCAACGTAAATGGGTAGAATTCTATAGTCGGGAGATTCAAATCCCGTCGCTTCCCTTTTTAAGGGAGTATTAGTAGAAATTCGCGAGTTCAATGACGCCTGCAAGCCTGACTGAATTGCTGGCCCTTTTTCAAGCGTGGAACCTGCATTTAGTTCCGGAAAGGTCGGACACACCAGGAATAGTAGCAAACAACCAAGGGTTGTCAAATATGATAATTTCATAACTTTCTCCTTTGGGACCATCGTTGCGGACCCAATACCTGCGATATGAGAAACCGGTGAATCAGTATTATCGGAGTAGAGGTTTTTTGTTATTACATATAACACATTTTAAGCAGCCTGTAAGATAAATTTGTCATTACATAATGTGCACTATTCTTATAATAAAAGGACAATTGACATTGGTGTGGTAAGTATTAAAATTTATTTTATTGAAATGTTTTAGCTTTATGTTAAGTCGCAAACAGTGTGAAAGCTTCGCTTTCCTTTTTTAAGTTTTGTTACACAATTCAAGCTGACGGCTGATAGCTTTTATATGCTGTTCATAGGATTGAAGCCGGTCGCCAGCTGCCAAAAGCCATAAAAATAATGACTGAAGACCAAAAAGCATTGATTCTTGAAACCATTGATCTCATGTCCCGGGTGTTTTGGGGCATCGATGCACAGTTTACCCAGACTTTGTGTGATGATGGTTTGTCTGATTTTCTTAA
>JAKSDL010000713.1 GCA_022360105.1 Pseudomonadota bacterium
ACGGAAAACGTATCAATCAAACACAGCAGCCAGGTTACAGCCGCGGTTGCAGGGGATAAAAGAATTGCTACCCAGGCCAACCACACAGCCACTCATCTGCTACAATCTGCTTTGAGAACCGTGTTGGGCGATCATGTGAAGCAATCCGGATCTCTTGTTAACTCGGAAAAGCTCCGATTTGATTTCAGCCATTATGCCCAGTTAACACCGGAACAGATTAACGACATCGAAAACATTGTTAATCACCACATAAGAGCAAATGGTGAAGTGGTTTCTGCAGAAATGGACTTTGACAATGCCGTAAAAGCAGGTGCCATGGCCATTTTTGGAGAAAAATATGGCGATACCGTTAGAGTAATTACGGCTGGAGAATCCAGCAAGGAGCTTTGTGGTGGTTGTCATACTTCCAAGACTGGTAATATTGGCCTTTTTAAGATCATTTCCGAAGAAAGCATTGCCGCCGGTATTAGACGAATTGAAGCGATAACCGGTGATGAAGCGTTGAAATTTGTGCAAAACAACATCAATGCACTGGAAGGGATTTCACAAAAGCTCAAAGTTCCAATGTCAGAGGCAGATAGCCGACTGGAACAGGTTTTCACTCAGTTGAAGGAAAAAGAAAAGCAGATTGAACAATTTCAGAAAGAATTGCAGCAGGCTGCGGCGGAAAAAGCCCTTAAAAGCATTGAGAAGGTTGGCGATATCAGCTTATTAATGCTGAAAACGGATGCTTCGGATCTTAAGTCGCAAGCTGGAACATTTTTAAGCAATATGGATTCGGGAGTTGTGTTGCTGGCTAAAGTTACAGGTACTGACAAGATCTCTGTGATATTGTCTGTCTCCAAAGATCTGACAAAAAGAGTTCATGCAGGCAACCTGGTAAAGGAACTGGCTCCGATTATTGAAGCCCGAGGTGGTGGAAGTCCGAATGTTGCCCAGTGTGGAGGAACCAAACCGGAAGCCTGGGATCAGTTGCAGGCTGCATTGCGTTCCAAAGTTGAAGCAGCCTGATCTTCAGTAAAACATGAGGATTCGGAATAGTCGTCGATTTTCCGAATCCTTTTCTCCTTCTCCTACAGGACGCCTTTGGAAGAAGGCACCTTATCCGAGACAATTTCAACAGCCTGAGCGAGGCACTTCCCCAGTCCTTTGAAAAGAGATTCTGCCTTATGGTGATCGTTCTCTCCGTATAATATTTCCTGGTGCAGGGTTGTTTTTGAAGTGAGAGAGAATGAACAAAAGAAATGCTTAATCATTTCGGTAGGCAGGGTACCGATGTTTTCTGTAAAAAACTCACCTTTAAATACGTGATAGGGTCTACCTGAAATATCGATAACCGTTCTGCTCAATGTCTCATCCATTGGAAGAAAGCAGTGGGCATATCTTTGGATTCCTTTTTTATCTCCCAAAGCAGCAAGAAAAGCCTCACCCAGCGTCAAAGCAATATCCTCAACGGAATGATGTGCACAAACCTCCAAATCTCCCTTGCAGGTTAGTTCCAAATCAAAACCCGAATGGAATGCCAGTAAATCAAGCATATGGTCCAAAAATCCAATGCCCGACCGGATAGCGGTCTTACCGGAACCTTCCAGGTTCAATATGCCTGTGATCTCTGTTTCTTTGGTTTTTCTTTCAAATTCGTTTTTACGAGACATTATTTCCTTATTGTTGTCTAACACGAATTGCTTCCGCATGGGCGTTTAATCCCTCTAAATCAGCAAATTCCGCAATATCGTCTGCTTCCTTTTGCAATCGTTGTTTCGAATATTCAATCAAAGATGAATGCT
Source organism: Pseudomonadota bacterium (assembly GCA_022360105.1). The sequence continues at coordinate 1,788 of JAKSDL010000713.1, forward strand.
TTTGAAAATCCCGAACCGACAGTGGAGATCCGTATTTTGCAGCACCCGATGTGGGTATAGTGTGGTTTGGTCCTGCAAAGTAATCTCCAATAGTTTCCGAAGACCATTTGCCGATAAAAATCGCTCCTGCATTGTTTATTTTGTCAAGGATCGTTCGGTCCTTGACCATGAGTTCCAAGTGTTCCGGGGCAATTTTATTCACAAGTTGGATCCCTTTTTCAATGGTATCCACCACTACAATACACCCGTTGGATTGAAGCGATTTCATTATAATCTCTTTTCTTGGCAAACCCGGTACAAGCTGATCAATTCTTGATTGCACTTCAGCTGCAGTTTCAGGAAGCGTAGTGATTAATATCGCCCGGGCGTCTTCATCATGCTCAGCTTGAGTAAGCAAATCCCTGGCCAAATACTCTGCAGGTACATCGGAATCATTATGTAAAATCACTATTTCGCTGGGACCTGCAATGGAGTCGATGCCTACTTTTCCAAATACCTGCCTTTTGGCTTCCGCTACAAATTTGTTACCCGGTCCTGTCACTTTGCAAACAGGATCAATGCTATCCGTTCCATAGGACAGGGCTGCTATGATTTGAGCTCCGCCAACAGCTATTACCTCTTCCAGCCCTAATAGATAACAAATAGCCAGAACCAGGGGATGTGGCAATCCTTCAGGACCTGGTGGCGAAGCAACAGCGATGGACTTCACACCTGCAATTTGTGCTGGAATCGCATTCATAATAATTGTAGAGGGATAGAAAGCTTTACCACCCGGAGTATATATTCCCACCCTATCCAATGGAGTCACCTTTTCTCCCAATATGGTTCCGTCTCCGTACGATTGAGTCCAGCTTTCCTGCTTTTGATGTTCATGAAAATGCTTGATATTTCTGATAGCATTTTGAAGTATTTGCCTGATCCTGCTGTCAACCGATTCATGGGCTTTAACCAGGTCTTGCCTGTCTACGCGGATGTTTTTCAGCTGCACCTTGTCAAACTCCAGGGTGTAATCAAGCAGCGCTTGATCACCATGATTTCGGACACGACTGATAATTTTACTTACAATCCCGGAAAGCTGATCATCGAATTCTGTCAAGCTGTCCAGAGAACGAAGCAGTCCCTCTGCATCGACAATCCGTAACAAAGTCATTTTAGTTTAAGTACCCTTACGCACATTCAAGAATTGAGTGAAATACAAGATCAACAGGTTTGTATCCTCACCCGAATCAATAGTTTTGCAAAAAATTAAGAACTGACTTGTTAATCTAGCAGTGAACCTGCTCTAATGCAATGTGCAAGCCCTCAGATGCCGCTTTTAATTCAGAATATTGATTTTGCCACAGCAACAGCTTATATACCGTTTTTATGGACAAGACCGCCTATTTTGATTTTATTAATCAATTGACAGCTACTGAAATCGATCTGCTGCAGACTTTTGCCAGAAACAGGGTTATGGAACCTTTTGAAGGTCAGTCAGGTTTGGATACCCTACAGGAGACAAATCAGAAATTAAGTTCCGGTATCGATAAAATTAAGGAATGGAATAAAAATAGAAAAACGAAAAAGGAGCAAAAAGATTTTTTCAGTAAACAGCTTATAAACACGCCCGTTACACCAATTTTGGAAAGACTTGGCAAACTGGCATCTGATGTTTCCAGCTTAACGAAAGCCAAATTCAAACAAATGGAGCCGGTCATCAAAGAGTTGATGTTTGACTTCTTGAAAAAAGGATTGGAACTCAGCAGAAATGATGATTATGAATCATGGATTATTTCCAGATCTTCCGAGATTCTGGACAGGCAGATAAGCAGAATCGAAGATATCAGGGATCTATCCGAAAGTGAGCGACAGAAGTTAATTGAAACCTCCTATCCCTATCGAAGTCAAAAATACAGCCTGTTACTGGATTCGTTTGACAAATCAGTCAGCGTTTTTCTAGGAGCCATTGTAGCTACCAATCTACCGGGTACCGGTATTCTAGTGAGCTTGATAAACATGGTGAAGACCATGATACGCATGTCAAATCGAATTAGTTCCCTGGCGGTTATTTACGGCAGAAAGGTTGAAAACCTCTCAGGATTATTTGAAACCTGCGCGCTCCTACTGAATTCAATAGAAGATTGGGATAAAAACAGAGATCATATTCCGCTTGAACCGGGCGTACTTGAGAGATTGTTTGAAGAAGATAAAGGAGATTTTGAAGCCGAACTGGCCAAATTTATTGAAGCCGTCGGTACTAAAGAGCTCTATATTGCAATACCGGGGATTGGGATGCTGAGCCTTGGAAAGATTAACCTGGACAATTTAAAAATCGATTTGGTGGTGGAAAACCTGATGCAGGATTACCATCTGTCCTATCAGATTGAGAATTCAGATAACAGATCTCATCTGGCAGAAATTATTGAAGATTTCGAAATGATTTTCAAAGAGTTCAAAGCGGCTGATTATTATACCGTTTTGAGAAACAAAAGACGTTTGGAACAGAAGTCAGGGACTGTTAAAAACATTGGTAGTTTTTTCAAAACAATGGTTGGCAGTGAAGATGAGTTGGATGCCTTAAGATCTGATCTGGCGACCGATGCCAGGATTGTGTTTAATTCCGTAGCGCCTTTGTCCAAAGAGAAAAGAACAGTCCGTATTCAGGAAATCGTTGAGGAGTTGGCTTCGCGTTAAAGAGTAAAAAAAGGAGATAGAGAAACCGATAACGTTGAAAAAGAATTCATTTTTTTGAGATGATTATTGAAAAACGAATAACCCTTCTCCATTTTGACAAACTGTTGTTTTAAAGATATAGATCATGTTATTAATAGACAATAAGTAGCGGTAGTTTTTGGACAAACGAATCAGGTTGACTTAAATTTTTGAGTCAGTTGTAAATTTTTCATAATTTTTGCGTTAAAAAAAGAATCATCATGGTTTCCATGCGAATGGGGTTAGAAATGCGGATGAGCCAACAGCTCATCATGACCCCACAATTACAGCAAGCGATAAAACTTCTTCAACTCTCTCGTATAGAATTGGAAGAGTTAATAGACCAAAGTCTGATTGAAAACCCGACCCTTGAGATTACACCGGTTGAGGAAGAAGATGAGTCAACTGAAAAGAAAACCGAAGAAACAACTGAAGCTACCAATCTTGTAGATGAGCAGGTACAGCTGTCATACGATGAAGAGTGGCAAAATTACATCGAATCCGGCGCAGGAGTGATGCAGGATGTCAAAAACCGCACCAGCGATTCCGATGACCATTCCAACCCTTTAGAAGCTACTATTTCCAGGGAGTCATCCCTGATGGACCACCTTTTCTGGCAATTGGATCTGTCAAAAATGACGGACATAGAAAAGGAAATCGCTGAATTCATTATCGGCAACATCGATGATGAAGGATATCTCTCCATCTCTGTCAGGGAACTGCTGGCTACAACACCTCCTCTGCATAAACTGGTCAAAAAACTGCTGCTAAACAACGAAATTGATTCTGACACCGATGATGATGCAGTGGCCATGTTCGATGTATTTCATGAAACCCGTGAAAAAGTAGCAATCAAGAAAAAAGGCAGAAAAAAGAAAGCCCCGGTTTTGGATGAAGAAGAGGAGCTTGATGAGGAGGTAGATATTTCGCAGGTCAGTGATGAACAATGCGGTGTTTTAGAAAGGATTATCAGGAGAATTCAGTTGTTTGATCCCCCCGGTGTTGCGACCAGAACCCTGCAGGAATGCTTGCAAAACCAGTTGATTGTATTAAGTATGTCTGATTCACTGGCGATGAAAATCATCACGGAAAACATGCAATTTCTTGAACAAAAGGATTTAAAGAGAATTGCCAGACTTCAAAAAGCTGATATCCAGGAGGTGGTCAAAGCATACCAGGTAATTACCGAACTTGAACCCAAACCCGGAAGACCATTTGGCGGAGAAGTAACTCAATATGTTGTTCCCGATGTATTCATCTACAAACGCGGAAGCGAATACGTGGTCAGTATGAACCAGGACAGTATTCCCCGATTGCGTATTAATCCCTACTATCAAAAGCTGCTTCAAGAGAACAAGGAAGAACCTGTACAGCCTAAGAAAGAAGGCGAAGGTGAGCAGGATATGACTTACCAATATATCCTGGAGAAAATTAAGGCAGGTGACTGGCTAATGAAAAGTATAGAACAACGCCAGAAGACCATCTATCGTGTTACAAAAAGCATCCTCAAGTTTCAATCCGAATTTTTTGAAAAAGGTATTGACTATCTTAAGCCACTCGTTCTAAAGGACGTCGCCGAGGACATTGAAGTCCACGAATCCACTGTCAGTCGGATCACAACCAATAAGTATGTTTATACTCCCCAGGGTATATTTGAATTAAAATACTTCTTTACAAGCGGAATTGACCAGGGAGATGGCGATGTTATCTCTTCTAAAAAAATTAAAGACTATATTCAAAAGCTTATTGAATCTGAAGACAAGAAGAAGCCGTATACCGATTTACAGATAAAAACCGAACTTCTCGAAAATGCCGGAATTAAAGTTGCCCGCCGAACGGTTGCTAAATATCGGGAAGCAATGAACATTCTTCCTTCCAATAAGCGTAAAAAGCTCTATTAATCCGTCGCAATTATCCTTACAATAGTCTGCAACTTACTCGGAAAAAATTTTAAAGATTTCGCTTTCTGAATTTCAACTGATTGGTATAAAATAAGTTTTCCTGTTTTGAACCTATAATTTGAGAGTTAGCCATATGAGCCAGTATTTTTCGAAAGTAGTTGAATATGCTGAAACACTGGGCCTTGACGTCATTCATAAAGATGACAAAGAGGAGCTGATTGTTGTTTCAAACGAAGACAAGGGAATATACAACTTAATCATCGACTGTGAAGAAACCATTCTGATTTTCGAACAGCTTATTTACGGAATAAGTAGTCCTTCTGAAAAGCATTTTCTGAGACTTCTACAAATGAACCGTACATTGATTCATGGTGCTTTTGTTGTGGATGAGGAAGGAAAGCAGGTTATTTTCAGGGATACCCTCCAACTGGAGAACCTGGATTTTAATGAGTTCGAAGGAACTATAAATGCCTTGAGTCTCGGGCTGGCAGAATATTCCACCGAATTACTAACATTAAACAAGAATTAAGGATAACAAGGAGACATCATGGCTGGGTTTTTTCGTCGAGTTTTTAGCCTTGGCAGTGCAGAAGCTCACTCTATCATTGATAAGCTTGAAGATCCTGTGAAGATGACAGAGCAGGGAGTTAGGGAATTAAAGAAGGACCTTGAGCAGGCTATGCAAAATTTTGCTGAAGTTAAAGCAATTGCGATTCGAGCCGAAAGAGATCTGGAAAAAGCAAGAAATGGCTCTGCAGATTGGGAGCGTAAGGCTATGGCGCTGCTTCAGCAAGGCCAATCGGGCAAATTGGAACCTGAAAAAGCAGACAGGTTGGCAACGGAGGCATTAGCTAGAAAAGAGGAATTCTCCAAACAGGTTGCGATAGCAAAAAACGCTTTTGATGCACAAAACCAAACCGTACAAGCCTTGCAGAAAAACATCGATACTCTCAAAGGGAAGATTACCCAATACGAAAATGAGCTGGTGACACTAAAAGCCAGGGCTAAAACTGCTTCGGCTACAAAAAAGATAAATAAACAATTATCTAATGTGGACTCCACTGGAACCGTTGCTATGCTGGAACGAATGAAAGAAAAAGTTGAGGAAGAAGAGACACTCGCCATTGCTTATGGTGACTTGGCTGAAAAATCAAAAACTGTTGACGATGAAATCGATCAAGCCCTGTTGACTGACGATTCGGGTTCGGGTACCAGCTCAAGTTCCAAAGAACTGGAAGCTTTAAAGGCTAAAATGGGGATTCAATAAACCGGGTAATAGGTTTGGTTTTTCAAGAATAGGGAGCAAGGAAAAACACTCTTAAAAACTTCAGTGTTTAAGGTTTAAATTATTTGATATTGCTTCTTTTTTTTGATAGGCTTGAGCAATAATTCTGCTAACTTCTCTAGATGGAGGAATATAGAAAAATGAAGATGAAGAAATCTCAGTTGATCGAAAAGCTGGTCCTGGAAATGGAAGATTATATCGACGAAACAAGCGCGAAACAGAAGACAGAGATTGCCAGAGAAACAGTTAACCTTTTTTTCAACTCCATCAAGGATGCTTTAAAAGATGGTGATAGAGTGGAAATCCGGGGATTTGGCTCATTTAGCACCAAACAATATGAAGAATACGTAGGTAGAAATCCGAAAACGGGAGAGAAGGTAAAAGTTAAGCCCAAAAAACTGCCTGTTTTCAGACCTGGTCGAGAACTCCGCGATATGGTGAATAACTATTAACATGATTTGTTGAGGGAGTATCCTAAGCTCCCTCAACTCTAATACACACGGTCGGGATCGTCAGCAGGGCGAGTCTTCCATCTTCTGTTGAACCAGAAATACTGGTCAGGGTTTTGACGAATCTTGTCCTCCAGCTCATCTGATATCGATTGTGCCAGCCTTTCCAGATCTTGCTGCTGATCTCCGGAAATTTGATAATCAATCCGCTTCAAATATCCTTTATAGTTAAAGGGCGATTCACGTACGCTCCAGATAAAAAGCAACGGTGCTTTCCGCTTTAAGGCGAAGGTCGCCAGCCCTTGCCCGACAACTGCTTTTTTACCAAAAAAATTAACAAATAAATTGTCGTGCGGAACGTTCAAATCCCCTGCCATGCCCAATGGTTTGTTTTGCTTCAAAGCCCTCATCATATCAAAAGCTGCGGATTTAGCTTTTGATATGGTAACGGTGCCAAATTTTCTGCGAATGTCGTTAATGGCGTTGTCTATTAACAGGTTTTTCTGCATGCCCGTAAACATATACATAGGTGTTCCAAAATAAGAAATGGCACCTGAAATCAGTTCCCAGTTTCCAAAATGATTTCCCGCTACAATAACCCCTTTCTCTTCTTGAAGTGCCTCTTCCAGCAATTCCAATCCGCTTAATTTTATGTAATTCTTTAGCTGGCTTAACTTAAGGCGTTTCAGGTATATGAACTCAAAAGCAACGATAGCGGCGTTTATACAGGTTTTTTTCCGAATTTTTTTTAGTGCTTTACGATTTAGTGTATCACCAAAAGCAATGTTGAGATTGGTTTCGATGATTTTTTTGCGGACACCGCTATAGTAAAGAAACAGGCCGAAGAAGACGGCAAGTGAAGCTATAATTTTTCTGGGAAGGAGGACAATTGTCATAGAGAGTATCTGATAAAACAGATACTCAATGCGGTATTGGATTTTTTTCAAAATCGATCCGGAGATAGGTTTAGTGCAAGATTATAATCCGGCTCTGATCATGGCTTGCATGGTAATTATGCCGACCGATTTTTTTGAATCGTCCAAGACAGGTAGCAGCAATAATGGCTTGGGGCTGTTTTTAATCTTTTCAAAGGCTTCTATGGCAAAAACGCCTGCGGATATCGTGGTTGGATTATCAAACATGATATCCCTGGCTTTTAAACTTCTTAACTTTTCTGTGGTTTGAAAAGCCTTTCTGAGATCATAGCCGGTGATAAGCCCTTTGAAAAACCCCCGGTCATCGATGACAGACACCGCGTTGACCCCACCCTTGGTTATCGCTGAGATCACAGTATCAAACGTATCATCCAAATTGACCACTGGATTTTCCTCACCCGACTTCATTAAATCGTCGACCTTGTATAATAATCTTTTACCTAAGCGACCACCGGGATGGAACAGGGCAAAATCACTGCTGGTGAATTCTTTTTTGCGCATCAAAGCTACAGCCAAGGCATCTCCCACTGCCAATGCGGCGGTTGTAGAAGCTGTCGGTGCAAGGTTCAAAGCACAAGCTTCTTTTTCGATCGGTGTAAAAAGCACCACCTGAGAATGTTTAGCCAGGGTAGATTCCCGATTGGCGGTAATTGCAATCAGTTTGCATTCCATTTTCTTCAATACGGGAAGAATGCCGACCAATTCATCGCTTTCACCGGATTTACCTATTAAAATCAGGGTATCACCTTGTTCAACCATGCCCAAATCACCGTGTAGCGCTTCAGAAGGGTGCAGGAAGATGGCGGTCGTTCCGGTTGAAGAAAAGGTCGCAGCTATCTTTCGGGCAATCAGACCTGACTTGCCCATTCCGGTCAGGATAATCTTACGAGGAGATTTTAGAATTAACTGAATAGCTGCTTCGAAAGATTCGTCAATGGAATCAAGAAGATCTTTCAATGCAGCAATTTCCAGAGAGACTACCTCCCTGATAATATTTAAAGAGTCCATTACCGATCTTATTTGAATTTTTCGGCGTCTTTGGCAAATTGTTCGATGCCAATATCGGTAAGCGGATGTTTACCCATCTGTTTCAGTACTTTTGAAGGAACCGTCAGGATATCCACACCCATTGTGGAAAGCTCAACCACGTGATTAGGAGTTCGAATGGATGCGGCAATAATTTTGGTATCAAGGTCCGGGTTGTTTACCAGGATACTTCTGATGACTCCCAACAACTCCAAACCATCTGACGAAATATCATCAAGCCGTCCTAAAAACGGACAAACATAGGTTGCACCGGCTTTAGCCGCCAAAATTGCCTGACTGGCTGAAAACATCAGAGTCACATTGGTATCAATGCCCTCTTCTCGCAATACTCTAACGGCTTTTAATCCTTCTTCGATCATTGGGATTTTTATGACGATATTATCAGAAACCTTTGCCAGTTCTTTTCCTTCTGCAACAATTCCCTCAAAATCCAGAGATAACACTTCCGCATGAACAGGACCCGATACTTCTTTGCAGATGTCTTTCAAGATCTCGGTAAACTCACCATTTTCTTTTGCAATCAGGGTTGGATTCGTTGTTACTCCATCTGCCAAACCTAGTTCTTTGGCCTGACGGATTTCGTCAATATTCGCGGAATCTACGTAAATATCCATGTAATGCTCCTTAAGGGAATGAATAAATTGCCTATTTTGATACCAGCTCTCTATAAAACTTCCAATTGTATCCTAAAACCAGATAGGCAAATGAAACAAGGAATACAGTCCAAAACAAAATTTGGGAGTTACCCGGCATCGATCCAAACAGCACGGCCATAATAATAAACGAAAGAATTACCACCTTAATCAATTTTGGTATGGCTGGCAGGATAACCCGTCCAAAATGTATATACTTAATTTTCGAAACCATCAATGCGGCAATCAGCACGACAAATCCTATTTTTATGGATTGACTGATCTGTAATAATACAACAGAACCACTGACCAAGGCCGCTGCCGGGGAAGGAAGTCCGTTAAATATTTGAACTCCGCTTTCAACCCCCTCTTTCCTTTTGTTGATAACGAATCGATATAATCTAAATACTGTGCAAATAAAATGCAAAAGCGCAAGGCCGATCCCCAGAAAGCTGTGCTTAAAAGCAGCCCAGATAACAAGAGCTATGGTACCACCGAAATTTGTTCCATCGGCCAGATCATCAAACAATTCCCCTTTTGGCGTACTGCCCCATTTATCCGCTGCCCTTCCATCAAACATATCCAAAAACTGGCCTAAAAAGACAAGTGAAAAAGCCAGCTCAAGATAGCGTGTTTTCACTAGTCTTTGAATCCAGGGGTAATCATTTAAAAAGGAAATGTCGGGATTAAAAAAGCTGAATATCAAAACAAGAGAAATCCCACAAAGTCCGCATACAAGGTTCATTAGGCTAAGAATGTTGGCATACCAGTAGTTGGGAATGACTTTGAAGAACATGCTGCAAAAGGAGAGAAACACGGCACCGTTTAAGGTGGCCACATAAATATTCCAAGTATTTTCGGGGTAGTAAACCTGTTGCATGGTAATAAGCACCAGGGTCAGGGCTGCAAGAAAAGTTTTCGATTTCCCAAAAAGGTTGGCTGCCTTATTGGAAATAAAATGTCTGGAAACAGTTCCGACAATATCAAAAAATAAAAACACGATAACTGCTAACATTGGTATGACATTGACATAAGCAAAATAGAACAAAGGCGGGAAAATCAATAATTTGTCTGATAAAGGATCGATGCTTTCCCCTTCGACCGAGTGCAAATCGAAATACCTTGCAATGGTTCCATCGGTGATATCGGTTATCATCCAAAACGCAAAACATAGAATACCCGCATGTTGCCAAATAGTTTCAGTCTCACCCGGATATAGAACAATACCCATATGATACAATAGCACCGAAACAACACCCATGGGATACCGACAGCGACTGATGAAATTTGGATGCAGCCAAAATTTGGATTGTACCCATTTGGTCGCGCCAGGTGTCCTGGACATCTTGAACAGCGTGTACCTTTCTAATGCAAACATAAGCAATACAGGTATGACAGACTTGTAAACAACAGGTGGAACAAGGTCGAAAAAATACATGGCTATTATCAGGAAAAAGGTGAATGGCGATTACTGATTCTTATAAGGCTTAATACCTAGCAATAATTAATGAATTTGGAAAGTCAACTCAAATCACACTTCACAAACGCGGTTGGCTGTGTCAATTAGTTAATTAAGCATTAAACAAACGAGTTTTTCAACTTTGGACATGAGATAAAGATAAAATCATTCTTGTTTTGGTCAAACCCACATCCTGCACCTTTTGTTCTTCTGCTTTTATGGCAGATTTCCATATCTACCTCATTAACTTTTTAGTCCACTTACTATTTATGAAAGATATTTGTAAGATCGTAAATGGCTTAGCCCTTACTATAGCAGTTGTCTTTGCAGTTTCGAGTTGCGGTGGTTCCAGCGCCAACGTCGAACTAATGACTATGGAAGAAAAATACGATGCTGCAATTCAGTTTATGGATAAAGGTAACTATGCCAGTGCAACCCCATTGTTTCAAAGTATTATCGAACAAAATCCCGGTACTCGATACGCAGCATACTCATATCTGAAACTGGCAGACGCCCATATCTTGGCTGATGATGGCAAATATGATGAAGCGGAAACCAATTACCGGATTTTTCTGAATTTTAACTCTTACAGCCATTTGGTTCCGTACGTTTTAGGAAGACTGATAGAACTGAATTACAAGAGAAATATAAGCTTCTTTTTCGGCAGAGAATATGCATTTTCAAGAGATCCGGAACATTTTAAGAAAATAATTAATGAATATCAAAGGTTCTTTTTTCTGTATCCGGATAGTCTCTACCTGAGAGATGCCGAAAAATACCTTAACAATTCCATCGAAGCCCTGGCAGAACACGAGCTGATTATAGGCAACTGGTACATGGATCGTTCGCTATATGAGCAGGCTATTTTCAGGTACAGATACATTATGCGGGAATACCCAAACTTTAATGGGTGGCAGCGTGTGGTTGAACAATTGATCGTTGCTTATAAAAACAATCAGCAACCCCATTTGGCCGAGGAATTTCAGCGCGTTTATGACGAAAAAAAGAAGGAAATGAAAATGGGTCTTAACTAGTAAGACCAGTATGGATGAAAAAAGGTAGGAAAACGCTAAAGGTATATCATGAAATATTTAAACGGGTGTAAAGTTAGCCTATGGGCAGGGATGCTTATAAGTATTTTCCTTATCGGGTGTTCTTCCGCAGACCCCAAACCTGAAACTTTTGCCATCAATGACATTGATAAGGCTGTTTATAAAGATCTGGCGTCAAAATATAAACAACTTTTCAAGCAAAATGTTGAATTGCGCAAAAGATTAATCAAACTGGAAGAAAAAAGACAAAAAGAAAACGACGAAAGTTCAGAGACAATCAAAAGCTTAAGCAATACCATTCAATTGCTGGAAATTAATCTAAAGCAGATGAACAATCGCTTGAAGAACAATTCAGATAGGCTAACCCAGCTTTCTGCAAGGGAAACCAAGCCTATTGAACTCCCTTCTTCAACCAAGAAACCTGCCAGTGTCAAAATCGAACAAACTGAAGTGGCCGGGCTTTCCGGTGAATTTAGTACTCCAAAAGGTTCAAAAGCGATCAAAACCGTTCCCCTGCTTCCTGATGCTACTGCAAAGGCAAAAAAACAGTCAGTCACAATAAAAAAAGAAAATGACCTGATGGCAGCAGAAGACTCCAACTCGGTCTTTATTACAACGAAGCCAAAATCTGCTTGGGAAGATCCGGATTTGAAACCTCCTACGGCTCCTATTAATCTAAAAATTGTACCTGGAGCGAAAAAGAAGTACCAACAGGCGTTCAAAACATACTCCAACCGAGACTTCAAAATAGCCATTCGCTTGTTTAAAGATTTTGTGAAACGATATCCAAGTGATATGGATGCGGATAATTCTCAATACTGGATTGGGCAATCATACTATCAATTAGACGACTTTTTGAGTGCTGAACATGCATTTCGAAAAGTGTTGCGCAATTATCAGCACAAAGAAACAAGAAGAGGATATAAGACTCCGGACGCAATATTGATGCTTGGCAGAATTTATTCTCAACGCAATCAACCCATAAAGGGCAGGTACTACTTTGAGCAGGTCATTGCACGATTTCCAACCTCAAGGTCAGCAGCCAAGGCCAAAAGAGAGGTTCAATCGATGAGTGTTTTTTAATGGAAACACTATCAGACACAACAAAAGGAATCATCGCACTTTGGATGATCCCTGGTCTAGGACCGGTTCGCATACAAACTCTATGGGAAAAGCTTGGCAGTATTGATGCAATATTTAATACCCCTCATCAACGCCTGGCTGAGTTGCTGGGTGTAAATCCTTCGGTTACCTCCGGCATTCCATGGGCAATGGAGTCGAAGGAGTTCATAAAAGAGCTGGAGCTAATAAACAAGCATGAAGTTCATGTGCTGGATTTTACCGACACTGCCTACCCAGCAGCTCTTAAGCAAATACATAACGCACCTCCCATCATTTACTTGAAAGGTTCAAAAGATCTGGAATCCGGATTTATGCTGGCGTTTGTCGGGTCAAGAAAAGCTTCATTTGCCGGACAGAATATGTGCCGAAAACTGATAAAGCGCCTGTCAGTCATCAAACCTGAAACTGTCATCGTAAGTGGCTTAGCATTAGGAATTGATACAGCAGCTCATTCAGCCGCTTTGGAAGCAGGATTAAATACGATAGCCGTTCTTGCCAACGGTTTATCGGATATTTATCCGGCGAGGAACCGTAAATTGGCAACAAACATCCAAAACAAAGGAACTGTGTTATCCGAGTTTCCCATGACCACAAAACCTGTAGCAGGAAACTTTCCTTTACGAAACCGCATCATAAGTGGGTTATCAAAAGGTGTGATTGTTATTGAGGCGGGTGAGAGAAGCGGAGCTACAATCACTGCTGGTTATGCCATAGAACAAAATCGGGAATTGTTTGCCTTGCCGGGTCCTGCTGACTCAAATTTCTACAAAGGTACCAATAGGCTGATCCAAAGAAGCCAGGCGAAACTGGTAATCGAAGCTGAAGATATTTTGGAAGAGTTTGAAACGTTAAGTGCTCATGTTTGTTATGATGATAGCAAAAAAGATCCTCAAATACCGCAAGACCTAAGCGTGGAAGAGCAACAAGTACTGACGCTTATTAAAAACGGTATCACTCAAAAAGATCGTTTGATCGATCAATCAGATTTACCAATACAACGATTGTTAGCCGCCCTGACGTCATTGGATCTAAAAGGATTGATAGTTACCAAACCCGGAGCTACTTACGAAGCAGTGCAATTTTAACTGTCCCGCCCTTATTCTTTTCGGTATTAAAATAATCAACGTCTGATTTGAAGGTATCTATTTCAAACAATGAATCCATTATTGTTTCAATTGCTTAATTTGACATATTCCCATAATTTAAAGGAACAAAAGGATTAACATCCAACAAGACGTGTTTTTTTGCTCTACAAACATTCATCATCAGATCTCAAGTGAAACGTTACATTATGACTGGTCTCTACCTATCGGCCTTTCGCAAAAACCTAATGCTTTTGCCATGTTGCATCTTGGTGTTTTCATCAATCAGTTCGGCACAACAATTGGTGCACTTTTCGGCAATGGTTCATTATGAGCTTATGGAACAAAACTGGCCGGGATATGATTTAACCCTGATTTTTCAAAATAGTTATGGACTGCGTTTTTCCTTGATGCAGGAAATGGAGTTTTTGGAAACAATTTCAGATGAGGATGGAAGTGTTAAGAAAAACAATTTTGAAGGAGATCTGAAACTACCCATGTTTCTTAAAATGCTGGATTTTAAGACGTTCGAGGAAGGCCCTGCAAAGGTTTTTGACTTTGTTTCCGCATACGTGGGGGTTGGTTACAATACTTTGGAACTGACAATGAATCAAAAAAAGTATTATGCTAGTGCAGGCGAACTTGTAAAAAAAACAAGAGATGAGACTGTTCATTCAAAGGTTGGTGCGTTTTCCGTTGGCATGTATGGCGGAGATAGTTTTTTGGTGATCGACTTCAGACTGCGCTACATTAGAGGGACTATAGAATCTTCCGACTATGTCAAGGAAGAGAACGAGTTTGATAAATGGATGATGATCGTATCTCTTGGGTTCGGAATTTGAACAGTGTTCGATTTTGGTGATTTTTCCGCCGTTTAAAAAAAAACTGGTTTCCGGATGTCAGACCGATTTATTAGCCCATTTAGACCTGTATTTTGCATTGCTGGAACATTAAGAAAGATCCGTTTATTTCGTAGTTCAAACGGCAGTTGAGCTGTTTCAGACGGGCATTTTCGATAGGGATTTGTTAAAAAAAAGGAGGTATTTCCAAAGTAACCAAAGTGATTATTCCTGGAGAAACCGAATCGGCCAGATCATTCGAGGAAATAGATTCACAGATAGTATTGGCGGCGACGATGATTGTTGGCATAAAAAAAAAGCTTATAAAGTTGCTGAAATTTTAGACAAAAGGTATAAAGAATCTCTTGAACAAGCCAATGTGGAAGAGATATATTTGGAGGATGAATTTACAAGGATCATGCTTTCCAATGGTTCACACGGTGTTGGAATAACACGGGTAATAAATGAATGGCTCAATTTCAAAAACACTTCACTTAGAACACGATCCATTTAAGGCCACCATGTTAATGGCAGTTTCAACCAATTGATTCGTGAAAGGGGCAATATGTTATTCCTTCAAATTCGCAATTCATTAGCCTTGTCAACTCTGATACCGAGGGCTGGAAGTATTTTCAGAGTTTGGATATGTGAACCCATGCATTTGCTTTTGCAATGAGCATATAGTTCGAGTGTTAGTTGAAATAAATTTTTCATTAGAGTATTCATCATAAGAATATGGTGAACAACAACGTATTCAAAAGAATTAACATTTATTCATTGCATATAAGCTAACTTCCCCGGCGCTTCATATGCAGATGCCCAATCAGTGGGAGAAAAATTCATATGCCTCAGTGGGATTCGGACAAGTATTTTTCATTTAAAGATGCAAACAAAGAATGTATTCAGATCGCAGCTGACCTGTTAAACAGTTATCCGCTGACAAGAGGCTGTCTGGAAACATTGGGGCAAGAGCTGAAAGACCAACTTCAATTCGGCTTTTTCAATAAGGACTATGACATCATTGTCCAGGGTGAATCCGGAAGAGATATTTTTCTTCTGTGTACAGGCACTATGGACGTTTTGGTAGCCGGTCAGGTTGTTGTGCAGATGAAATCGCCAACGTTGGTTGGCGACAAGGGAATTGTTTCAGCTAATTCCGAGCGGGCAGCAACAATCAGGATCTCCAGTGACAAACCTGCCTTGGTTATTAAAATTCCCATGGGAAGCTTTATCAGGGATTTTAAGGATACCAACATTGAGGATGAAAGCTTTAATCAAGAGAAGAAGATCTTTGAAAACGTCTTTCAGACCGTACAGGAACGTTTGTTTGAGTTCATCTATCTCCAAAAAACCTTGTGGGAGCAGGCGACAAATACTATACAAGCCATAAACCAGCAGATTTATGCCAAACAATTGGATAACCAGATGGATCCAAAGAATTGGGATGCAGAAGCCTGGGGTATAGCTCAAACCTATCTCAAATCAAAGTTTGGTATAAACTGGCCCGGAAACATTCCCGTCAATGGCAAATCAATCAATGCTTTCCTGCGGAAGTATTTCGATATGAAATACAAGAATGCAACCCAGCCAAATCAACTTGCCGCCAAACAAATGGAATGGCGTAATACCCTGACGGAAATAGCTGGCAGAGTGTCAAAAGCTGTTCCTGATGAAAAAAAGGCCTTCCCCCCTCTGGACCTGGAATTATTTAATCCCAGCATTTATCGAATGCGGCTGACAGGTCTTCAGAATCAGTTGGAAAAAAGGTATGCCGAACGCATGGTAAGTAAGGATCCTGAAAAAACGCAAAGTCAGGGCAGTTTTTACGGCAAGGGTGAGCGTTCGAACGAATTCAATTTGCAGTTTTTTCTGGAGTACTTTAATAAAATGTACAAAATTAAAAACTCCAGAAGACTGCAAGCCCAGGTAGGGCAGAAGTGTGCATTAATTGCTGCGGAGTGTGAGAATAACTTTAACTCCTCCGTTGTTAAAATGCAGAAGTTTCTGGAGGAAGTAAAAGCTCGAAACATATCGCTGGGTGAGAGCAGTAACAAGAAGTCAGAAGCCGACCCAGCAACATTGAAAAGCTGGATTGCCGCATTGATTCGTGGAATACACCATTACAGAGATTCTTCTCCTTCCATCGATGGTCAAACTTTAGGAGTTATCAAATTTTCCGAGAATACCTTCCCTAATTTTACGAACTTGGTAAAGGCACATCGAGTGCAGTTTACCAGGGAAAAAATGACTCAGGCGTTTGTCAACCTGGTAAAGGCTACCCAGTTCCAGTCGGAATTCCTTTCCAAGCAGGTTCTTTACAATATTTTCCATCTGTGTGGAATCGAGAGGGGGGATACCATTCCTGAACATGAGCTGAGATCAAGCTTTTGGTTTCCGCTGACAAATAGCCTGGTTTTAAATTACGGCGAAACTAACCTGTTTACCATAAAATCAACCTCACCTGTTGGAGGTGTTTTTTGGAATACGGATTTGTCAGAACAGGATCCTAAGGGCGGAAAAGATATTACCATTGAAACAGAGGAAGATTCGATTATCATGGTGTTACCCATGCGTCGGCTTCCATGGGAGAGTGCTCCAAAACCAAGCGATGATGCTTTTGTTGAACAATATATGCCTTTGATGCAATGGTTCATCGACAAAAACATCGAATTTTTGCTGGACCTTCAATCTCAAAGAGATGAAATAGTCGAAGAGTGGACCGAAATCAGGGATGGCATTGCTCGTTCCGAAAAAATCGCGGTCTTCGAGCAAAAGGCTCTTAAATTGCCTAAAACCGACTACGACAGAATAGTCAGCTGGCTAAACAGTACCATGGGATTGAAGCTGGATCCTAATGAAGTGATGGTGTCTAACAAGCTTTCAAAAAGGATCTATAACTATTTCCTGCATTCTGCAACTGTTGACTATCCTGAGCTTTCCATTGAGCAACGAGGAAATCAGGCTTATACAAAATGGCGGAATCTTCTGTTCGAGCTGACAGACCAAATACCAGCGCTGAACAAAGTGGTGAGTGAGTTGCCTGGAGAAGATCCGGCACCTGTGCTTGATGTGCTGGCTAGACAGCTTTCACCGTTTGTCGCTCAATACATGGGGGATACCTGGGAAAAGCAA
>JAKSDL010000590.1 GCA_022360105.1 Pseudomonadota bacterium
AGCTTACTGTCTGACAGAGTCAGGAGCCGGTTCGGATGCTTTAAATGCAGCTGCTACAGCAACCCTATCTGAAGATGGATCCCATTATATCTTAAATGGTGAAAAAATCTTTATCACAAACGGTGCCTGGGCAGACGTTTTTACGGTTTTTGCCAAGGTTGATGGTGAGAAATTTACAGGGTTTATCCTGGAAAAAGGATTTGAAGGATTATCCACCGGTGCTGAAGAAGATAAACTTGGCATCAAGGGGTCTTCAACGGTTTCAGTAATCATGAAAGATTGCAAGGTGCCTGTGGAAAACGTGCTTTTTACCATTGGGGCCGGACACAAAATTGCTTTCAACGTACTTAATATTGGCCGCTATAAACTTGGTGCCACGGCTCTCGGAGCCCAAAAAGGTGCCATGGGGATCGCTATCAAATATGCCAACGAACGGGTTCAGTTTGGAAAGAAAATCAATACCTTTGGCATGATCCGTAATAAACTTGCTCAAATGGCAATCAAGACCTATATGACAGAATCCATCGTCTTCCGGCTGGCTGCAGCAATAGACGACAAAATGAACACATTGGATGATAATGCCAGAAAAAACGGAGAGGAAATCGCCAAAGCGATTGAAGAATATAGCGTTGAATGTGCAATCGCCAAGGTTTTTGGCAGTGAGGTGTTGGATTATTGTGTGGATGAACTGGTTCAGATTTACGGAGGAAACGGATACATTGCCGAGTATCCGGCAGAGCGTGCTTACCGTGATTCAAGAATCAACAGGATTTTTGAGGGCACCAACGAGATCAATCGACTGGTGATTACAGGTAATATTCTGAAAAGCACCATGAAGGGGAAGTTACCTTTGATGGAAGCTGTCGGCAAGGGACTTGAGGAAATCGGATCGATCAACCCCGCTGAATTAAATGCCGATACGGGACTGGGATTGCAAAACCAAATGCTGCGCAATGCCAAACTATTGTTCCTGTTGACGGTCAATACGGTTACCCAAAACTTGCTCGAGACCCTCCAGGAAGACCAGGAAGTGATCGAACAGCTTGCAGAGATAGTCATCGAACTCTTTGCTATGGAGTCCGGATTATTGAGAGCTTTAAAAGTGTTGGAAACCAAGGGGGAGAAAAAGGCCGAACTTCACATCACAGCTGTCAAAGCCTATTTCGCCGAAACATTGCCAAAGTTAGCAACATTGGCAAAAAACATCCTCGCATTTGCCGAAACCGGCGATTCACTGGGTAAGCTGATGAGTGACGTGGATAAACTGGCAAATGCTCCCCGGGAAAATGTGATTGGGTTGAAAAGACAAGTGGCGGAGAGAGTTATCAAAGGTAGAAAATATCCTTTTTAAGGAAAACTATCCTATCCAAAAAGCCGGGAATAGGCAGGATACAAATGGTATCATCCTCAGTCTCATCGGAGTTTTTACCTATAGTATTAAATTGCCGGGGTAAGCTTCTCCGGAAACCTTACTTGTTATATCCAGCTAATTCTTGAATTCCCGGTGGATTGGACCAGTCGATTGCTCCCTCCTTAAACCGGTAGGCGAGCCTTGGCAGTACAATGGAGAGCCAGGCCTTTTGAAAGTATTCAAAGGCTTGGTCCCATTCACCTTCCGATCCCCATCCGCAATGATAAATCGTTACTTTGGTGCCATCTTCGATCGAATAAAATCGAAGAACAACACAGGTATGTTGATGCCTGACTTCGGGCATGGAGGGCGGCGCGTTCCAGGTAAACGACAACATTTTTTCAGGTTGAACTGCCAATACCCTGAGTCCCTCACCCCCACGCTGTCCTTCCGGTGCTTCCGGATCAAAATAGATTTCGTAATATCCGCCAGGTTTTATCTCTATTTTGCAACCAGGTGCAAAAAATGATGTTATACCCTCTTCAGTGGTCCAGGCATTCCATGCGTCAGTCAGGTTGGCATTGATGAATACCTCACCGGATATTGCTCTTTCCCGCTCGTTCATTTGAATCCCCATCTCGGAGTTTGTGAATCAGCTATCCAAAAGAATTATCTAATTATATCGCCTTAGATTTCCGGTGCCAATTGAGAAAACTCGGATGGAGGTCATAAAAGCTCAATCCTCCTCATCTCTCTGTTTTAACACGGTGATTCTGGGATAAAATCCATATTTAGCATAAAACGTGTAGACTTTTTCATGTCCAAAAACCACGGCAGTAGTTTTTTCTGAAACATTCCGCTCATCCAACCATTTCAAGGCACGTTTCATCAATTTATCACCAAGTCCCATACTTCGATACTTCGGGTCAACATAGATCGATTCTATTTCTCCTTTTTTGGCCGAGCTAACTATAGTAACACAGTATCCGATATTACTTTGCGCTTGGGAATCCACCGCAATTTCCACCAGGATCTCCCCATTTTCCGCATTTGCCATGAGAGATACTTTTCGATCCTCAAAGGTAAATTTTTCGAATGTTTGTGCAAAATGCACAGAGGCATACGTGTGAATTTCATTCAGTTTCATCCAAAGCGGTTCAATCTTATCAAACAGGGAAATACCTCCGGATTGTATCTCTATATGTGTCATTAACGGCTATGGGTTGGGCTTCGCATTTTTTGCAGATAGCTGCAAGTGTGTAGATGTGCACTCATGTAAAATTTAACATGGTGCGATATTTAAGAACAAGGTGGGCTACCGGCAAAAGAAGTGATTCCGTGCTTACCGGCACGCGCAGCTTCAATCGTACCCAAAAAATACTTACCCCTTTTTGATCACGGCAATTTTACGTAAATGGCTTCAGAATTCCAATTTACATTTTTCGCAGGATTCGATGAACTTAACCAGCAATTGGATGGCAGCTTCCAGATCTTTTTTATTGATCATTTCGTTGGGTGAGTGCACATACCGTGTGGGAATCGATATTGTACAAACAGGTCCGCTGCCAAACATCTGCATACCCTGGGCATCCGTACCGCCGAATGGCAATACTTCCATTTGATAGGGTATTTTATGTTTCTTGGCCAGGGTTTTTAAATATTTTACGATACCGTGATTGGAAATGGAGTAGCTATCATTAATCTTAATGGCTGCACCGGCTCCAAGCTTGGTCACCTGTTTATGTTCTTCTACACCCGGTGTATCAAATGCTGCCGTAACATCCAGGGCAATACCAATATCAGGGGCAATATCTCTGGAAGCGTTGGTGGCCCCGCGAATACCTACTTCCTCCTGTGCTGTGCCCACACCGTAGACATCCACCTGGTGTTTTTTAAGGCGTTTCATTGTTTCCAGCACTATATAGCACCCAACACGATTATCAAAAGCTTTGGAAATATAGTTATCTCCCTGCTGGATAAACCCTCTGTCCAATACGATAAAATCGCCAACTTCTATCGATTTTTTTACTACGGCTGCACTGAGACCTGTATCGATAAACAGATCCTTGAAATCAGCTGATTTTCGTCTGGCATCCTTGTCGTCGGAAATGAAGGTTGGAGGACCTTCCACAACCCCGGTAACGGGATTTTTGCTCATGATTTTTACGCGTTGGGAGATAAGCACTTTGGGTATGTGCCCGCCTCGCGGAAGAAATCGAATAAAGCCGTTTTTGTCAATGTTGGTTACGATAAATCCAATCTCATCCATATGACCGGCAATCATTACCTTTTTTCTGGTTTTACCGGTTCCTTTTTTATAACCGATGACATTCCCCATGCCATCCACGGAAACTTTATCCGAGCTTTTTTTTAATTCCCTGTTCATAACGTCAATAAGCAATTGTTCCCTGCCCGGAATTGCCGCTGTTTCACAAAGTTCTTTCAATAGTTTTACCGTCATTCATGTCTCCTGGTTTAGTAGTTCATTAAGATGCGATCCTGGGATCTGCACAAATAATCTTTATTTGTTAGAAATCGTGAAATTACCCCTTTATCCTTAATCTCCTGAGATATCTATAAAGATGGCATTGGTCAAGATTTAGTTTGCTAACTGATAGTGTTCGCTAAAACATACAACAGGATTGTGTTTTTCAGGCTGCGATTGATCAACGCGGAAATCGTTCTGGAGACGAATCCAGTGACTAATTCCTCTTGATGATGGGACTGGTATCGAACAATCGAAGAAATTTCATCAGACTTGATTTTCGAGGATGTTCTGCTTTCAGAGTATTCAGGTGGATGTGCCACTCATCAGATTGTTTTTGTTTCACCAGCAGGTTCATCGCCTTAGCCTTCATCCGGCCTCTTTTCCTCAATATATAAAATCAGGTGACGCCATACCCACTGTGATGGATTAAATATAAAATCAGGTGAAGCCATACCCACTGTGATGGATCAAATGACTGGTATGCGGTCCCCTGATTTTCTGATTTATCCTGACTTAATCAGTTGCATCTCGGTATTTACTGATGAAATCTATCTTCGTTATGCAGCCCACCCATTTGAGTTATTAGGAATTTCCGAATAACTTAAAAGTCCTACAATGGCTCAATAATCAATTGATGAAACACTTATTTTGGAACGATCTGAGATGGATGTGAAGGGATTTAGTACGTGCTACATGCAACTATGCAACATCTCCATATACCGGGGAGGGGAGGGTTGGGTAGGCCCGGAAAATGTGTTTGAAAAGCTCTTCTGTCAGTTGCGTGATTTCGTTTTCTTCGTAACTATCCACGGGTAGTCCTGATTCTTCGCTATATAAGAAATCATAAATAGTTTGTCTAACTGCATCTCTTGTATTTTCTTTTTCTCGCCAGTTTTCGATTTTAAGCTTTTCCGCTTTCAAGGTTTCTAACAATTCAAATGATACCTTTTTAATCCTCACAATATCCTTTTTGGTCAATTCCTCTTTTTTGAGAATATCAAACACGGCCAGATACTCATCGTTTTTCAGTTCCTCTCTGACAGCTCTTGATTCTTCTTCGTCCATTTTCTGAACAAATTTAAGCAATGCTTCAAACGTTTTTTCAATGGTTATTCGATCTTTTTCTTCATTGTACTCTCTTACCAGCTTCTCATAGTGCTTCTGAAAATCAGTTCGTAGAGGATTAAGCAGCAACATTTTTTCCAATTTGTTTTCAACAGCCTGTCTCAAATTTTGAACGGTTGTGCGTTTTCCTTGCCGCCTTTCAAACTCTTTTCTAAGGCGGTCAAAATCGATTTTGCTAATATCGTATTTTTTTGATTCGCTTTCATAACCAGTTGGTTTATCACCTGCAGTTGCCGGCCCTTTTTCATCGATTTTTAAATCGATGGCCTGGTCAATTATTTCATGCAATTCTCGGATTATGTGACTGATATCCGCTTTTTCCCTGTCTTTCTGCAACGCTTTATAGATTATATCAATCACATTCCTATCTTCCCGCAGTTCGTTAATTTGAGGCCGGATATTGATGCAGGCTCTGAATTTTTTAAATACCTCACGTGCCATGATTTCAAACTGCTTGCGGGTACGATCGTTTTGATTAACAATCTCTTTTGCTTCTATAATTGCTGCATTTAGTGCGAAACCAGAGGCTTCTTTAATTTTCGTTAAATCAAATTGTTTAGAAGTAAAGAACTCCTGCACCAGATTAATGGCTTCGATCAGGCTGTTTAGTAGTTCCTCGTTTGGCTTGGTAGGCTCTTTTTCAACGTCTTCAGGTTTCTCCCTGCCTCCGTCCGGTCGTCCTCCAAATGTTGCCAGGGCTTTTCTCAGGTTTTTCAAGATACCGCAATAATCAACGACCAAGCCATTATTTTTTCCTTCGGAAACCCGATTTGCCCTGGCGATCGCCTGCATAAGGGTATGAGCTTTGAGCGGTTTATCGAGATAAAGGGTTGAAAGTGAAGGTACGTCAAAACCTGTCAGCCACATGGCACAGACGATGGCTACTCGAAATGGGTGATCATCAGCTTTAAATGCCGATTCAATATCCAGTTTCTTGTCTTTTCCCTTAGAAAACCCTTCTTTGATAAGTTTTCGGTGGGGAACGATATCCAAATCCCAGACACGGAATTTTTCGATTTCTCCCTGTTCTTCGCTGATGACAATGGCAATTCGAGTCTCCTTCATCCAATTGATCTTTCGCAGATGAAATACCTGTTCCTGATCATCGCTAATTGAGCTTGTACTGTTTTCAAGTTCCAAAATCTTTTGTTGCCAATAAAACTCAACCAGCTTGTGAACTCTGCCACAGGTAATCTTGTCAATACACACCATCATGGCTTTACCGCTTTCCCAGGCTTCCGAATAGTGATCTACAAAATCCCGGGCAATCTGATCAAGCCTTTTTCCTGCTGTTATCACATGATAATCCTGCTTCAAGGCCCTTTCCAGACGCTGATGAGTATTTATGTCATCAATCTCCAGTTCTTCAAGCTTGGTTGCGATTTTCTCATTTAATTCATGGGTGGCGATTCCCAGTTTTTCTCCCCTGGCATCATAATAAAGCGGCACCGTAGCGCCGTCTTCCACGGCGCGTTGAAAATCATAGGTAGATATGTAATCTCCAAACACCTTGCGAGTGATCTCATCTTCTTTGAACAACGGTGTTCCGGTAAATCCGATGAATGAGGCATTGGGAAGGGCATTGCGCATATTCAAGGCTAATGTGCCGTACTGGGTACGGTGAGCTTCATCGGTGATGACGATTATATCGTCTCTTAGAGAATAAGCTTCTGTTTCTGTCTTGATCTCCTGATTAAACTTTTGGATCAAACTGAATATGTGGGCTTTCTGTGTCCCAAGCTTTTTTTTCAAATCTGCGCCGCTGGACGCACGACAAGGATCAGCATCGTTGTCAGCCAGTCCGCATCCGGCAAAAGTATTATAGATCTGTCGATCAAGATCGTCTCGATCTGTTAATACCAGAAAGGTAAAGTTTCCACCCAGTTTGCGATGAGCTTTTTTTGTGAAAAACACAATGGAGTATGACTTTCCAGATCCCTGTGTATGCCAGAAAACGCCTAATTTCCCTTCACGAGCAGAACGATCTTCAATGGCCTTCACAGCCGCATTAACCCCCAGGTATTGATGGTTACGGGCAACAATCTTAACAGGATGACTCCCAGAATCGTCAAATACAATAAAATTCTCAAACAGGTCCATCAGGTTGTATTTGGAACACACCCCTTTTAACAGAGTTTCCATGTCAACCACACCCGGCTCGTATTCGGCCAGTCGTTTCCACTCCTGAAAATGGTCATATTTAGAGGAAATAGATCCAATTTTTGCTTCTTCACCATTGCCTAATACGACAAAAGCGTTGTGGTGAAAAAGGTGGGGGATAGAGTCCTTGTAATCACTGAAATTCTTTTCGTAAGCGGTACGGACATCTTTGTTAAGGTTTTTGACCTCCATGAAAACGAGGGGGATGCCATTCACAAAACAGACTAAATCTGCCCTGCGTCGGTATACATCTCCTTTTACCCAGAGCTCCCTGACAACAAGAAAATGGTTGTTCTCCGGAGTGTAATAATCAAAAACTCTTAGACGTTTTTTATCCAACTCGTTTTTTTCGTTTCTAAAAGAAACTTCTACACCATCTTTATAGAGCTTGTCTTTCTCACGATTGGTCAGTAATAACGATTGGGATGCACTGGTTTCAACAATTGTTCGAATAGCATCGTGGTAGGCCGTTTCAGGTAAACCGGGGTTAAGGTCTTTTAGTTTTGTTTCCAGATAACGAACCAATACCACCTGGGATTCCGAATCTCTGCCCAAGGTACCATCCTTACCCAGCACTTCCTGCATGGCATTGATAGACTCATCCCACTCAAGGTTATCCTTCAGATAATCTGCAGTTGTCTGTTGAACCAGGGTATCTTCGTTATAGATCATGATCTTTCGTTTTATGATTAATCTAATCCTTCAAGTATCCGCCATATTTTCCTATAAACCTTTCCTTGTTGAACTCCAATGGCAGTTTCCCAATCATTGCTGGACAATTTCCGTAATCGATTCCTTATTTGTGGAATTGATTCGTCAATATATTCTTGCATATATTTGGCGAGAGGTTGGGATGCAATCCGGGGTACTCCAAGTAATCTTAAAGCCATAGCAGAATCGTCATTAACACCGTAATACACCCTTGAAGGAAGGTTACTTAGATTTTTGAATTCTTCTTCATCCAACTCCCGACCGGTTATACTGAGCAGTGCTCCCAGCCCCCAGGATGCTGTTTGTGTCAAACGACCGTACAAGGCCTGCCCACAGCGAGTTATATAATTCGTTGGATCTTCATTAGGTCTTTTGAAATGTTTTTTTGCTATTTCTGGTACTGGGGACCCATTGACCCAATCCTTTAGTATTAAGGAAAGCTTGCTGCCGTCCGGAATTTCTCCTCCTGTCACATCTCTTAATGGCTTTCTAATCTCTGGTACTTTCAGCAAGATCCCCATCATCTCTTTTAATGTGAGGTCACCTTGACTAAAAAGAAAATGTTCATTCCATGAATTTTTGGTGATATCTGCGGAATCAGCGCTAGCCAGCACCCTATTAATGCTGTTCAATGAAAATCCAGTGCTGTCCACAAGTTTTAATGGCTGATTTGGTTTTTGCAGATATTTGGCGTATTCGAAGATTCCTTGCATCAATGAATTCGCTAATTGAGGCTCTTGGCTTCTCAGCCTACCAAAACCAAAAGTACCACGGAGGATCTGTTCGATTCTTGAAATAAAATCCTCAGGTTTTCCTAATTGCCGGTAAGTATGAGCCAAATACTGCAAAAATCCGGACCAGTCAGGATACTCATATAGTATTCCTTCCAGATTATTCAAAGAATTTCTAGCATCCTTCGCCATGGCAATTAATGCGGAATTCAAATGACCTGAACGAGTATTGATAAAACGAGTTAACTCGTTAACTCTTTTCGGGTCTTTGGCTGTCAACATGACAAACCCTAATTTTCCTTGCCCGATTCTCCCCGTTCTACCGGCAATATTCCAAAAATCTTCTGGAGGCATGTCTTTGCCGTAAGGATATTGGTGAGAGGCCATTACCACACCGGTTGCTGGGAAATTGACACCTTGAGCTATGGTAGTAGTCGCGGTAAGAAATCGCAGCTCATTTTCCTCAAACAACCACTCCATTAATAATCGAACCTCATCGGACAACCCGGCATGATGAACACCTATGCCATGTTCCAGGAGTTCTATTAAAGGAAAACTCTTCCCATATTCCAGCTCCAGAAATTCCTGCACCAATCTGATGTTATTCGAAATTTTTGGTAATCTGTTTTCATCTATCTTGAGTCGATTCGCTAATGACCATACCCAACTAGGTCTAGTATGCATTACGATAACAGGCCCTCTTTCCTGTAATCGCTGTGATGCTAACGCAGCCAATGCACTTTGATCCGAAGCAGATTTGAAGGTTGAGGCTATTGTTGCGTTTTTTTCAAGTTGTAATTGTTCTTTACCTCCAATAGTACGGTTGCTGTGAACTGTTTTAAGTTTTAACTCGTAATCAAAGCTTTTGCCGCTAATCACCTTTCCTTTTTCAGCCTGGACAATACCAACTACCCGATCATTGGGTTGCCAATCTATAGATAGGCTTACATCTTCAGAACTGGGGCCGCCGAGCCAACGGGCAACTTCTGCTGCATTTTCAATAAATGGAGTTAACAACAAAAACTGAGCCCTCTGACACTCATTATTGATAGTTGAAAGCAATAATTCCAGTTTTAGCCCGCGGGTTTCATTCTGGATGTTGTGGGCCTCATCCACAACAACCAACGTCAAGGGACGACCTATCTTAGCTTCCCATCCTTGGCGCAACAATAAATCCAATTTCTCCGGTGTGGTTACCAGTATTCTAAATCCTTGAGAGTCTTCCTGTAATAAGTCCGCTTCAATGCCATCTACTTCCAGAGCAGGGCTGACCTGTTCCACATTAAGTTGTAGTGGGGCAAAATCTCGACGCAATTGTCGGGTTACCTGGTTGACCAATGTTCGAGTCGGGGCCAAGTAAGCAACCCATCCTTTTTCATGTTCAAACTGGTTAAGGGCTTGAAGAATACGGAATTGGGCGATCAATGTTTTCCCGCTGGAAGTGGGCAGACTGACAACAACAGCTCGCCTGCTGGAACCTAACAAGCCTTTTTCGGCCAGAGTTCTCCGTTGTGGTGGCAAAACATCAAATAGAGCCTTATCACCTCTTCCCCGATCAACCAAATATTTGACGAATTCTGTAACACGAGAGTTCACAGCTCGCGTCACAGTCCAAATGGAGTTTTCAGCCATTTGAGCAGCTGCTGCGGCAAGTAGATGAGCGAGTGGTTCCAGATCAATCATAGGTGTTTCTTGGCAGGCCAGAAAAACCCGGTCGAAATGAGTATCCAGTAATTGCTGGACCTGGTAATTCCCCTCAACCACGCCATCCGTAATATAAAGTGCTAAAATCTCTGCTGCTTTTGCCAGATGATACAGACATATCAGCTCCAAAGCCTCTGTTTTACTTTGCAATTTCGGTTGGCTGTCAAGAAATTCCCTTTCGTGCTGATGTTGGGACGTTCTTAATAAAGCAATCCGCTCTAAAACAGTGTCCCTGTCATCCCATCCCTTTTTCCGAATTAAGCGTAACCAGATATCAATAATAGTGCACCAGGTCCGCTCTTTCCAATTATCCGACTGCAGCGGTAACGCTGACCAGTCATAGTTGTTAAGAAAACGCGCGGCGTCAGCTCCACGGTCTCCTAAAACCGCCAGTAAACAGAAACGAAGTTTAAAGGCGGCGTCTGGGATAATATCGCGTTGTGAGGGTAAAATCTGATATAGACGAAAAGCACGGCTGGCGTGCAACCGCAACTCAGACAATCGCGTCTCATCTTCTTTTACACCGGACAACAGGTAATCCAAAACCGATAATTCCAATGCTTCTGCCGAGCGACGAATGAGGTTAGCATCTCCAACAAATGGTCGATGGAATAGTTCTCCATGCACCAGAGCCCGGTCAACCTGTTTCAAGGCTTCTAAAATTTCCTGTTTAATACTGTCTGAAATCCAGTGGCTCATGACGGAACTACTCCCTGAATCCTTTCAGATAACTCATTCAAAGAAAAAGGCAAATAAAGAGACAACAGATCACAACTTGTTGGGGATTGAATACACTTTTTGAGTGTTTGCCCTCGATTTTTAAGGTCCAATTCATTGGGTTCGGTATCCCTGATTAAAACACCAAACAGGGAGACGGCTTTATTCCCCGATTCAAGAAAGAGTTGAACAGCAGAATTAAAGGAAGCTTCAAATTGATTACCTTTGCAGCGTGGAAACAACCACCTCAATAAGCGGGCTACTATGGATAGATCTGTTGCCAGTTTGTCTATTTGGTGTTCCATACCTGATTTCCCAGTCATCACATTGGGTGGATATTTTTCTTGTGAAGAGGATTTAACTTCGCCAAGCACCAGGCGAATTTCTTTGTCACACTCTTGAAACCCAACTAAGTCAGCTCCAGGTAGACTAGCTTTTGGGGTTCTCTTATCCCTTTCCATGTTCCAAGGCCAGGTTATCTTATGAACGTACTCTAACCAAGCCTCCGCTAAAGCTTCTCCAGCGGCCCAGTTTCTTTCTTCGGTTATGTCAGATTCAAGGATTTCTTGAAGGTTCTCTTTCGCAAAGCCGGTTCCAACCAATCCCGTCAAATGAGATTCAAAAGCAAGTTTCTCTTCTGTATCCTCAAGGCGTTGAGATACTTCATCTGTCAAAAAAGTGGCGAAAGAATCACCGGAATTGAATGTGATTCCCCGACAGCAAACTGACTTGTTTTCGCTTTCGTAACACAGTTGGTGAAAGGGCTCAATCATATTGTGATCTCTCCATTCATCAGGCGGGGAAGCAACAAATCCCGGGCTTGGGTTAATTTTTGGTTTTGTTGTATTAAGTTTTTAATTGAGGAGAACGTCTTAAAGGCAAAATCATCAAATTGTTTGATTATATTGCTAGTTTCAAATCTGGGTAAATTCGTTTTATATGAAAGTATTTTTTTTGGAGATGTATGTTTTACTGAGGTGCCCGAAGCCGAACCAACAACGAAGCTTTTGTATCGATGATCTTGAAGGAAATGGTATAAAAAATATTTGGGAAAATATCTGCTTTCAATTGGAAAAACTCTACCAATTCGTTGATTATGTAAGAATTCTTTTCCATTGAAAGAAGGGATCAATGCTGAATATCCAAGAGTATCGCTTGTCTTGCTGAGGTCTGTCATTGTTACTACTAAATCATCCTCTTTTAAAACATAATCGGCTTCAAGTGGTCCCTCATCTGAATAATATTTGAACTTTTCGAGTTTGATTCCGCCTCCAATATCGAAATTACCTGGTGTCATAAGAATTCTTGAAGACTTATTGTCATCAAAAAATTCTCCCTTGAATGCATATCCATGTTTGATAGAGATAAAATCACCAAGTGTCGCTTCTTCCCACCCTTCAGGGATGCCCTTGGTTATTTTGGTGTGTTCGTGGCCGGGAAAGCGGAGGTGGACGAACCATTCTTTGTATAGCAGACGAGCAGATTCCTCTAACAACTGAATCCGCCGCCGATTGATTTCGATTAGGTCATCATATATTGACAAAGTTTTTGCAATTCTTTTTTGAATTTCCAGGGGAGGAAGTGGAATCTCTATGTTTTTTAAAATCCCTAAATTTATATGCGGGACTCCAGATGTGATTGATAGGTTTTTAATGAGAGATTTGTATTTAGTTGACGAGAATAGATAATAAACATAAATAATATCGGCTTTTTTCTCATTCACCGATAGCTTCATCTGACTCTGAGATATTACATAACGGCGGTATGGAGAATCTTTTGGAATTACTCCTACTTGCCCAAGTGTTCCTCTCTGAGTGAAAATTATATCACCTGGATAAGCGGTGTTCTGTTTAAGCTGATCAGCCTTCTCCTCTGTTACCCAAACAAAGTCTTTAAAGGAAAACCTTTCACCATCAGGCAGATTAACACCTCGTATAACAGGTACTCCACTGTTAACATAATGCTTTCTACTCAAATTAGATCCAAATGGACCTCCGACAAGTGAATATTTTTCAGGTCTTTTTATCTCATCCATTTTTACAAAGGACCAACTCATACCCCCAACTCCTCAAAATTCTTTTGGATCTGTTGAGCCAGTTCCACAGCTTCTGCATTGAGGGTTTGCAGCTCGGTGTGAATCTCTTTCATGGTTTCTTCAAAGTCGAAATCTTCATCCACTTCCTCCGGAGCAACGCCGACGTAACGGCCCGGTGTTAAACTCCAGTCGTTGGATTCCAAGTCGGATTGATCCACCAGTTTAACCAGTCCTTCAACGTCAACCAGTTTGCCTTCAGGAAATCGGGATATCAGCCAGTAAGCCTGTTTATGGAAATAGCGTACCTGGTTGAGCTTCTCAACGGCTTCTTTTCTGGCGCTGTCTGCTTCTTTTCTGAGGTTGTTTTTGCGGGCTCCATTAATTTCGTTGCCTTTCCAGAGCTCGTTCTCTTTAGCATTTAATTCTTTCTCTGCCAGATCTATCAAGCGGGTGGTGTGTTTAAAGACCAAATCGATCTGCTTGACGATACTGCGACTATTTTTGCCCAGTTGGGAGAGGGCACCTTCATCCCCAACCCATTTCAGGAGTTCTGAGGCTTTGTCAATTGCCTGTTTTTCCCAATTGTTCTTTGCTTTTCCCTGGGCTGTCTTAAAGCTGGCTTGATCAGATAACAATTGCTTCCATTCGGTGTTTAATTCCTGCCAGACTTCACCATGTGATTTGTTATCCTTTAAACTTTCAAAAAAAGGCGTGATGGCTTTCAGCAAGGATTCAAATGTTTGCAGGAAATCGGGTATGGGGCCATTCAGCTTATCGTCGTCGGATTCGACTTCAAAACACTGTCCAGCTTCTGTCAGGCTTTGTGCAATGTAGGACTTGACCAGATCCAGAAATTGCTGTTGTCGACCTCGGTAAAGCCAGACAATGGCTGTCAGATTCTTTTGCTGTTCCGGGCTGAAATCATAGATTTTGCGGGTGACCTTGCGATAGACGTTGCGGGCATCGATCATCAACACCTTGTTTTTCAATTCTGCCGGTTTGTTTCGATTGAAAAACCAGAGCTGACAGGGAACGGAACGGGTGTAAAAGAAGTTACCGCGAATATCGATCATCACATCCACATCCCCGGATTCAATAACTGCCTTACGAACCTTGGCCTCTTCTCCTCCTGCACTGGATGCCTGGGAGGACATTACAAACCCGGCCCGACCGGAATCATTCAAATAACTATGGAAATAGGAAATCCAGAGATAATTTCCATTGGAGACTTTTTTCTTTTTGTTTACCCCAGGAAGACCAAAAGGCAAGCGGGCATCGTTTTTGACTTTGTCGGCATCTACCTCATCGGTATTAAAGGGGGGATTCGCCATCACGAAGTCGAAAGTTCCTTTGAGGTTCTCATCAGGATCGGAGTAATAGGTGATATCCTTTTGAATGTTTCCCTCCAGACCATGTACAGCCAGGTTCATCTTGGCCAGCCGGATGGTGGTAGGATTTTTCTCCTTACCGTAAAAAGTGAGTAATTGTCCCGGATTCTTCTGCATCCGTTCCACAAAATGGGCACTCTGCACAAACATGCCGCCTGACCCACAGGCAGGGTCCATGATCCTACCGTGATCAGGTTCGATAACGTTGGCAATGAGTTGTACCAGGGATACGGGAGTAAAAAACTCTCCGCCGTCGTGTGCTTTTAAATCCGCAAAACCAGTCAGGAAGTATTCGTAGATTCGTCCAAAAATATCCCCTGTAGCGTTCTGCAATTCTTCCGGGTTCAAGGTTCGTAGCAACTGACCCAAAATGGTGTTGTCCAACTCCCGATATTCAGCCTTTGGTAGTTGATCTTTGAGATTCTCATAATCCTTTTCAATGGATTCCATAGCAGCAATGACAGCCTCAGCACGGTCATCGGCATCAGTCAGGGCAACTAATGAATCAAACTGAGCTTTTTCATTCAAAAAGATGGCACCTTTTTGGGAAAAATCCTCCTTTCTTAACTCACGGGTTTTTCCACCCCGGCTTGGCAGTTTTTTGACAATATCGTCTCTCACAGCCAAGTAGCGACTGTAAGCGTGCCTGAGAAAGATCAATCCCATTACCGGGATAAAGTACTCGTTGCTTGCGTAGTTTGAATTGGTGCGAAGCGTATCCGCGGCTGTCCATAACCGCTTTTCAATCGCTTCAATGTTCTCCAGTTGTGCCATGAAATATTAAATACATTGGTGTTAAATTTTTTGAGTCGATCAGACTATTGAGACAAGTGCCCAAGAAACCATATTATGATCTTTAAAAATTCGTTTTATCTATTGAATTCTTTGTTTCTACATGAATCACATGAATTCGTCATTGCCTCAAAGCACCAGAATGATTTTGTTGTGACCTTCCTCCAACAATGAATATAGTGTCTGCTAACTCTCAAGTTCAATCATCAATTGCAATAAGAGGATTTTGCAGGCAAAATTTTTCCTGAACGATCATTCCAATGAAGCAATATGAGTCTTGTTATCATGAGGCTTTATAAAATGCAAAGCATGTATTTACTGGTGTTTATCTGATGATATGGAAACTTGACCAAAGTGCTCGGCTCTTAAATAATCTTAATTTTGATTATATCACAACCCAGAACAGCAGGTATTATTGGTATGCTGGAAGATGGACAACAGGAAAACATGAAAAATGTGATTATCGCAGGTGGTACCGGCATGGTTGGGGGGCTGGTGCTGGAAGAGTGTTTGAATGACTCCGGTGTTGCCAAGGTGACTTCGATTGTTCGAAAACCTACTGGAATCAGGCATAATAAACTGGAAGAAGTGATTCACGAGGATTTTCTGGATTTCTCCCCGATAGCCGACCGTTTCAAAAACCAGGATATCTGCTTCTATTGTGTTGGTGTTTATACGGGGACTGTGCCTAAGGACACATTCAGGGAGATTACTGTTGATTATACCAGGGCATTTGCAGAGACTTTAAGATTACACAATGATCAAACAACCTTTTGTTTTCTCAGTGGTCAAGGGGCGGATTTGAAGCAGCAAAGCAGAATCATGTTTGCCCGAGACAAAGGAGCGGCGGAGAATTTGATAATCCAGCTGAATTTTGATCAAACCTATCTGTTCAGGCCGGGATACATCTATCCTGTTACCCTCCGTAAAGAACCTAATCTTGGCTACAAACTCATGAGAATGCTTTACAAACCGATTCTCTCAAAACTTTACCCCAATATCGGGGTTCCATCTCTTCAATTAGCCCAGGTGATGGTGAATGTGGCATTGAATGGCGCAGACAAGGTCATTTTTGAAAACAGGGATATTAAGGAATACTCAAATTAGTCAACAGTATTCCAATCTTTGCAAAGAAGTCCGCAAAAGCTGGAATCGGAAATCTTAACTTCGATTATTCAATGATCCTGCAGATGGCCTTCCTTTTGAAAACCCAGTCGTTCCAAGATCTTTAACGGCAAGTTTTCATATCTATCCCTTCAATGAGGCAAATCCCTCATCGATCAACACCCAAAAATCCTGACAGTCGAATTGAGCTACCTAGAGAACGGTTATCCCTTCATTCACGGTGACAATACGGTCGGATGGGTGGAATTCAACGTCAACGGACATCTTACCCCTGGTATTCGGGGCTTGTTTGAGGGTCTGTGGTTTGTAGTTGGTATGTTGTTTTCAGAAGCGTTTCGTCGTAACCTGCCCTGCGCCTTCTACA
>JAKSDL010000666.1 GCA_022360105.1 Pseudomonadota bacterium
TATTTTCTCGATTTTGGTCATCTGCAATTGGCGCAACGAAGAACCAGCGGGGTCTGGACTATTCGCCGAAATGTCACCCAGGGCAGAGAATATTTGCAGGAATTGAGAAAGAACCTGATTCTTAATCCCTATTTCTATTACCGGGAGGGAGGTTATCCGTTTGTTGTTATGAACGGGAATTCTTAGGAAGAAATTGTAGGTTGGGCTACTTGCTGCCCAACACTGGTCGATAGCACGACTTACGCCTCATCTGTTGCTAAGTGAGTGAGCATGGCTTCAATGATCGGATTCAATTGACCGTCCAAAATACTTCCGGTGTCGCCGGTTTCAAAACCGGAACGATGATCCTTAACCATTTGGTAGGGGTGCAACACATAACTCCTTACCTGGCTACCCCAGGAGATATCCAGCTTCTGGCTGTTAATTTCGTCCTTTTCCGCTTGCCGTTTTTCCTCTTCTACTCTGAATAAGGCTGCTTTTAGCATTTTCATGGCAGTGGATTTGTTCTTGTGCTGCGATCGTTCATTCTGGCACTGAACAACAATACCGGTTGGCAAATGGGTAATACGGATAGCCGAATCCGTCACATTGACATGCTGGCCTCCGGCTCCGCTGGATCGGAATTTATCTATCCTTAAATCACCTTCGTTGATCTCAACTTCGATTTCGTCTTCGATGTCCGGATAAACAAATACCGAAGCAAAAGAAGTATGACGCCGTTTATTGGTATCAAAAGGAGATAAACGCACAAGCCTGTGGATTCCGGATTCCGTTTTTAGTTTGCCGTAGGTATAGTCTCCTTCAATACTAAGGGTGACAGACTTCACACCTGCTTCTTCCCCGGCCTGATAATCCAATACGGAAACTTTGTCTGCATTTTCTTCTGACCAGCGTTTGTACATTCTCAAGAGCATGGAGGTCCAGTCCATCGATTCCGTACCACCGGCCCCGGGATTGATGGTCAAAATGGCATTACATTTGTCTTGAGGCCCGCCCAACAGATGATTCAACTCGAAATGCCTGATCAACTTGTCTACATCCGTCAGCTGCTGTTCAACTTCATTGAGAAGATCAGTATCTTCTTCCATTTCCAGCAATTCCACGGCTGATTCAATATCCAAGCTAAGTGACTGTGTCTTTTGCCACCGATCCTGGATCGATTTGATATCGGAGATCTTTCTCAAGGTTCCGGTGCGTGTCTCATTTGGCTTTTGCCAAAAGGAATCCTGTGCAGCGATAAATTCCAGTTCTTCAAGTTCCTGGCTTAGTTTGGCTAATTCAAAGATACCCTTCTAATGTAGCGATTCTTTTTTCCAAAACCACGAGTTCTTTTTTAATGTCGTCTATTTTCATCGTTTCATTCTCGCTAAAAAAGAGATTAGATAGTGAAGGATTCTTTGAGCAATTGTCTAATTCAACTTAAGACAGATGTATCGGTTATTGACCTACTTGTCTAGCAGGTCAGATTAGGTTTGTCAGCCGACATAGCGGGAGATATCAAAGGTTGATCACCAAATGGGTGAAATCACCTTTGCCAAGGAGGTGTGAATCTTCTTTATTGAAATTATTGTGATCTGTGTTAGGATATTCGGTAACATTTAAAAGAGGTTGGAGTGATACCAAATCCCGGAAAGCAGGTCCTGGTTTGAGCTTTAACTCTCTAATTTAAAAGACTTTTTTGTCTGTGGCCGGAAAAATTTGAAAACTTGCAATTAGTGTTTAATTATAAATGCTTAGAAAGTTTTCTATTGTTGCTTGTTGCCCAGTGATGCCCAAAATTACCGAAACGACAGATTTTTCTCTATATTTATTTTTAAATAGTTTTTATACTGGTTGTTATAACTCCATATTCACAGGCTATGCAGAGAATCATAGTTTAAACCTGTAAATGAATTTCGCTTTCGAATCGAATTGCTGCTAAGTAGCCGAGGCATATAATCCCTGTTTTTGCTGCTGTTATTTGCGATAAGACGCCATTTTCCATATTGACAAAATGCCCGCTGTCTGAGGCAAAAAGAAAGATCCTGGAAAACGAAATTCTGCTGTTATATAATCCTAAGATTAAATGTTAAAATACTATTTGGTTCGTTAAGTAAAGACACTATTTGATTGGACTACCTAACCATTGCGCGAATTCTCCATAGTGACATTAAGTCGGTTGCGCCAATAAGGTTTGAAAAGATGATTACAATTAAGAAGGGTTTGGATTTACCGATCAGTGGCAATCCCAAACAGGTCATTGAGGACGGTGCGAAGGTAACATCTGTCGCTTTGATCGGTGAGGATTATCACGGAATGAAACCTACCATGAAAGTCAATGTGGGGGATTCGGTGAAGCTGGGTCAGGTTCTGTTTGAAGATAAAAAAACACCCGGTGTTGTATACACCTCCCCGGGTGCAGGCAAAGTCGTTGCCATCAACAGGGGAGAGAAGCGAGTTTTGGAATCGGTGGAAATCCAGCTGGAAGGCGACGAAGAAGAGGAATTTGACACCTATTCCGAAGCGGAACTGACAACCCTGCTAAAAGAAAAGGTTATTTCCAACCTGGTTAATTCAGGTCTTTGGGTGTCATTTCGTACCAGGCCATTCAGCAAAGTCCCCTCTCCTGATACAACACCCAGTTCTATATTTGTCACAGCCATCGATACCAATCCCCTTGCCGCAAATCCGGAGTTGTTTTTAGACGAACAGCGCGGAGCTTTTACCAACGGACTCAAAGTCATCTCGCACTTGACCGAAGGAAAGATCTTTCTTTGCATTAAGCAGGATGCCGATGTCCCGGGAGTGGAATTACCGGATGTGACAACAGTGGAGTTTTCCGGCTGTCACCCCGCCGGGTTGGTGGGAACTCATATCCATTTTCTTGATCCGGTGAGCCTGGATAAAACGGTCTGGCATCTGAACTATCAAGACGTCATAGCAATTGGAAAGCTGTTTACCACAGGTAAGCTGTTTGTCGAGCGGGTGGTTTCCCTGGCAGGTCCCGCAGTAAAGAATCCCCGGTTGGTAAAGACGCGTTTGGGAGCAAAACTGAAGGAACTGACTGCAGGAGAACTGGAAGAATCCGAAAACAGGATCATCTCCGGTTCAATTTTATCAGGCAGAAAGGCAGATGGCCCTTTTAATTTCCTGGGCAAATACCACACGCAAATTTCTGTTCTAGAAGAGGGTAGGAAAAGGGAGCTTTTCGGTTGGATGGCACCGGGACTCAATAAGTTCTCGCTCAAATGGGTTTTCCTCTCCAAACTATTGCCGCGGAAGAAATTTGCTTTTACCACTTCTCAAGAGGGCAGCAAACGAACCATGGTGCCAATTGGGATGTATGAAAAAGTAATGCCTTTGGATATTCAACCAGTCTTTTTATTAAGGGCAATCATTGTGGAAGATACGGAGAGGGCAAAAGACCTGGGTTGTCTGGAATTAGATGAAGAGGACCTGGGACTCTGCTCGTTTGTATGCCCGGGCAAATACGACTATGGCTCGATTCTAAGACGAAATCTTGTTCGAATTGAAAGGGATGGTTAAATGAAATTTCTGAGAAGTTTTTTAGATGGCCAGGCAAAGAAATTTGAAAAGGGTGGGAAATATGAAAAACTTTACCCTTTGTGGGAAGCAGTGGATTCATTCCTTTACTCACCGGGTGAGGTTACACGGGAATCATCTCATATCAGGGACAGCCTTGATTTAAAGCGATTGATGATCACAGTGGTTATCGCTTTGATTCCTTGCATCCTTTTTGGAATGTATAATACCGGATTGCAGGCAAATCTGGCACTAGCGCAGGTTGGTATCGAAACGGCCACAGGTTGGCGGGCCGATTTTTTGAATATGCTTAATATTGGCTTCAGTCCGGACAGTATCCTCTCAAATACCACACATGGCGCACTCTATTTTCTACCTTTATTGGCAGTATCTTATGGAGTTGGTGGTGCCTGGGAAGCGCTTTTTTCCATAGTCAGGAAGCATGAATTTAACGAAGGATTTTTGGTAACAGGAATGCTGTTTCCCTTGATTCTGCCTCCGACATTACCATTGTGGCAGGCTATTTTGGGAATCTCGTTCGGTATTGTGGTTGGAAAAGAGATCTTCGGTGGTGTGGGAAGAAACTTTCTAAATCCGGCGTTGACCTGTCGTGCTTTTTTGTATTTTGCTTACCCGGCCCAGATATCAGGAGACGCGGTTTGGGTAGCTGTAGATGGTTATAGTGGTGCAACACCGCTGAGTGCAGTTGCATCATCGGGCATGGAAGTTATGCAACAATCAGTTTCCTGGATGGACGCCTTTTTGGGATTTATTCCGGGATCCATAGGAGAAACATCAACTCTGGCCTGTTTGATTGGCGCCATTATATTAATCATGACCGGAATAGGATCATGGCGGATTATGGTCAGCGTCTTGATTGGTGCGTTTACATTATCCTTTTTATTCAATTCCGTAAGTAGTGATACAAACCTGATGTTTGCCATGACCCCAAGTTGGCATCTGGTGCTCGGTGGGTTCGCCTTCGGGGTTGTGTTTATGGCTACAGATCCTGTTTCTGCAGCAATGACGCAGACAGGGCAATGGATTTACGGAATTCTTATTGGATTGATGACGATCCTGATACGTGTTGTCAATCCTGCTTTCCCGGAGGGCATTATGCTTGCGATACTGTTTGGGAATGTCTGGGCTCCAGTGATCGATTTTTACGTAGTAAAAGCAAATATCAAGCGGAGGAAACAGCGACATGGGCAATGATAGTGTTGGAAAAACAATTCTGGTCGCGGTTTTGTTGTGTATTGTCTGTTCCGTATTGGTATCAACTGCCGCAGTGAGACTTAAATCCCTGCAAACGGAAAACAAGGAAACATTCACCAGGACCAACATTTTAAAGGCAGCGGGATTATTTGAAGAAGACAAAAGCATTGATGAGCTGTTTAGCAATATCGAAGTGAGATATGTGGACCTTGAAACCGGTGAATTTTCCAATGATGTGGAACCCGGCACGTTTGATCAGAAGAAAGCTGTCAAAGATCCCAGGTTCAGCCAAAGTATTCCGGAAGATCTGGATTTGGCCAATATCAAAGTGAGATCCAGGATAGCGGAGGTCTATCTGGTCAAAGAAAACGGCAACCTGGAGACCATTATCCTGCCTGTTCATGGCAAAGGTCTTTGGTCTACCATGTATGCTTTTCTGGCCCTGGATGCAGATGGAAACACCGTTAAGGGTTACAGCTATTACGATCACGGTGAGACGCCGGGATTAGGGGGAGAAATTGAAAATCCGGCCTGGCTGGAAACATGGCAGGGGAAAAAGATCTATGACGACCAATGGAATCTTGCCATAGATGTCCTCAAAGGCAAGGTCGACAAAGGAAAGCCGGAGGCAATACACCAGGTGGATGGTCTTTCAGGCGCTACACTGACAACGATCGGTGTTAAAAATCTTATGAATTACTGGTTGGGTGACTCAGGTTTTAAGAAATTTCTGGCTAACATTCGAAACGAAGGAGTGGTAAATGGCTAAAGCAACAGAAATTTTATTCGATCCTATTTTCAAGAACAATCCCATTGCATTACAGGTATTAGGAATCTGTTCAGCACTTGCTGTAACAAGCAAAATGGATACGGTCATTGCCATGTCGATAGCCCTGATATTTGTAAACAGTTTTTCCAACCTTTCTGTCAGTCTTATTCGAACTCAAATTCCTACTAATATCAGAATCATCGTGCAGATGACGATTATTGCTTCGCTGGTGATCATTGTTGACCAGGTGCTGAAAGCATATGCTTACGACATTAGTCGCAGATTATCCGTCTTTGTGGGATTGATTATCACCAATTGCATCGTGATGGGCCGGGCAGAAGCATTTGCCATGAAAAACAAACCGTTTATGAGCTTTCTTGATGGATTGGGAAATGGACTGGGTTATTCCCTGATTCTCATTGTTGTGGGAATTATTCGTGAGATATTTGGATCCGGCAAATTCCTCGGCTACAATGTCCTGACGCCCGTCACGGAAGGCGGCTGGTACCAAACTAACGGGTTGTTGGTACTGCCTCCAAGTGCTTTTTTCTTAATCGGATTTTTTATCTGGGCCTTGCGAACGTGGAAGAAAGATCAGGTAGAAGAGGAAAACTAAGATGTTAGAAGCTTATCTAAGTCTGTTTGTTAAGTCGGTATTCGTTGAGAACATGGCCCTTTCTTTTTTTCTGGGCATGTGCACGTTTCTGGCGGTGTCACGAAAGGTGGATACAGCCCTGGGGCTGGGTATTGCGGTCATTGTGGTGCAAACTATCACTATCCCTGCCAATTACCTGATCTATAATCTGATCTTAAGAGAAGGTGCTCTGGCCTGGGCAGGATTGCCTGATGTTGATCTCAGCTTTCTTGGTTTGATCAGTTACATAGGCGTGATAGCAGCGATGGTTCAAATTCTGGAGATGTTTCTGGATAAATATATTCCAAAGCTCTACAATGCCCTGGGAATATTTTTGCCTTTGATTACAGTAAATTGTGCGATATTGGCAGGGTCATTGTTCATGGTGGAAAGAGATTATGATTTTGGAGAGAGCGTGGTGTTTGGTCTTGGAAGCGGAACAGGCTGGGCTATGGCAATAGTGGCTTTGGCGGGTATTCGTGAAAAAATGGCGTTTGCAGATGTTCCGGACGGTCTCAAAGGCTTGGGAATTACCTTTATTACAGCGGGTTTAATGGCCATCGCTTTTATGTCATTTTCAGGAATACAGCTTTAAATATTTCCTAACCAGATAAATAAACGGGTACCGGAAAACAACTTCCGTATTAAAGGTAAAGAAAGATGATTGAGATATATTTGGGTGTTGGAATGTTTACCAGCATTGTTCTGAGCCTGGTTGTAATCATTTTGTTTGCCAGGTCCAGACTGGTGGTGACGGGTGATGTAAGTATCCTGATCAACGATGATCCGGAAAACTCGATTACTGTGCCTGCCGGCGACAAACTGCTCAACACGCTTTCAAATCGAAACATTTTCCTGCCTTCGGCTTGCGGAGGAGGCGGTACCTGTGCTCAATGCAAGTGCATCGTTTTGGAAGGTGGTGGTGACATTCTGCCCACAGAAACAGTCCATATTAAAAAAAGGGAAGCGAATGCAGGAGCCCGGCTCACCTGCCAGCTGACTGTCAAACGAGATATGAAGATAGAGATCCCGCCTGAGATTTTTTCTATCAAAAAATGGGAGTGCACGGTTGTCTC
Source organism: Pseudomonadota bacterium (assembly GCA_022360105.1). Next base: position 7,217 of record JAKSDL010000666.1, read on the forward strand.
TAATCCGAACGTGGCAACCTTTATCAAAGAGCTGACGCTGGAATTGCCAAAAGGCGAAAATGTAGATTTCAGAGCCGGGGGCTATATTCAGATCGAATGTCCTCCTCATGAAGTAAAGTATTCGGATTTTAACATCGAAAAGGAATACCATCCGGATTGGGACAAGTTTAATATCTGGCGTTATCAGTCCAACGTTAAGGATAAGGTGTTTCGGGCATATTCCATGGCAAACTACCCGGAGGAGAAAGGTATCGTCAAGCTGAATGTCAGAATTGCGACACCACCTCCTGGTGCCCCGGATACGGTGCCCCCGGGAATAATGTCTTCTTATATATTTAACTTAAAACCCGGTGACAAGGTCACGATAGCTGGACCTTTTGGTGAATTTTTTGCGAAAGATACTGATGCAGAAATGATCTTCATTGGTGGTGGCGCAGGAATGGCTCCTATGCGGTCCCATATTTTTGACCAGTTAAAACGGTTGAATTCGAAACGTAAAATCAACTTCTGGTACGGTGCTCGCAGCCTCAGAGAAATGTTTTACGTGGATGAGTTTGATAAGCTGCAAAAGACCAATCAGAATTTCACCTGGTATGCCGCACTGTCCGACCCCCTTCCTGAAGATAACTGGAAGGGACTGACCGGTTTTATTCATCAGGTGCTTTATAATGAATATTTGAAAGACCATCCGGCCCCTGAAGATTGTGAATACTATATTTGTGGTCCGCCTCTCATGAATTCGGCTGTTTTGAATATGCTGGACAACCTGGGTGTGGAATCAGAAAATATCTTGCTGGATGATTTTGGTGGCTAAGCAGGACCTGTCTTTTCCAAGGCTGCTAAAGCCTTTGTATATTTTCATCATGGCCGCCGTTTTCCTGTTAAACGGCTGCGATCTATTCAAAGAAAAACCCGTCGAGCTTTCCGGTTCCGCATTGGGAACCACTTACTCCCTCAAACTTTTTGGTATTCCCGATCATGTTGAAGTGCGGGAGCTTCACGATCAGATAAAAATCGTGATGAATGCCGTGGAGGCTTCCATGTCGGTGCACAACTCAAATTCCGAGGTCTCTCAGTTTAATCGGCATACCAGTAAGGACTGGTTTCGGGTTTCCGGGAAGATGTTTCAGGTAATCAAGGAAGCTCAATCGATCAGCAACGACTCTGAAGGGGCGTTTGATGTAACTATTGGTAATCTGATCGAATTGTGGGGATTTGGAAGAAGAATGCCTCCCAGGAGTATTCCCCGGAAAGAGGATATCGATCGAATAAAATACACAACCGGTTATAAACATCTTCAGCTCTCCCAATCGAGTAACTCAATCAAAAAAGCCATTCCGGGATTGACTCTTAACTTATCTGCAATAGCCAAAGGTTATGCAGTGGATTCCGTGTCCGAGCTACTAAATGAAATTGGTATCGAACGCTACCTGGTGGAAATTGGGGGAGAGTTGAGAGCAAAAGGGGTGAAAGAGCCGGGAAAGCCCTGGCTGGTGGCAATAGAACGACCTGAAACGGATAAGCGCAGCATATACAAGATTATCAGGTTATCGGACATGAGTATGGCAACTTCCGGTGATTATAGAAACTATTATGAAATAGAAGGTGAGCGATTTTCCCATACCATTAACCCTTTTACCGGCCGCCCCGTTGAAAACAATATTGCCTCGGTCAGTGTTATGCACTCTTCCTGCATGAAAGCAGATGCCCTGGCCACAACATTGATGTCCATGGGATACAGTGTTGGAAGCCAGTTTGCAGAAGATATGGGCTTGGCTGTATTATGGATTTTAAGGACAGAAAACGGGATCATTGAAAAGACATCTTCCCGATTTGATTCCAACCTTTTGCAATAGAACACGATGGAAGTTGTTATTGTCTCTACGATCATTTTTACCCTGGCTGTTTTAGCCTTGTCGCTGGGTACCATGTTGGGGGGAAGACAGCCTAAAGGGCAATGCGGAAGTTCTTCGCTTCACGAGGAAAGCTGCATCAAGGATAGTGAAGGAAACAAAATTCGGAGTTGTCCGCAATGCAGTTGCGAAACTGAATAGCTGCCTACCCGGGCTCAGGAGGGCAAAGATCTGAATTTGCTATGGATTTGGATCTTTTTTAATCAGGGTCTTCAATTTAGGGATCAGGGATTTTTTCTCGATAGTACTTATTTTGCCTGCCAGAATTTGCTTCTCTTTTTTATCCACCGCTTCCCACAAATCCACCTGGGGCAATTTCGCTTTTGGATCCTCTTTGACTTTGTTTTCATTGTTTTTTGATTTCCCAAAGACCTGTGAAACGATATTGCGGAATTCTATTTCGTGGGTATCACCCTTAGTTTGTTCCGGCTGTTGATCTTCAATTATCGATTGGTTGCAAGCCGTTTCCACCGTGCGAACAATGTCTCCCTGGTCGTCGTTCATGTCCAGGTTGGCATAAAGCCCGCGAACTTCTTCGGCGAAATCCAATTGTTCATAATTCTGGGTGATAAAAACAATGGGAATATCAGCGTGACGATTGAAGACTTCAGCCAGATCTTTCCCCAAGGCACTTTCATGACCAAAAAACAGCCAGACAATAGCATCGATCTGTTGTTTTCCCAAAATCTCCTTGGTCTTCAAGACTCCCCTGGAATAAAAGCAGGTAAACCCGGAGTCTTCCAAGCGAATAAACAGTGGGTTGGGGAGATCTTCAGAAGAGACAATCAGCAGATTCGCATCCATGTTTTCAGTCGGTAGTTTTGTTCAAAAAGTGGAATTAATTATGAAAAAGGGAACTCAGTATATAGTATAACTGAGGGGATAGCAAAGGCTCGGGTTGATGTAAACCACAATCCGGCTTTTATCAGTCGGTTGATGACTTAAGTAATCACCAGTTGCTTTCCAAAAGTGTATACTTAAAGTTTAAATAACCATCTTTTCTATCCATGTCGGCCTTTGATCCGCTCGATACTTTAACTGTTTTATTAGTCATGCAATCTTTTTGCTATACCAGGCATCAAACAAAAGAAACCCTGATAGATTTTCTGGTGCGGCGCTTTCCTTACCAAACCAGGGAGAATTGGATCAAGTCAATTGAATCGGGAGCTATCAGGGTAAATGAAAAAAAGACGATCCCTTCCTTTGTTCTCTCCAGTAAAGATGTTATCTCTTATGACAGGCCGCGTTCAGAAGAACCTGAAGTTGATACACGTTACCGGATACTTTATTTGGATCAGTATATTTTGGTTGTAGAAAAAAACGGAAATATTCCCATAGCCGAGTCCGGCAGATATTACCGCAACACCTTGATTAACATATTAAAAGAAAAAGAAGGTTTTTCGGAACTCTATGCGGTCCATCGTCTTGATAAGGAAACATCGGGAGTCTTGTTGATTTCACGCCAAAAGGAAATAGCAACGAGACTGGGAGTACAGTTTGCCAACCAGGTTCCTAAAAAAACGTATCATGCGATTTTAAGGGGAGAATTGACTTGTGATGAGAGGTTGGTTGATCAACCCATAAAAAGATGTTCCACGGAACAAAGCAAAATCAGAATCAGACAGGTGGTGGATGATCAGGGGAAACCGTCCAAAACATTGTTTCGTAAAATCGCTGCTAACAATTATCTGACGCTTTCAGAAATCCAAACCTTCAGCGGGCGAACTCACCAGATTCGCTGTCATGCAGAATATATCGGGTATCCACTCTTAGGGGATAAATTGTATGGACAGGATGATGATGATTTTTTGGATTTCCTGAACGAAAAAAGGCGGCCGGAGTTTGAATCATACGGGAGCTTAAGTCGGCAATTATTGCACGCCTCCAGCCTTTCCTTTGATCATCCTGAAACGGGACAGGAAATGAGTTTTCAATCGGATTATTATGAAGAATTTTCCCGCTTTCCTAAAGTCAAGGAATGGTTGGATGCTAACATTGACCGATAGCTTGTCCCATTTTCACAGCCTTACCCTTTCTTAAGTCAGTGGGCTTAAACCGGTCTTTTTCAAATAGCAGAATCACGGTGCTACCAAGTTGAAAGCGACCCACCTCATCGCCCTTCTCGTATAGTCTGGCTGGGAAGACAGGCAGATACAATTGAGTTTTTTCTCCGCTGTTGGAGGTGAGATCGCTGTATTCCACTTTTATTTTGCCAACCACCGTGGCTCCGACTTTAACCATTCCAACAGAACTGCTTTTTCCTTCCAGGGCGGTAACAATTCTCTCATTAATCGAAAAAAGCCCGCCAATGTGTTTTACTCCGAAA
>JAKSDL010000514.1 GCA_022360105.1 Pseudomonadota bacterium
CTAAATATCGAAGATGATTTAATCAATAAAGCATCAAAACTAACTGGGATCAAGGAGAAAACTTCTTTGGTAAGACTTGGTCTAGAAGCTTTGATTGCAAAAGAAAGTAGTAAACGTCTTGCAAAACTCGGTGGAACAGAAAAGGGGTTGAAGCAAGTACCTCGTCGGAGATCTGAAAATGCCTGATTTGGTGTTAGCAGATACTTCAGTTTGGGTAACACATTTTAGAGAAGGCTTAAAACACTTTGTTCTATTGCTTGAGCAAGGTTTAGTCGCATGCCATCCATACATCATTGGAGAATTAGCGTGTGGCAGTCTTAAGAACCGCGGTGAAATTATCCAATTGCTTGAAGCACTGCCAATGGTTGATGTACTTGAGCACTCTGAAGTAATGGAGTTTATTGAAACCCGCAAGTTAATGAGCATTGGTATTGGGTATGTAGACGTACATTTACTTGGCTCATCACTTCTATCAAGCATTCCTCTGTGGACATATGACAAATCATTAGTGAAAGCAACAGATCTATTGAACACTGGCTATGTGGCCAATTCAAAAAGATAACAAGGGTTTGCAGTGGATCGCCATGCTGCCTTCGATGAGGTCAAATTACCAAATTCTTGGCAAATCCTTCATGAACTCAAAAACCTTGCAGGGCGGCCATTGAAACCCGGCGTTATGGCGCGACTCGATGTAGCATAGTTGAGTGTATTTAGTGTAGTTCATTGAAATACCTGGTATGTTCCTGCCAGCTCCTACGTGGGCATGCTTACTACGCGCTGTGTGGTTGGTGTGAAGCCCCGCGGACAATGTACCGAATTGGATTCAAACGGTGACGGGCGAATCCCTCGAGAAATCCTCTCTCGTTAAGGGCTAGGAGCGGATGATAAGGTGAAATTAATTGAATGCTCACACGCGCCGTCAGCGGTTACCAACCTACGAGGATTAACAGGTTGAAGGGTTGTTTCCTTGTGCTTACAACCGTGGTCAGGCTGCAGATCTCATAACTGTCTGCACGGAACTGCAGTACCATCGGTGTCCAGAGCGCACCTAAGTCATCCACAGTGATCATCTATGTGGAACGAGGAAACCCAGTCCCGGCGCCCTTCAGGGAAGGCAAACCGCAAGGCATGCTGTTGCCGGGCTGGAGTAGGATGTCGAAAGAAGCGAAGGCTCATCTGTAATGGGTGAGATATCGGTTGAAATATCACCGACTCAGTAATGAGGCAGACGTTCGACGGGTCTCTAGTCATGAGAACTATGAAGGAATCGGATGAGAGCAGGGAAGGCAAATGACGGCTTCGGCTGGTGCACCTTGCATGCCTTAGGGCTACTCCGACAGTCATACAGTAACATGAAGTAAATTTTATTCTTAAATTTATGGGAGTTCCAACAAGGAAATCCTTCTCAGAGGCTTGAGCTGTATGAGGTGAAAGTCTCACGTACAGTTCTTAGGGGAGGGGAGACCGGCAACGGCTTCCCCTTACCCGACCTTCAAAACTCAGATTGCTATTGAAGAACTGTATATAATCATGATATACATCACACATGACTAAACTTGATAAAATACTAACAAATTGTAAAGGATTTGAATGGGATCATGGAAATGATACCAAAAA
>JAKSDL010000608.1 GCA_022360105.1 Pseudomonadota bacterium
ACATGCGGTGGGCGGAAGTCGAATCCTCGTCCAACGCCAGGATAGATCACAAGCCGCGCGTCCTTACCCGCCGCCTGCAGTGACTGTATTGCGGTCTCTATGGAGCGACGGCGCTGGTACTGCTCTTGTTCGCCGATGAAGATCAACGTCGGGATCGACAACTGATCGACTTCGGTGGCGTAACGGTATACCTGCATTGGCTCAGGTGCGTTGGGGTCCTGCATGTGTGGGTACCAAGCCACATAACAGGCGATGCTTTGACGCTGCTTTCCATGGGTAGTGACTGCTTTCAGTGCGATGTAGCCTCCGCGCGTCTGAGAGGCAATACAGGCTTGCTTCGTACTCACGTTATCCAGCGCCAGCAAAACATCAACCCCGGCAGCGGCGTCGGTTTCCACGAGATAGTCGTGCTCGATCGGCAGCTTTTCGATAAAACGACCACTAAACACATCCGGAGCAAGCACCACGAATCCACGTGCCGCCAGCCGCCTGACCTGCGCCTGGATCAGCTCATCCAGTCCACGTCGGCCATGCTGATAAAGAACTGCCGGATACTTCTTTCCATCGGCCGGATGCGCAATCATGGCTGGTACCGATACATCGCCATTTGGATACTCGATCCAGCGGGTCTCGACGCCATGATTCACCGGTACGGGAATATGGCCTTCTTCCCACCATGCGTTGTCCCACCACCAGCTCTGTGGGCCGACAGGATTCTCCATAGGTTGATAGCCGGGGCTTGCGCCCCAGGCGGGCAAAACCGGCAGCAAGGCTATCAGGCAGGTTATCCAACAACGCTTCATACGATGTGTCCTCAATGTTAGGCAGTGTCGGTGTACTCGAAAAGTTTACCCAAACGGAGGACCGACCTATATACAACTATCGTCAATACCTGGTTTCTGGCCATTGTCAATGGATCGCCCAATGTCCAGAGTGTGTTTGGTTGCTGCCAGCCATTGAATCAAAAAGCTGCCGGGGCATGGGCCGAACATCCGCAAAGGTCGCTTTGCAGACTGATCTCAACGAGATCCCCAGGATTGATTTCAAGTCACCACACCTTAAGACTGATTACCCGCAACACCCTCAGGACATACCCTATTCGAATCCGCCACGAAATGGTGCAAACTCGCCGCTATCCACAAAGGAGGGTTGGGCGATGACGTTCGTGGTGACCGAAAACTGCATCAAGTGCAAGTACACCGATTGTGTCGAGGTTTGCCCGGTGGATTGTTTTCACGAGGGGCCCAACTTTCTCGTGATCGATCCCGAGGAATGCATCGACTGCGCATTGTGCGAACCCGAGTGTCCGGCCGAGGCGATCTTCGCCGAGGACGATGTACCACCGGAACAGCAGCATTTCACCGCCCTGAATGCCGAGCTGTCCGAGAAATGGCCGGTGATTACCGAACGCAAGGATCCGCCGGAGGACGCCGAGGAATGGGACGGCAGGGAAGACA
>JAKSDL010000495.1 GCA_022360105.1 Pseudomonadota bacterium
ATTGTCCTACTTCAACTATACCTTGAAAATTCAGCGTGATAAAAATTGGCTATTTTTCTTTCAAGCTTGGCCTTTTTGACAGGATCGACTAAAATTGTATTAACAGTCTTCCTTTTTCACCGAAAACTGTGTAACTCATAGAAAAATCCGTGCAATAATCCAACGTTTAAAAACCGAATAAATGAAATGAAAGCAAATGCTAAATTATACCAGAGAATGGTCAACGCCTTTAACGTGGATGGATTCGAACTCCCCACAACACTGGTGAAGCTTTATAAAAAGGATCAACCGGTACCGGAGGAGGTTAAAAGACATCAACCGGATTCGATTACCATTACCAGCTGTCAGGCTCACAAACAATCTTCCATTGGCGATGCAGTATGTCTCACCAGGGAAAACATCGGCTGTGTTGCTGCGGCGATCAGTCTCGGGCTGGCTGGAGAAAACGAGACAGAGCCACTTGGAGGTTCCAGGGTATATACCGATTTAATGAAAGAACAAGCCAAGGAAAAGGATCAATTCAAGCCCCCAACACCTGCAGAATTTACGGAAGGTTTGGTTTATGCGTGCAAAGCGGCCGGCAGGCAGGATTTCAGCTTGTTTGGTGAGGAAGACAGCGGACGCTTCAAGGATGTCAAAACAGCAAAAGCCGCCGTTAAGGAGATGGCAGCCATTCAACCTGCGGATATACAGGCTGTGTTTTTCTATTCTCCGGATTTTGATGATCTGGATATAGAACCCGACGTGGTGCTGATGAGTGTGAGACCTGTTGAATTAACGCGAATTGTTCAGGCTTATCAATTTTCAACAGGTAAGCGAGTGAATGCCAGCATGGGCGGTCTTCGCATGGTTAATTCCGATTTAATCGCCAGACCCTATCTTACCGGGGAAATCAACATCTCCAGCTATTGCCTGGGAGCAAGATTAATTGCCCAATTCGACGCAGACCGGCTGGGAATGGGCATTCCTTTTTCAATTTTTAAAATAGTGGTGGATGGAATGGAGAGTTCACAAACTGGTTATCCGTTTCAATTGTATCCAGGTGCCACAGACTGAATCAACCTTATGAATAATTATACTAAAGCTTTCATCTACCAGATGTCCCGAAGAACAGGGACTAAGTTAACTCGACGTCATTTTGAGATTTTGGAGTTTGCTAACGAGTATTATTACAAGCATCGGGTTGGTCCTCTCTTCAATATCCTCAAAAACAAGCTGGGTGTGGAACGAAACGAGCTGGAAGTTCTATTCCCGAATGGTTTGTTCTCTGTTTACAGTTGGATAGGTATCCCCATCCACGACCCTAACCATATCTGTAAACCAATTGCCACCGTCGAAGTTCCTGATTTTCGTGAAGTGTATTTCGATCACAACGGTACCACTTATATTCGGGATGAGGTTAAGAAAATTCTGGGGGATTATTATAAGGGGGAATTTGGCTATGGAAATCCCAGCAGCAGCACAAAGCCCGGTAAGGAGGCTTATGAAAGGATTTTTGAAGCTCGGGCCCAGGTAGCCAAGACGTTGAGTGTTGTTTCCCCTGAAATTATCTTTACGGCAAGCGGATCTGAAGCTAACAACACGGCGATCAAAGGGATTGCCTTAAAACACCTGGGAAAACGCAAGCATATTATCAGCAGTAAAACAGAACACCCTTCCGTTTTGCATACCCTGGCCTGGCTGGAAAATTTAGGTTTTGATGTCACCCTGCTGGACGTCAACAAAGACGGTGCCGTTTCCGCTGAGGATGTAGCCGGAGCCATCCGAAAAAACACTATTCTGGTTTGTATCATGGCGATCAATAATGAAATCGGCATGATTAATCCCATCGAGAAAATCGGCGAGATCTGTCAAAACAATAAGGTGACGTTCATGGTAGATGGCATCCAGGCTTATGGCAAAATCCCCCTGAATCCCAAAAAAATCGGGATCGATCTGCTTTCTATATCGGCCCATAAAATTTACGCACCAAAAGGCATCGGGGCTCTGTTTGTGGATGAACGCATTGAGCTCGAACCACTTATACACGGCGGAGAACAGGAATTTGAAAGAAGAGCCGGGACAGAAAATGTCGGATTCATTCTGGCATTTGGAAAAGCAGCTGTCCTCATGCACAAGGAAAGAGAGAAGGAACACAACCGGCTTAAAAAGCTGAGTAAATTGTTCATCGAAAAACTAGACCGACATGTGCCCGGTTATATTGTCAACGGTTCTCTTGAAAACAGATTACCTAACAACCTGAACATTGGTTTTCCCAACGTGGATAGCGGTGCCCTGTTGTTAAGCTTAAATCAGATCGGGATTTATGTTTCATCCGGTTCAGCCTGCAGCTCAGGAAGTCATGAGGAGTCGCACGTGATCAAAGCGCTTGGGGTTGATGTGGAACATTACGGTTCTATTCGCTTTAGCTTCGGTCTTCGCACAACGGAAGACGACATCGAATATCTCTTTACCTACCTGCCACAAATTTTAGAGCAGCTCAGCAATGATGAAGCAGCCAACCTCGACAAAAAACCCCCGATGGCTGTAAATTCCAATTGAGCAATTGAGAAACACATTCAAACCACACCGATAAAACACATTTCAATATATTCTAAAATGGACAACCTGCGGTTAGCCCTGGCACAGATCAACACCACTGTTGGTGACTTCGAAGGGAACTTTAAAAAAATCTCCACCTATTTGAAACAGGCCCAGGAAGTAAAAGCTGATTTGGTTTTGTTTCCAGAGTTGGCAATTTGTGGATATCCTCCGGAAGATTTGCTGCTTAAACCGGATTTTATGGATACCAATCTACATTATCTGGAAAAACTGAAACCCTTATGTAAAAACTTAACGGCTGTCATTGGTTATGTGCATACCAGCGATGATATCTACAATGCTGCAGCCATAATCCACAACGGCAAACAATACGGCACCTACAGAAAATTTCTGTTACCGAATTATGGCGTTTTTGATGAAGAACGCTATTTCAAACGAGGCTTCAACGAAGCCATTTACAATCTCTTTGATATCCCTATTGGCATCAGCATTTGTGAAGACATCTGGTATCCGGTGGGACCACCTGAAAATCAAGCTTTCAACGGTGCAAAGTTATTGTTGAATATATCAGCATCCCCTTTTCATGAGGGTAAAACCAGGGAAAGAGAACGCATGCTGCAAACCAGGGCTGCAGACAACGTAGCGGTGGTTGCATATTGTAACCTGGTTGGAGGTCAGGATGAACTGGTTTTCGATGGTAGCAGTGTGATCATCAATGAAAAAGGAGAAATAATTGCCAGGGCTGAATCCTTTGCTGAAGACTTTCTAGTGGCCGATGTGGATATAACCGGCGTTTTCAGACAGCGTTTGAGAGATCCGCGCCGTCGGAAAGGAAAAGGCGAGACTGAAAAAAGCCTTACCCCCATCCAAACTGTTCAGCTCGATGAGTTGCAGGCACCCAGCGTCAAGACACCGGCTGTTCCCGCAATCAAACCCATGAGAGAAAGTATTGAGGAAATATACCTCGCTCTTGTCCAGGGCACTAGGGATTATATACGCAAGAACGGATTTAAGAAAGTCTTGCTTGGACTCTCCGGCGGCATTGATTCGGCTTTGACGGCTGCCGTCGCGGTTGATGCTTTAGGGAAGGAAAATGTGGTTGGTGTTTCCATGCCATCTCGCTATTCATCTGATCACAGTAAGGATGATGCCAGGCAACTGGCTCAAAATCTTGGTATTCAATATGAAGTTATTCCCATAGAACCCGTTTTCAATGCCTTTCTGGATAGCCTTTCTCCTCAATTCAAGGATACAACTCCCAACGAAGCTGAAGAAAACCTGCAGAGTCGCAGTCGTGGAAATATTCTAATGGCATTGAGCAATAAATTTGGTTGGATGGTGCTGACCACCGGAAACAAGAGCGAAATGGCTGTCGGCTATGCGACTTTGTATGGTGATATGGCGGGCGGATTTGCTGTTATTAAAGATGTCCCCAAATTGCTGGTCTATGAACTGTCTGAGTATAAAAATCGCAAACAGGAAGTGATACCCGGAAACATTATCTCGAAGGAGCCTTCCGCCGAGTTGCGTGAAAACCAGTTGGATACGGATTCTTTACCTCCCTACGACATATTGGACGCCATTTTGAAAGCTTACGTGGAAGAGGATCGCAGATTTGAAGAAATCCTGGATCTGGGATTTGAGACCGACACCGTAAAAAGAATTATCAAACTGGTAAACCAGAACGAATATAAACGGCGACAAGCACCTCCCGGTGTTAAGATAACCAGTAAAGCCTTTGGAAAAGATCGCCGTTTACCGATAACCAACCGGTATAAAACCGGCTGATCAATCTTTAATGAGGTTTAAAGGACGTATTGTTTTACCAGTAGTACTTTTACAACATCCATAGGACTGGCATTATAACGATCTGCAATGTCGTGAAAGGATTCGTTGTTTGTTGCCCGGATGTTATTCTTTTTTAGACGACGACTGGCTTTTTCGGGCTCCAGCTTGAATTCTGCCAGTAACCAGCTAATATTTCTCCTGCCAATCCCTTTTCCTGCCAGAAGATCTTCAACTTTTGCCGGTGTCAGTTCGTCAACATTTACTTCTTCTTTGGCAGGTTCAAATTTACGGATAGCCATGTAAATATCCACCGGGGCTATGTTGTTCGCTTTGGCGATCTTTTCCAATGAGTCTTTTCCCGCG
>JAKSDL010000085.1 GCA_022360105.1 Pseudomonadota bacterium
GCTATAACCATTGGTTTACTCCCGGACTTTCCGGATTGTGATTATAGTCAAATTGGTAATGCCGCAGGATCGGGAGCCAGGCAGATGTTGCTGTCTGTGAAGCAAAGAGAGGAAGCAGAAAGAATCGCTGGTGATATGGACTTTCTGGAGTTATCAAATCACAAGGATTTCCCGCCGACCTTTGCCCGACACATGAGCCTGTCTCAATAACTCCAGAATGTTTGATAGGCTATTTTTCCAGGACATCAATGATCACTGAATCCGAAGATCGCTTGGATAGTGATATAAATCCGTCATAGTCATCATTAACGAAATACAACATGGGGAAGTCCTCGTGAAACGCCAGGTAAATCAGCATCTTTTTCAAAAGTACCAGCAGTTTTGCCACAAGGTTAAATGAAAGATAGGTTCTGTCAGCGATACGAATCAAAGGGGATCCAGCAACCTGGGATGATTTGGTATCCGATTTGGATTTAATTTTCTGCATACTTTTTTGAATAAAGGCAGAGTCTACTTTCACATGATATTTATCCAGTTCCTCCTGATCAAATCTGGCCACCAGCTCATCAAAATCCCGGCGTATCGATTCATCCAGTTTTTCCTTGGGTACCGATTCCTTGATTGTTTCATTAGCTCGCAAGATAACTATACCGGGGTCTATAGCATAGGTATGGTTTCTATCCGCAATTACCTGTGTGTATGCTTTATATTTCTCATTTTTTCCGGAGTACACAAAATCTTTTACACTTTTAATTTTCTTATGAGGCTTCTTGCTTTTGGCATTCAACACATTTTCAGGAGAGAAAGCCACCGGATCACCTTGACGGATTAACTTTAAAAATCTCGGATGCTCCGTTAAAACGGCTTTATAGATGTCGCTTGACTCAAAAACAACATCTTCAATTCTCACCCATAAATGCTCGGCCCCAATTTCCTTCGCTGCCTTTCTTGGTTCTTCTCCAACTTTTAGTAGAAATCCGAGCTCTACCATGTCCCCGATTTCGAGGTTATTGTATAATTCAAACGGTTTGGTTTTTCTTGTTTTTAGTTTATAAGACATATTTTCAATGTGGTTTATCAGTAGTTATATTGCTCTGCTCCAGTACAATAGCCCTGAAATCAGGACACTCACCACAATCCACTCCCAAAAAACAGGAATGCTGTTTTATCATAAACCAGTGAAAACGAATTCAAAAGTCTTATATATAATAAGCCTTTTAACGATCAGATACGATGTTTTGGATGGCGAACTATTTTTTTGGATTTAACATTTGCAAGCAGATTGACCAGTGAGGGATTCACCAAGAACCAACCTGCCCATACTTCCATTTTCTTTATAAGATGACAACCGGTTCTGAATCTCTTAACTTAACAGCATTGGGGTCTGTATAACTGACAAGAGGCCCTGCAATAAGTGTAGGAGGATCAACATCGTACTATTCAATTCCTGGTGGGATCGAGGTTTTTTGGAATTATAAACCGCATGATTGCGCCGCCTTCCGGGTTATTCTCTGCCCAGATCTCACCCTGATGTGCCAGAATAATTTCTTTGGAAATTGCCAGACCCAAACCGGTGCCACCGGCTCCATTCTTGGTTTTGCTGCTTTGGGCAAACTTATCAAATATCGCTTCCAGCTCAGCTTCAGGAATACCCAGACCATCGTCATACATTGAAAACATGATTTGTTGATCCCTGTCTTCAATTTCAATTCTAATAAATCCTTGCTCGGCAGTGAATTTTATTGCGTTGGAAAGTAAATTTCTGATTACCTGGTTTATCTTGTAAGCATCGACCACAACGACATCTGAGAAATCCGGTTTTTGGAAATCAACCAATATCCTTTTATCTCTGGAAAGAGAGCTCAATTCAAGAATAACGTTATCAGCCAGCTCGGAAAGATCATGTTTTTCAAATTTAAACTGGGCTTTGCCAGATTCAAGTTTCGAAAGATCCAGCAACTCGTCCAGCAGATTGAGCAAACTCGTACCACTTTTAACAATTTCCTTGAGATACAGCTGTAGTTTGTCTTTGCTGATGCGCTCCAGTTTGGAGATACCCAGTTTGGCAAATCCTAAAATTCCTTGCATGGGCGTGCGCAGTTCGTGACTCATATTTGCCAGAAATTCCGATTTTATCCGATTCGCAAGTTCGGCAGCCTCTTTTGCCGTTTTAAGTTTTACGGCCTGTTTTTTCTGGGTAATATCTTCAAAAATTCCTTCAACATACAGTATATTCTTGTTTTCATCCCGAACCGCGTGGGCATTGAATGAAAGATCCATGATTGTTCCATCTTTACGAAAACATTGAATTTCATATTGTTGAATGTCACGACCGTCAAGCAATTCACCCAGTCCGTTGACCCGCTGTTCCGGATCTACAAAAAACTGTTTGTCAAAATCAACGACATGTTTTTCAAAATCCTCAATGGATTCATACCCCAAGATATTCAAGAAAGCAGGATTGGCCGAAATAAGTTTACCTTCCAGTGAAACGAGAAAGATACCTTCCACTGCATTTTCGAATATACTGCGGTATTTCTGTTCAGCCAGCACCAGGTCCGTTATCGAACGTGACAGTTTGATGTGAAATCCGATTCTCGTTAGCAGCTCATCTTTTACGATAGGTTTGGTCAAATAATCATTGGCATCCACGGAATAACCGGTCATTAAATCATCTGCCTGGTTTTTTGCCGTCAGAAACAAAACAGGTAATTCCTCTTTGCTGTATTGCTCACGAATTTGCCTGGTTGCCTCGAAGCCGTTTAATTTAGGCATCATTACATCCATCAGCACCACATCATAGAAACTAGTTTTTAACTTGTCCAAAGCCTCTTGCCCGGAAAAAGCCAGATCTACGTTAACACCGACATTGACCAGGTTGTTCTCAATAACTTTGAGGTTAATCGGCTCATCATCAACCGCCAGAACCCTGATTCCTTGCAGTTTACTATGAGCAAGCATCCTCGGAGAGGACTGCCAGACAGTTTGATCACTGCTTACCTTGCTTACAACCGCTGGCGATTTGCTTCCTATAAACCTGAAAGAAGTTTTGTGCTTTTTCTCTTCAGGCGCTGATTGATCAACCGCCGCCTCAGCCGGCAGGGTAAATGTAAAGCGGGCTCCTTCACCATGTGTTGATACCACCCAGATTCGTCCACCGTGCAGTTCGATCAAACTTTTTGTTACGGCCAGTCCCAGTCCTGTGCCGCCATATTCTCTTTCAATCGATCCATCTAATTGTTCAAAGGATTTAAAAACGTCTTTTAAGCCTTCTTCAGGGATGCCAATTCCTTCATCTGATACGGATATTGCAACTTCATCTCCATCAAAAACAGCAGAAACAGTAATAGTTCCTTTGTCTGAGAATTTGATGGCATTGCCTACCAAATTATGGAGGATTTGCTCAAGACGATCTTCATCAGCCATCACTAAAGGAAACCCATCGGGTATATTGTTTCTGATCGACAAGTTCTTCGCCTTCCAGATGTGTTGTAAGAGGGTGATAACAACATTGGTCACAGAATTCAAATCAACCGGCTGAACACGAAGGTTTAAATCCCTGTTCTTTAGTTTTGAATAGTCCAGAATATCATTTACCAATGTTGAAAGGCGCCTGCCACTGGAGACTATCAGTTTTAAATTTTCAAGCTGTATCTGGTTTAAAGGACCTGTCGCTCCGTCGATCATCGATTCGGTCAACCCATTGATTCCGTTCAATGGAGTTCTCAATTCATGGGAGGTATTGGCCAGAAACTCGTCTTTTAGCTTGTCCAACCGGGTCAGTTCCTCCGACATCAGTTCAACTGTATTGAAAGCATTGGCGAACCTTCTGGATAACATTAAGGACTGGGCAAAAATAAATATGAAAAAACCGCTGGATGAAAGATATACAGGCGGCATCAATTCGTTAACTGCAAGCAAATCATAAACCACTGTTATAAATAAAAATCCGCTACCGCCAAGAATCCAGATGGCTCCCTCTCGTTTATTTCGTACTGCCTGAATGGTTGCAAAAATAGCATAAATGAACAAAGGCACCACAATCACCTGTAATATCGCTATAGTATGGGAATAGATGTTGATAGGTGATAAAATCATAATAAAGATAAACACTGATGATAATCCCACCGAAACATCTACCAATCTTTTTGATACTTCCGGAAACAGGCTTTTGATAAATAACAAAAAGAGGGGTACGGATAAATAAAACGTTAAGTACTCCAGCTTTTGAAACAGCTCCCAACCCATATTCGGGAAAACAAAGATTAAAAACCTTTCACCTACCAGGATACTGCGCAAACCAATAGCGATGCTCAGAATGCCAAAATAAAGCGGAGAACGATCCTTGGAACGAATCAGGTAAATGGATAGATGATACAACCCCATAATTAAGAGGCTGCCAAACAAAAACACTTCATAAGCAACCTGAACAAGTCGCTTGCGCTCTATCTGCTTTTTTGTTCCCAGCTCGATGTACGTCCAGACACCGCCTTTTTTATGATGAAAATTTGACACCTGCAGCACTATTTCCAATTCATTGCCTTCAGGCACAATGAATTCAACTTGGGGGAGATATTGTGGTTTCGATTTTTCGAAACTTCTGCCGACGACACCGTTTGACAAAAATGGTTTGCCATCCACCCAAAGTTTGTAGCTTGTCGCCATATCAAGCATTTTTATACCAAGAGGCTGACGGATTTCCGGTAAACGAACAACTAAACGATAGGTGGCATATCCATGCCCCGACAGTTTGGTGCCATCAATCTGCAAACCATTCCATTTATCAGGAAGATAGAGATAGCTATCCTGGTTTTGATTAGCAGCAGGATCAAATTGCCCTGGCTCCAGCAGTTGCTGCCAATAGAACTCCCACTCACCATTCAGTTTGACAATGCCTCCATGTTCGAAATTCCATGAGGTGAGATCCAAAATGCCGGCTTTAGCCAAATCGGGCCTGTCTATTCTGTCACATGCCGAAAAAGCTAACAGGCACAAACCGGCCCAAAATACCATCCATCGAATCATTACCATACCTGGAATAAATCCATTGTCATTCATTGTTTGCCTTAAAATGGATTTTAGCAGCATCAAAGCCACTTCAAAATTAATTAACCATTTTCACTCAATTATCACTACATGCCAGTAATCACAACGAACAGTCATCACCGTTTTTTGTCTGGAGTTTATGAATACCAGATTTGATGGTCATTCAGGTAAAATATAATAAGCAAAAAATATCACCGGATTTTTTCTGATCCGATTTATTTTTCCATATCGATTAGCTTTGGGCAAAGAAATTTATCAAAATTGGTTTAATCAAAAATACGCTTAGGACATTCATAAAATTAAAAATATACTTTTTACACACATTTTAAGGTTTTTAAAATATGCAGACTTTCCAACCCATACCATACAATGTCAAGGCTACGTGATTATAGTACTTAGCTATCGGTCTTTGGTGAAAGCTTCGCTTTCTATTCTGATGAACAAAATAGTGGGCAATCAGACAGACAGTTATTCAAAGTATTTATTCACCACGAAGACACGGAGAACACGAAGTTTTTTATTTAAAGGGTTTTAAGCACAAGAATCAGAGAGCGTTGTAAAATCAGTCGTTAATTCTCATCCGCTGTTCATTGATATTTCTTGCACTTAACATCGTCAGAAATTCAGAGAAAAACCTTTTCCGCTGGCGGATTCTATCTCATTTTTTATCTTTGCTTCGTGAACTTCGTGTCTTCGTGGTGAATAGTTACTATTCAGAATATAAAAGTTACTGCTTGATTGAGGAGATGGTTTTTCAAGTTCTCGCCCAATCATGATAAATTGTTCCACAAACCGATAACCGATAGTCGATAACTGATAACTCAAGTTTCGCACCCTTGTTTTATTCTATCAGTGGCTCTGCAGTTCACTGAGGAAGA
>JAKSDL010000517.1 GCA_022360105.1 Pseudomonadota bacterium
GGGGTTTTTGCAATATGAGCGTGCACCAGGCTTATCGGATCATCAGCTATAAAAGGTGGCCGGCCGGCCAACATTTCATAAAATGTTGCTCCCAGTGAATACAAGTCGGAATGAAAGCCAACTGACCTGTTAACCCGACCGGTCTGCTCAGGAGGTAAATATTCCAGCGAACCTTCCAGTTTTGTCTGAACAAACGGGATATGGGAGCGAGTCGATAGTTTGCGAGCCAGACTGAGGTCAATCAGCTTAAGTTCTCCGGTTCCGGGATCGATCAGGATGTTGGCTGGTTTTATATCTCGATGGATGATCTGATAGTGATGCAATTGGTGCAGTATATCTGAAAGGCCCACAGAAAGGTTCAGAAATTCATGAAGCCCAAGGTTGGTGATTGCCAGGTATTTTTTTAGAGAAATACCTCCAAAATCTTCCATGACTATGGCTTTGTTGTGCCCTACAGACTCCAGGGAATACATTCTGATGATTCCCGGGGAGTTAATTTGACTCCCCAGCTGAAATTCCCGTTCGATCCTGGCCAGCGATTCGGCACCGAATGTATAGGCCGCAGGTATTTTGACAATGACAGGTGACTGTTGGAGGTCAACTCCCTTGTAAATAGACACTCTCTGGCTTTCGTAAATGCACTCTTTAAGCTCTATTCCTGGAATGTCTTCCATAACTTTGCGATTTTCCGCTTTGGAGATTCACCGGGAACGCTTATATGGTTCAGTTCGGTGAAAACTGGGTTGAGGCGTTGCTATTTGTTAAATTTAATCATGGAGCCAAGCGAGTCTTTAATTTATTCTGAATTCTTATTCATGAGTTATACAAATTGTAAATTCCCCAAGCAACAATTAATGCTTCATCCAAAGAAGCGATCGATGCACCAAATATAGCGAGTGACCCTGATTTTATTCGGATTAGGCTTCAAAACGCAATAATTTATTGAATGACATATTCCGTTGAAATCGGTGTGGAAAAAAGATTCTGGAAAAATCCGAAAGCCGGTAAGTGGTATGTTCGCTAAAAGCTGTAATACTATTTTCCTTCAAAACTCGCTTATTCGTTCATCGCAGCTAGTCTATGAAAATAAAAAATCTTGAATAACCTATGTTTTACTGATAGATAATGAATTCTATCTGTCCCTGCAGTTTCATGGACGTTCGCTATTCCGTGACAGATGATGAATGATGCGTGGAAATCGCCGGTGGAAAGCTAATACGACCGCATCACTAAGAATCGGAAAAACACCAGGTCTGATATATGAAAATGGAAACACCGACACGAATAGATATGCTGCCGACGCATATATCCCAGAGCTACGCCTCAACAAACTTTTTGCGTATTTCAAACAGGGAATACAAGGACTTTTTGTTGCAACTCCCCTTGTTTGCAACGACACCTTGTTTTTTTCTTAACAAACAATTTGAGCAAAGAGATCATTTCAGTGAGTTTGTTTTTCGTGATCAGGCGTATTCCATCTGTTTAAGGCAAAACGATTCTGTTTTGGATGATGGCACCAGGGCAAAGCTTCCTTTGCCAAACTTGTTAGATAATGAAATCAAACACATTGTTATCCAATCACTCAGCCTGGAATTTAAAGCGGGTGGGTTTTACGAAATCGAATCGGAACGCATTTCACAACTGTTGATGATTGTTCGGGAAAACTCAAAGAAGGTGGGGAAAGAATTCACTATCGATCAAATTATAAAATGCCTGGTGAAGCTGGAACATACTCAGATATTTATCCGGCGTTTAAGGTACGAAACCTGGTATCCTGTCTACTGGATCGTAAACCTGGATTTCGGGGCAATGGACTACGCCTTCTACAAATCTCTCAATGATTTGAGCTGACGACTCTTGTCAAAGCCTGCAAATCTCACTCCGATTGGATCACACCAGTTGCAGTCTTGTTCCGGCACAAATACAATATGTTCCAAAAGTATACTGGTTGCAGATAATCGATATCTGGCAACTATGCCATGCCTATAAATTGTTTCACGGTACGGACTGCGAAATCGGAACATTTCAAGAAACCCGTCAAACGTGAGTTACAATTGATGCATGATTTCCTTCATGACGGAATCTAGCTTCGGAGAGGCTGCGTTACTCAATCGCGATGCGGTATCAGCGCTTCCTCTCATATATGTGGTTACGGAATCTGTTACCTTCACGTCGATAGATTTTTGAATATGGTTGCCCCTTTGAAAATCAAAACTCATGTCAAAGGCGACTCTGCCGGCAAATTCATTATAAGGGATGGCGTCTGTCAGCAGCCTGGGAATAAAAAGCAGCAAGGCAGATCCGTATTCCCAGAAAACAGTTTTAACTGTTTGAGAATACTCACCATAAAAATGGTGGACATCAACGTGTAAAACAACATCTGCCGAAGATTTATCTTTGACGATGATAAAATAATCTTCCAGGGCGTCGCGTATACCCATTCTAAATTCTGCTGCGAACCCTTCCGGGTAATCTTCATCGGAAATAGAGTCCACATAAAAGATTTTGTATCCTACCCTCTCATTGACAGGCCTCTTGTCCGATACTTCCTGAAGGTAAACCCTCTTCTCTTTTTTGGATGGTCCATCCACATCAAATCGAATCGTTGGGCTGCATGAAGTAACGAATAAGAAGGTTATCAAGACCAGGTAGAGCATAAAGCCAGTTTTTTTCATACGACCTTTTTGATGATGTCCATGTTATTAGGATTGTTGGTACCAAGCTCCATCAGTGCTGACGTTCGTAAAAACATAGCTTTGTTCAAAAGAGGGGGGAGCCCGATATCTCTGCGTTTTTTCTCAATTTTGTAAAATGCCAGTGTGTCGATTGCCACAGGGTCATTACTTAGCATGATTTCGTTTTGTACCCACTGTGGAGGACCTAAGGGGCCATTGTTGTATGCAGCCAGCAGTCCATCACAAATAAAAAGAACAGTGGGCACCTTGTCCTCGATGGTGGCGAACAATTCGGACATATAAGGGTCGCAAGCATTGAAATGCAGTTTGGCGACATCATATGGCCCGATAATAAAAGGTGCATCCAACAGGGGAATGGAACCGTAGTGGTTCTTGAGGCAAACAGCAGCGCCTGTAAACCAGTGGTGTTTCATGACCCCCAGGTTTATTTGATAATCGCTATGTTCAGTCAGGATAGTAGTTAAATGGACATGGACGCCGTGTACTTGTTCCGATCGGCTTTCATCGTACTTATATCCCTTGGTGTCGGTTGCGACCACTTTGATTTTGCCCGGCTCGTCTACAATATCATACCCGGAACTATTCAAAGTGGATTCGGCCCTTTCCCAAATAATGATATTATCGGGTTTCAACCCGGCCTGAACCAGACAGTCAGCCACTGTGTAAGCCATAAATCTTCGTGAGGTCATGGTATCCGAAGCAGTGTTGATCTTTATCGATACTCTCAGATCCTCTCGAAAGTCAGGGAAAAGGCTTTTGGCCGCTTCCGGTATGGTGGACTTACCGGTAAATTCCAAAAAGGCCTTCTTAAACAGCTCCGAAGCCCTCTCTTCATTGATCCTGAAATCAGCACTGACACAGAGGGGGTCTCTGTATTCCACCACCTTGGCAAATTTCTGATTCTTTACAGGCTCTATCAGTTTGTAATCGCTATAATCCTTAATAAAATCGAAACCAGGCAAAAAAAATGGAACTCCAGCCAGACAGACACGTTTGAAGAACTCTCGTCGATACATGGCAAGACCTTGAATGATGGATTTTCAACCAATTGCATTTGGTTGATTTTCTGTTAAAAGATTCCTCCTGAGAGATTTTTAAAGCTATTTTGCCAATAGGAGACATTTCATTAAAACTCGGGAATATCCGACAATTTCATCTCAAAGCGGATCCCGGGGATAAAGTTGCCCTTATTCTAAATCATTACAGGTTTTTTGCAACCAATAGCTAAAAACAACAAGTGTTTAATTGACGTATAGCTCCCAGGTTTTTTTAGAACTATCCTCTATCCTATTGAGGTCATTTAAGCTTGAAACACGATTTAGTGATTAAACACAAGGCCTTACAATAAAGAAATAATAAAGCTGGGGATTCCTGGATTTTTTTGATATGCTGATTTTTTGAGTATCAACACTCGGAAGTTTTGCCCGGTTTGAACCGGTTTTTTTCTGATCGAAAGTACCATTTGAGATTTAAGTGGATGCTGGACGTTAGTAATTTTTAATATTTTATTTGGAGTATCCACAATGACTGAAGGTACAGTTAAATGGTTTAATGATAGCAAAGGATTTGGTTTTATCGAGAGAGACGGTGGCAAGGATGTGTTTGTTCATCATTCCGCTATTAACGGCTCTGGTTTCAAATCCTTGCAAGAAGGTGACAGGGTTTCATTTGAAATCGAAGAAGGCCAGAAAGGCCCTGCTGCTGCAAACGTTACTGTAATGTAATCATCTACCCACCGGACACCTATACCATCAGCCAGTCCGGTATGTAAAAAAGCCTCCCCAGGGAGGCTTTTTTTTTGGGTTCTGTTTCCTGATTCCCTTCTTTTTCCCTTCTTTTTGCGCCGCTTCTTGACGAAGCGTTTCGTCTTTATTCTTACAATACCGGGTTTTCTTTAAATCCGATTTTGCAATTTGCATTGATACCCCAAGAGAAGCCATAATACAGTTAAGTGCTTGATTAAATAGTATCGCCTGCACAAAGTATCTGCATAAACATCACTCAAAAGGAGAAGCTATGAATACTCTAAAAGAGACGCAAGAGATCATGGGAAGGACTTATCAGGATCTGGAATTTCTTTTGGGTTGTTTAAAAAATGTACTGCTAAGATCAGACAAGCCGGGATTAGCTGAAGCCATTCCCTGGGTTAACGGGACTAAAGAAGCCAAAATCGAATCATTGACATCCGATCACATTCATCTGTATACGGTCTGCTTTCATTTGTTGAATATCGCGGAGGAAAATGGTGTTGTGCAGATCAGGCGCAGGATGGAAGACACATCGCTGACCGGTATCAATGGACTATGGGCGAATAATTTAAAAAGAATGGAAGAATCAGGCATCGGGGTAGAAAAGATCGTTAAAACTCTTGCCAATACCCGGGTAGAACCAGTGCTGACAGCTCATCCTACTGAAGCGAAACAACCTACTGTTCTGGAACTGCATCGAGAGTTGTACCTGTTGCTGGTGAAA
>JAKSDL010000768.1 GCA_022360105.1 Pseudomonadota bacterium
ATTAACTCCACCGATGCCAGGTTTTATAAATGGACTCAATGGATATTTCTTCAGATTTATAACAAGGGGCTGGCATACCAGGATGATGCGCTGGTTAATTGGTGTCCTGAGCTTAAGACGGTTCTGGCTAACGAAGAAGTCATCGACGGCAAGTCGGAAAGAGGTGGCCATCCTGTTATTCGCCGGCCTATGCGCCAATGGATGTTGAAGATAACGGAATATGCGGATCGGCTGTTGGAGGATTTGGAAGATTTGGACTGGCCTGAGTCCATAAAGGAAATGCAACGCAATTGGATTGGCAAATCTCACGGAGCGATGGTCACTTTCCGGATAGAAAACTTGGAAAAGTCTTTTGAAGTGTTTACCACCAGACCAGATACCTTGTTTGGTGCAACATATTGTGTGTTCGCTCCCGAGCATCAACTGGTTAAAGAATTCACCACAAAAGAAAAAGAAGCGGAAGTACAGGCGTATATTGAGGCTTGCGCATCAAAAAGCGACCAGGACAGAACAGATTTGTCAAAGGAAAAGACCGGCGTATTTACCGGGGCTTATGCTATCAATCCTGTGAATGGAAAAAAGATCCCAATCTGGATTGCTGATTATGTTCTTTTAAAATACGGAACAGGGGCAATTATGGCTGTTCCCGGACATGATCAAAGGGATCACGAATTTGCGACCAAGTTTGGCCTGGAGATTATTCCTTTGATTGAGGGAAAAGATGTGTCCAAAGAAGCCTGGGCCGGTGAAGGCAAGTTAAAGAACAGTGACTTTTTGAACGGTTTGAGTGTTGAAAAAGCGAAAGAAAAGATGTGCCGGTGGCTGGAAGACCAGGGAAAAGGCAAGCAGGATATCAACTACAAATTGAGAGATTGGATTTTCTCCCGACAACGATACTGGGGTGAACCTTTCCCGCTATATCTCAGGGATGATGGTGAAGTGGTTCCAATGGATGAAAAAGATTTGCCATTAACCTTACCGGAAACCGACACCTATCTCCCTTCTGAAAATGGTGAAAGTCCGCTTTCCAGTATTGATGACTGGATTAACATAACGCTGCCGGATGGGACACCAGCCAAAAGGGATTCTAATACCATGCCTCAATGGGCGGGCTCCTGTTGGTATTTCCTGAGATTTATCGATCCAAATAATAACGAGAAAGCCTGGTCGGAAGAAGCTGAAAAATACTGGATGCCTGTCGATTTATATATAGGTGGAGCAGAACACGCGGTGCTTCATTTACTGTATTCGCGATTCTGGCACAAGGTCTTGTACGATTTGGGCTACGTTAGTACCAAGGAGCCGTTTCAAAAACTGGTAAACCAGGGCATGATCCTCGGCGAAAACGGTGTTAAAATGTCCAAATCACTGGGCAATGTTATTAATCCGGATGACGTGGTTCAAGAGCATGGAGCGGATGTTTTGCGAATGTATGAAATGTTTTTGGGACCTCTGGAAAAATCAAAACCGTGGAATACCAAGGGGCTTGAAGGTGTTGATCGATTTTTACACCGTGTCTGGAACCTGGTTATAGATGAGAACGGAGAGGTCTCATCAAAAATAAGCGCTGAACAGGACTCGGATGATGTTGCAAGGTTACTTCATGAAACCATTAAAAAAGTAACAGAAGACATCGAAAACCTGCGTTTTAATACTGCAATTTCTCAATTGATGATCTTGTCTAACGAGTTTATCAATGCCAAAACTGTAAATACAGACAGTGTGCGTCAGTTTGTATTGCTCTTGAGTCCGTTTGCTCCGCACATGTCCGAAGAACTGTGGCAAAGGCTTGGTGAAAAAGAAACGCTTGCTTATGAGCCATGGCCGGAATATGATGAATCTAAACAGGTAAAAACCGAATACGAGCTGCCGGTTCAAATAAACGGAAAAATGAGAGACAGCATTCAAGTACCAATGGAGTCGGATCAGAACGCTGTATTAAATTTGGCGAAAGAAAGCTCGAAGGTAC
>JAKSDL010000628.1 GCA_022360105.1 Pseudomonadota bacterium
AAAGGATACTTCTTGTATAGCTCCGGCGTTGAATTCGGACCTTGGGCAGGCTCTCTAAAAAAGGGCAACGGATCCACGCCCCAGCTTTCGTATGCCTTGCTGCTAAGTTCTATTTTTCCGGTTTCCGTGTTAAATCCCGGTTTTCCATCCGGTCTTAACAATCCTTTTTCATGACGGTGATAAGGTCTGCTGGGATCACCTTTGGGAGGCATCATTTGTGAACCGTTTTTGACCAGTTCATCAAAGGTAACATTAGCGACGGATAGACGATCATTGATCAATTCCCTTGGATTTTTGTACTTGCAGTTCGGATTCAGTCGGTTAGCCATCTCCATATTGATTTCCCAGTCGGATTTGCATTCGCCGACCTGTATGGCTTTTTGCATCACACCGAGAGGGACCCACCAGGATCGAAAGCTTTCCTTTTCCGCAAAAGTCGCTGCCGGTAGGACAATATCAGCCAAAGCCATCGAAGTCGGATTTTGAAACAGGTCCACCACCACCACAAAATCGAGCTTTTTTAATGCTTCGTAATGCAATCGCGCCCGTGCTGCCTGGCCTCCGAGAATATTTGCCGTCTGAATCCAGGCCGCTTTTATGGGATAAGGCTTTCCGTCATTGATCTGATCTATTACCATATCCGGCTGGGCCCAGCCGCGAAATCCCTTTACCATCGGATACTCGTTGCAGCCAATCCGCACCTTGTTCAATTTGTCCACCAGGTCCTGGCCGTAAAGGCCAACTAGCTCCTCCGTAGAGTAAGGATATGTCGTGACCCCGTGAGACGGTTTTGCAATCACATTGCCGCCGGGGACATCAACATTACCGGTAATAGACCATAAATGGCTGATCGCCTGTGCCACGCTTGTTCCTTCGGGATTCATACAGATCGCAACGCCCCACTGGATCGCCGCCGGTTTGCTGGTCGCATAAAGCCGCGCCGCATCGGCGATCGACTCCTTTGGAATCCACGTAATTTCAGATACTTTGTCCAACGGGTATTCTTGAACCCGTTCAGCCAGTTTATCAAATCCGTAGCACCATTTTTCAACAAACGTCTTGTCATACAGCTCTTCATTGATAATCACATTCAACATACCCAATGCCAGGGCCCCGTCCGTGCCAGGCCTGATTTGCAGATGATGTTCGGCCCGCGACGACATCCAGGTATACCGTGGATCTACGGATATAATCTTACTGCCCCGCTGCATGCAATCGACTATCCAATGACCAAAAAATCCGTCCGGGCAGGTTGGAGGCGGATTCTGCCCCCAGACAATGATAACCTCGGGCACTTCCCATTCCGGATCGTCATAACGCTTTTCTGAAAACTGGGAGGCATCTAGCACGCTGAAATCTCCCATAGTCGCTTTCATGGCCCCCAGGCGAGGTGTATAGCAAGATTGACCGGAAAGGCCCAGTTGCACCCAATTGGGGCTGCCGTAATTGTAACAGAGGAACGATATAGGCCCGCCCACATCACGTCCGGTTCCCTGGGCAAAGACAACGGATTCGGCACCATGCTTCTCACGAATATCTTTCAATTTTGCTTCGCAGGTATCAAAGGCCTCATCCCATGAGATAGGTTCAAACTTGCCTTCGCCTCGGTTGCCGACTCTTTTCAAAGGCTTTGTAATGCGATCCGGATGATACACATACTGCGTCATCGCCAAAGCTCGGGGGCAGGACCTCCCCTGGTTCCAGGAAGCGTTTTCATCTCCTTCCACTTTAATCAGCTTTCCATCCTTGACATAGAGTTTCTGTCCGCAGGCCCCATGACAGCCTGCACCGGCAGACCATGTAGTCGTCGGGAATACCTGGACTCCTGTTTCCTTACTCATGATTTCTCCTTGAGTTGAATAATTTTCAGATCGCTTTATTCTTCATCATCAGGAACAATGCACAATTGAGCTTCCCCATCATAGAGCTCACCTGTTTCCAGTTCGATCACGTTTTGAGGTGCCTGTTCCTTGATTCCGGGTACCCGAAATGTCGTCCGATCTAATTTGGGAATTGCTGTTTCTTCGGGTTTTGTTAGTTGTGGAATATAGTCATAAGGATAGCGGTAACTGCGATACACCATATTTGTATCGAATTTGCCGTCAAAAAAAGGACTTACATACTCCCAGACCAATTCGTGCTGGGGTGTGACCTCGAACAATCGGCCATCTGCCCCTTCGGTAATCAAAGTATTTCCATTTGGTAATCTTTGGGCGGAACTGATATACCCGCTATAAAACTTATAGTTGTCTGCAAGAGGTGTAAAACCGGCCTCTTCCGGCGTGTATTTCCAAACCACTTCAAGAGTAATCGGATCAATTTCAAGTATCCTTGAGCAATCACGCTGGGCGTTATGCATGCCCCTGGGTGCCCCGGGATTCGGCGCTCCGTATCCAGCCCATCCGCCATTGTCAAAAACCAGGATGTTCCCTTCTCCCGGAAGCCCTTTGGGGATGATATGCGCATGGTGCATACCGATAATCCAACCCATTTTCCTCAGTTCCGGAGAGGTATCATAATCCGGCCCGATTTGCCAGACGATCTTACCGCTCTGTTTATCGGTGATCGCCATAATGTTGGCGATCCTGCTGTCCCAAATTATATTGTCCGGATGGAAGCGTTGATCGCCGGCGTCATACCATTTGTTAGGTCCAACTGCGGACATACTGTTGATATGCATCCAGTCGGCAACACCTTCACCAACCTGCAACCGCAGGTTGGGGTTGCGGTACAATGTGTTTTTGGCCTCTTCACTAAAATTGAATTCTTCAAAATGCTCACTGCAAACCCATTCCCAAATAACGTCTCCTTCCCAGTTTACCTCCAGGAATACGTCATCACACAAAAGTTTGTCGGTGATTTGGGGATTTCGTGAAAACTTGTGCACCAGCACCAATGTGTTCCCACTGTCTGTCAGCGGCTCCATACCGGGAACGTAATACCCTACCGGATTGCCTTCCCGCTGGTAGTCATGATGCTGCCGTGCCATCCAGCAGGGCTCTTCCCCAGGATCTTCGACGTATTCCCAGCGATCGAATTTCCAGGTAATGTTACCATCCCAGTCAACCTGAATCAGGTCTTTCTGGTCCTGATAACCAAATCTGCCGTTTCTGCGGCCCCTGTTTCCCATCAATATGCCCCCGGGCAACAGTTTATTCGGGAAACCGTGCATTTTTTGAATCTGTCGAACGACATTGCCGTTCATATCGATAATAGTCGCGCCTACGCTCTTGGCTTGAAACACCGTATATCCGTTCCAGCATTTTTCGGGGTCGTAAACGGTAGCCCCGGTTGGATAAATAGTTGGATAACCCACTTGATACTCCTGCTTTCAATGTTATTGTGTTAACGTTTTCGAAACTCAATCTGCAAAACTTCTGAAAAAAATTTATGCCGTATTTAATCAATAAGGCTGGGTAGCCATAAAGTAATTTGAGGAAAGGTAATCAAAAGAGCCAAATGCAACACATCAGCGATCAAAAAAGGTATGATACCTCGAATGATGGTTGAGAGCCGAACACCAGGCGATACCCCCTTCACAATAAACAGGTTCATGCCCACAGGCGGAGAAATTTGTGCAATTTCGAAGATCCTGACGGTAATAATTCCAAACCAGATAGGATCAAACCCCAGAGAGATGATTAAGGGAAAAACAATGGGGATCGTTAGAATCACCATCGCCATTGGGATCATAATGCAACCCAGTATGATATGAACCACGAGGATGGCCCCAAAAATGACATACCGATTAACATCCCAGCCGCTGACAACACTGGCCAGATCAAAGGGAAGGCGTGTTGTGGTCATAAAGTAACCAAGAATGATGGCCCCCATCATAATGGTAAAGATCATTCCGGTTGCTTTTAGGGAATCGTCCAGTGCCATGACAAATCTTGATCTGGTCATTTTTCTCTGGCTTATCGAAATGATTAATGCGGCAAATGCCCCGACACCTGCTGCTTCACTGGGACTAAAAATTCCCGAATAAATTCCCCCGATCACAATGACAAAAAGAAGAATAATGGGCCAGGTTTCTTTGAGGGATGCCAGCTTTGCCTTGAAATTGGACCGAGGACCTGCAGGACCGGCTTTAGGATTGAGCCGACAGATGATGACAATGGTTATAAGATAGAAAAGCGCTTCAAGAATCCCCGGAATAATGCCGGCTAAAAAAAGTTTGGCAATTGAGGTTTCCGTCAAAATTCCATAGACGACCAAAACCACACTTGGAGGAATCAAAATCCCAAGGGTACCTCCCGCGCTGATTGCACCGGTTGAGAAAGAATCGTTGTATTTGTACTTCTTCATTTCCGGCAAAGCAACTGTGCCCATGGTTGCTGCCGTAGCCAGGCTGGAGCCACTTACTGCGGCAAATCCGGCACATGCTCCTACGGTCGCCAT
>JAKSDL010000867.1 GCA_022360105.1 Pseudomonadota bacterium
CCCTGTATGAGGGATACTGGCTTCGCTGCGTAATTCTTTGAAAAACAGTTGATACAAGTGATCGAATTTCGCTTGCTCTCTTCTGCTTTTGGCAAAATTCGCCCGCAAAACATCCTTAAACAGCGGTTCATCCAGCAGATCGACATATTCCAGCTGTTTTACACAATCCAATACCTCAGCTGAAGATATGCGTAAGCCCGCTGTTCGCGAACATGAAACAAAACTAAGGATTGTTTCAATCATGCCAGACCTGCATGTTGAGAAATATCATCTATATGCTGCTTCACCAATTCTGCATCCGAGCGATACTTGCAAATCATATTCAGTGTGTCAGTAACGATCTCTGCCGACAACTCTTTGATTTGCAGGGATATCAAAGATTGAGCCCAATCCAAAGTCTCCGATGTACAAGGCTTCTTTTTCAAATCCAGCTTTCTGATTTCGTGGATGGCATTGATAACCTGCTGAGCCAGTTTTTGCTGAATAGAGGGTTGTTTGAGTTTTACGATCTGCAACTCAAGATCCGCATCAGGGTAATCGATGTAGAGGTGGATACAACGTCTTTTCAGGGCATCACTCATATCCCTGTAGTTGTTGGAAGTCAGAATAACAAATGGAATTTCCAGAGCCTGTCTGGTGCCGATTTCGGGAATTGTCACCTGGAAGTCGCTTAACACTTCCAGCAAAAAGGCTTCAAACTCCGGATCGGATTTATCTACCTCATCCACCAGTAAAACCACCGGATTATCAGAACTTATTGCTTTAAGAAGGGGTCTTGGTTGAATGAATCGCTCAGAGAAAAAAGCATCATCCTGTCCGGCTATCTTGTCTACGGCGTCATTCAGGTTTTTTGCACCGGCAATGACATCATCAATCTTGTCTTTCACCATTTGGGTGTACAAAAGCTGTTTGGCATATTCCCATTCGTAAAGTGCTTTAGCTTCGTCCAATCCTTCGTAACACTGCAGGCGGATCATTTCCCGATTAAGTGCCTTGGCAACAGCCTTGGATAATTCGGTTTTGCCAACGCCCGCAGGTCCTTCCACCAGAATCGGTTTTTGAGTTTCAAAGGCTAAAAATACCACCGTTGCGACTGTTCTTGAACAGATATAACCTGTCTTTTCCAGTTTGGTTTTTACATCTTCGATGCTGCTGAATTTCATAGGTGTTCCTGTTTCTTGTTAATTGTTATCCAATATACTTGCTCTTCAAATCCTTTAAATGACGAAATTTTCCAATCGGGACAAGCTTAGTCCAAAATCTCTTAGAGCCCGGACACTGCTTGCCAGGCATTTTCCAGTCGTTTTTTTCTGGCTTTTTCAGCAATACCCAGAATGGCCTGATCTCTTTCCCAACCTCTTCTTATGACGTCAGGTACTGTCTTCCAGTTCGGAGATGTTTTTTCTATAAATTGCTGCATCAGTCGAGCAAACCCGGCATAGGCAACATGAGTATCTGAGGACAGTAAATCAGATTGCCATAGTGCCCTGACCAGTTTTATCAAAGCGACAATTTCCTCCAAATATGTACGATCCCACTTGTATTCTATTCCCACACGTGCCAGATACCCCAGTAAAGCCGCTGTCACATGGATTTCCTCAACAATTCGGAATGGTTTTACATATTCTGAATAACCGTCTCCCGGCAGAATAGATTCCCGTCTTAACTCAACATCCGTAAAGCTCACTTCACCATGAGATATTTCCGGAATAAAAGGTAAAGGAGACATCTCCTGAATATCGATTCCAGGCAGCCCGCTGTCCAACTGAACAAGCTTAATCAAGTTTCTCCCATCATTATCCTTTCCTACCGACGCCGCCACAAATATCTGATCGGCTTCGGTGGCACCTGTTATGAAGGTTTTCTTGCCATTTAATAGCCACCGGCTTTCAGATTCATCCAATGCCTTTAATGTTGATTTAATTGCTTTTGGCGTGTTTCCACCTTGTTCCGTAATACAAAAGGAAGCAAATACCTGTGACTCCAGATTTGGGATTAGATACTGCAATGCTGCTCTGAATCCTGCTAAAAAAGCGTAAGCTACCCTGTCCGCTTCAAATCCGAAGGCAATGGCTCTATCAATAGTGAACTCCCACTCTGCAAAGCGTTCCTTCATGGTCCTCTTCCATTGAGCAAGGGAATCGATAGTGCCGGACTGAAAATTATTGCTCCTGGTAAGTATCCAGCGAATGATTGACTCTTCCATTTGTCAGAATTTAACGTTGTTGCTTTTAGTTTGATTAGCAGTTGCTTTCCAAATATCAATTGGGGATGGAAGAATATTCAAATTTAGTCAACATGCTTTGTAAAATGCGTTTGAAAACTTCCACTTCCTCTTCCGAAAAGTCTCTTTTGATGTCAGCGTTAACAGCATGAACGATCGTCTTTGCCTTTTCTATTTCTGCAAGCCCCAAGTCTGTGATAGAAATCAAAAACGTTCTGCGATCCGAAGGATTCATCGCTCTTCGTGCGAAACCGGATCGCTCCAGTCTGTCCACCAAACCGGTTATGGCAGAGTTGTCGATTGACAATTCCTTGCTTAACTCTGTCATGGTCTGCGACTTGTGTTTTAACAAAAACAATATCCCTGTCTGCACACCGGTAACTTTGATCCCCTTGTCCGCCAAGGTTTTTTTTAAATAGGTCGCCAGCTTATGTTGAGCCTTTGAGAGCAAAAAAATCAAGCGATCATCCTTAGGCATGAACTTCCTTCTTTTAAATGTTTATTATTGATGATTCGAAATTTGACATATCAAATACTTTTTAGTCAATTATTGCAAATTCATCGCGACAAGAAGACCTAACAAACGGAATTCGCGGAAGGTCAAATATATAAAAATACAAGGTTTCCTCTTGTTATTTGATTAATCCGCAAGTATTCTCAACGAAACACAAAAAACCTCATTCGCCCAACCACTTTTTACGGGAAAAACTATGCCACTTAACGCTGAAATCATCCAAAACATTGACGATGTTCTGCGAAATGCGCAGCAAGAAAATCGAGTGACCTTGTATGAGTTTGAAGTGTATAAAATTCTGGAAAGCATTGGGTTGGATACCCCACGATATACCTTTGTAAGATCATCTTCTGAGATTGATCAGACACTGCTTCAACATTTTTCAAACAGAGTTATCTTGAAAATTGTATCTTCCCGGAT
Source organism: Pseudomonadota bacterium (assembly GCA_022360105.1). The sequence goes on from JAKSDL010000867.1 coordinate 3,159, forward strand.
CTCACATAAGCAAAAATACGGTGGTGTAAAACGAATCGATTATTTAGATCCTTTGTTTGTGCAATTCGCAATCGAACAGATGAAGAATGAGGTACTTTCTCATTTTGAGGGAGATTCCCAACCTGCCATAGACGGATTTTTATTGGTCGAATACATTCCCCACACCCAAGCACTTGGTTATGAAGTCCTGATAGGATTCAAGGAAGATCCAGCCTTCGGTTCCGTTTTGACTATCAGCAAGGGTGGAGACGATGCCGAGTTTTTTGCCACACATTACGACCCGGCTAACCTGTTTTTGCCTCCCTTAAGCGAAGAAGAAGCTGACAAAATGGTCAATACCCTGAATATCAGACACAAATGGGAACAAATAGGCAGAAAAGAGGAATACTTAGGTTTGTTTGCCAAGGCGATTCGTACTATCAGCCAGTTGGCCTATCATTACTCGTCGGGTATGAAACACAACCCCAATTACATAATAACCGGTATGGATGTAAATCCCTTTGTGATTACCGAAGATGGCCGTTTTGTTGCCATCGATGGATTTGCGGAATTCGTTTCTGCTTCCGAAGGACAACAGCCGGCCCTACCAATTAACGCTGCCAATCTTGATGGCTTTTTTAATCCGAAGGGTATTGCCGTGATTGGCGTTTCCGGTGATTTGCAACGGTATAGTCTTGGCAGGGATATCGCTCACCTGCTTCATGATATGGATAGGGATGATCTCTACCCCATTAATCCCAAGGGAGGCTCTATCTCATTCGATGACAAGACCTATCCCTTGTATCCGGATTTGCAGTCTGTAGGCAAACAAATCGATCTGGTTGTTTATGCTGCTCCTGCCAAGTTTATCGAAGGATTTATGAAAGAACTTCAAAACGATCCGCCCAAAGCTGTCATATTGATTCCCGGAATCCCGCCGGATATTGATTATGAAGAATTTATTGCCAGGGTAGACAAGTTAAAACCTGCAGAAACCAGGGTGATTGGTCCCAATTGCATGGGGGTATTCCGGGCTCCCCAGGGAGAACGTAAAGGGGTTAATACATTATTTATGGAACAAGAGCGGCTTGAGATCGGTTATTCGCAATTCAGCAACAGTCTTTTGTTGACTCAAAGCGGTGCTTTCTCTGTAACAGCCCTGGATCGGTTTCAACATTCCAAACTGTTCAGGTCAATCATCAGTTTTGGTAATCAATATGATGTCAAAGTAACCGATTTGATCGAGTATTATTCCAACAGGGACACGATCGATGTGATCTCTCTCTACCTGGAAGGATTGCATCCCGGAGAAGGGCGTCAATTTTTCGAACTGGGGCAGAAATCGACTAAACCTATCATTGTGTATAAATCAGGAAAAACAGACGCCGGAGCGAAAGCGGCAGCATCTCACACCGCAGCTATGTCCGGCAGTTACGATGTGTTTAAAGCAAGCTGCGAACAGGCAGGTATTATTCTGGTGGAGAATATCGAAGAACATTATGACCTGGTACAAACATTTTCCTTGCTGCATAACAAGATTCCAACCAACAACAGGGTGGCCGGAGTAGCAAACGCCGGATTTGAATCCACTGTGGGAGCCGACGAATTGAAGAATTTAAGACAGGCCGAATTGCACCCTGAAACAATAGAGAAACTAAATGAAATCAATCGATTTGGTTTGGTCAATACCAAAACTCCGTTTCTTGACATATCCCCCATGGCCGACGATAAAATGTATACTGATTTCGTAGAAGCCTTGGCAGAGGATGACAATGTGGATTGCGTGTTTGTTGCTGTTGTTCCTCATCCCATATCTTTAAAAACCACCCCGCAGACCTGTCATGACAAAGACAGCTTAGGGAATTTGCTGGTGGATCTTAACAAAAGAATCAACAAACCAATGGTGATTTCCGTGAACGCCGGGCAATACTATCAAGAATTTGTTGGAATTTTAGAAAGTAACGGATTACCTGTATTTACAGACATCCGCTCTTCCATCAAATCTTTGGATCGCTTTGTCAGCTACTATACAAAATAGGCTTATCTACTGAAGTCAGTGTTCCGGCGGCTAAAGCACGCCGACTGTCATATTCCACCCCTAACCAGGCTATTAATGGATAAAGATCAAGTCAGCGATTATGGGATTAAAGTTGGCATGACATCATGCCGAAAGCGGTGGAAATTTTACTCCTTGCATCGAAAAAAATTCAAAGAGTTCAATCTTAAATTCATATCCTGTTTATCATTCAATAAATAATGATCTCATTTGTACCCGATCCTGACTATTTGCTGCTCAGGGTCACAACAGCAAAGGAGTTTAAAGAGATCGAGCTTTTATTGTTGTCGCGCTCCATACCTTTTACGGTGCGCAATGACTATTGGCGAAAACTTTTCTATATTCCGAAACCATCGGAAGAAAATGCACGCACCGAACTTCAGTCCTACCTGGAGGAGAACAAAAACTGGCCCCCGCCCGCTCCTGATCACCCAACCACGGGATTTCGTTTTTCCTTTTTACATGTCTGCATTGTTTTGTGTTTGGCGTTCTTTCACTGGCAGGTAACCAGGATTGATTTTGGTCCCAATTGGCTGGAGCTGGGAAAGTTTTCCGCGACACAGGTTATGTCAGGCGATTGGTGGCGATTGTGCACGGCTTTGACACTTCATGTGGATGATGCTCACTTGTTAAGCAATATGGCCGGTCTCCTGGTATTCGTTGGAGGTGTCGCTTATTTTTCCGGTCCCGGGCTTTCCTGGTTTCTTGTTGTTGTTTCCGCATGTTTTGGTAATTTTTTGAATGCCCTGTTTACTCAAACATCTCAATCGGGAATAGGCGCTTCAACAGCTGTTTTCGCAGCTGTTGGATTGATTGGTATCTTTGGTATTCGCACCTATTACCACCGCAGGGAGTTAAAAACCCGTTTTTTGATTCCTTTTATGGCAGGTTTCGGAATATTCGCCATGATGGGGACAAACCCACAGACCGATGTTTCAGCTCATTTATTTGGTTTTATTGCCGGGGCATTGGTCGGTCTGGTGCTTCTTCCTCTTGTCGATCCTGAACGACTTGGTAACAGGCTTGTTCAGCTTGGTGGATTATTACTCTTTTGTACTATTATCTACGGAAGCTGGCTGTATCCACTGCATTCCGGCATGTAGGCTCAACAAGCTAAATCCCGAATTTTATTTCTGGTTATTCTCTCAACACAGACCTCTGACTATTCCACAAACCACTAAAATAACAGCCAAATAATTACACCTGGTTTTCCAACCTACCTAATCGTTTGAAATACGGGGATTTTTTGAAATGTTGAATTCAATATCCAGCCAATGTATTATAAGGGCAAAATTCCCCCATCACCTTGGATTTTTGCTGATAATTGTAATTTTTAGAGAGGTAAAATTATGAAGCACCAACCCTCTTCCAAGGGCCTGTTATCCTTGACTTCCGATCAAATCGAGGAGGCATTGGCTAAAGGATTTATGCGATTTGTCAATTCAACCGCAAAACCCCATCGAAAAACCTCTGTGAGCATTCCGGAAGCGCTGCTGCAAAAAAATGAGCTCAAACCCGGAAAACGAACCGCTAAACCAGGTCATTCAACCGGAAAGAGATGGAAAAAAACCAGCTCAACCATTAAGAAGGGTCCGAAGGGGCACACTCCCATCCGTTCTCAAACCGGACATGACCACGATCGAAATCATCATAAATACTAGCAGTTGAGCACTGGTGACAGCCTTTACAAAACCGGATGTTGACCAGGCGTCCGGTTCCCGACAGCCGTTTCGCTTATTTTAATTGTAAATTCGATAGACCTTAGTCCCATCAAACCTTTTTTTTAGAGAATTGACAGACTAACGATTCTTAAATTGGAGGGATTGTTCCGAAGGCGGATTCGGATATTGGAAGGAGGAGGCCGCAGATGCGGCCACCCATGAAAAAGATACTTTTACAGTGGACTGTTACAGCATGGTGTCGATTGAAACATAGTCCATGCCGAAAGCCTCCGCAACGCCTTTGTAGCAGATTTTGCCATCAATGACATTAGCGCCTTTGGCAATTTCTTCGCTGTCTTGCATAGCCTTTTTCCAGCCTTTGTTCGCAAGGTCCACGGCATAGGGTAAAGTGGCA
>JAKSDL010000449.1 GCA_022360105.1 Pseudomonadota bacterium
ACTACCTTGCTGGAAACGAAGACTGGTCTGATCCGCGACCCTGAAGTCCATTTTGACGGTAAAAAAATTATCTTTTCGATGCGTCGTGATATTAATGACAGTTATCATATATATGAGATTAACGCAGATGGAACAGGATTGAGGCAGTTGACACATGCCTGGGGTGTAGATGACATAGATCCTTTGTATCTGGCAGATGATACGATTGTATTTTCTTCTTCGCGCGAGCCTAAATACTGCATGTGTAACAAGCATATCATGTGCAACCTGTTTAAGATGGGATCTGACGGTGAGAATATTCATCAGATAGGTAAGAGTACTCTTTTTGAAGGGCATAGTTCGCTGCTGCCGGATGGGCGAATAGTTTATGATCGCTGGGAATATGTAGATCGTAATTTTGGCGATGCCCAGGGTTTGTGGACGGTAAACCCGGACGGAACAAACCATGCGGTATATTGGGGCAATAATACCAACTCGCCGGGCGGGGTGCTGGACCCGCGGGCAGTGCCGGGCACTCAGTTATTTTTGGCGACTTTCAGCTCTTGTCATGACAGGCCTTGGGGTGCGATAGCACTGGTTGACCGCAGGCTGGGACTTGACGGCAAAGAGCCGGTGGTACAGACCTAGCCGGCTGGTGCGAAAGACCTGGTAGAGGTTGGCAATTTTGATACGTTTAAGCAGGTATCACCGAAGTATGAAGATCCGTATCCACTGGATGACAAATATTTTCTGTGTTCGCGGATGGTTAAAGGCGAAGAGATGGGGATATACCTTATAGACACTTCCGGTAATGAGGTTCAGGTTTATTTCGAGTCTCCGGGTTGTTTTGACCCGATGCCTTTGGCTCCGCGTATGAGGCCGAACCTGAAATTTGACATGCGTCATTATGCCGGGGAGGCAAATACGGGCGTATTCTATGTGACCAACGTTTACGAAGGTACTCATATGCAGGGTGTGAAACCTGGTTCGGTAAAATATCTTCGAGTGGTAGAGTCTCCTGAGAAGCGGACGCGTACCTTGACGTCGTGGGGCGGTCAGGGAACAGAGTGGCCTGCGATGGGCTGGCATGATTTTAATAACAAACGGATACTGGGCACGGTACCGGTAGAAGCTGACGGTTCGGCATATTTTGAGGTGCCGGCTGAGAGGTATGTTTATTTTCAATTGCTGGACGAGAACAGGCAGATGGTCCAGAGTATGAGGAGTGGTACAATTTTGCAGCCGGGTGAGGTTAACGGATGTGTAGGTTGTCATGATAATCGTATCCAGGCTCCGCCGGTTAGCGGGTACAAGTTTTCTAAAGCTTTGCATCGCGAGCCGGATAAGCTGAAAGGCTGGTATGGGCGATCGCGTACATTTAACTTTTTAAATGAAGTTCAACCGGTATTCGACTCGAAGTGTCTGGATTGTCATGACTATACAACTCCGGGCGGTGCGAAGGGCGGGTTGAATTTATCTGGTGATAAGACTAACACATTTAACACGGCCTACAATGAACTATGGCGAAAAGGGTATACCGGTGCAATTGGTGCTGGTCCAGCCAAAATTCAACAGCCGTATTCGTGGGGCTCGCACAAGAGTAAACTGGTCGCCGCATTGAAGAAGGAGATGCATAATGGCGTCAAGCTGACATCGGAAGAGTTCGAGCGGATTGTTACCTGGCTGGATATTAATGCGCCGTATTATGGTGAGTATAGCAGTGCTTATCCGGATAATCTTGCGGGGCGTTCTCCGCTGAGCAATAAGCAGCTTGACAGATTGGGCGGGCTGACCGGTCATGCTTTTCGAAATTATGCCGGGCATAATAAGAACAAGGGCCCGCTGATTAATTACGACCGGCCTGAGCTGAGCCTATGTCTGGCGAAGTTGTCAGGCAGTAAGTATGATGAGGCGCTTGCTATAATCAAACAGGGTTGGCATAACCTGAAGGGTAATCCGCGAGCGGATATGGCGGGTCATGTGCCGTGCGATGATGACCAGATGCGGCTGGTGTGGTATGAAAAGCGAGCGGAAATTGAGCTTGAGAACCGCCGTGCGATAGCTGATGGCAAGAAGCGTTTTGAAAAGAATTAAAAGGCTGGGATAAGGTATTAGGTATTTGGGAAAGTATTGCTTCGCAGCTTTGTTTTAAAACGACTGGTGTCAAAAAATGTCGAACTGGAGTTCGGCGTTCCCAGGGTTCAGCTGTCGCTGACACAATCTTTTTTTAATTGGCTTCGTCGTAAAAAACAGTTAAGACTTGTTTTTCCCTTCGCTGAGTTTATTTTGATACTAAGTTCGACAGGTTCAGGGTTAAAATGAGGCTGCTAAGGTACCTGGTTGCGATTATAGTTGGTTGGAAATTGGTACAGATTTTTTGGCGGGATAATGCTTTGATTGTTTGCTATAATTAAGAGTTGATTTTTGTGATTAACTGAATTAATAATGAGAAGTATTATGTCAGACCATTATATAAAAAAGATTTTAGAGGCGTCTGTTTATGATGTAGCTGTTGAGACGCCGCTGGATGAGATGCCGCTGCTGAGCGAGAGTGTCGGTAACCGGGTGTTGATCAAGCGTGAGGATTTGCAGCCTGTGTTTTCGTTCAAGTTGCGGGGTGCATATAATAAGATCTCGAAGCTGACGGCACGTGAGAAGCTGCGGGGCGTTATTGCCGCGTCGGCAGGTAACCATGCCCAGGGCGTGGCGATAAGTGCCGAGAAGCTGTGTGTTAAATCGACGATTGTTATGCCGCGGACTACCCCTGAGATAAAGGTTGAAGCTGTTCGGCGGCGCGGCAGCAAAGTCATTATGCACGGTGAGTGGTTCGACCAGAGCTGCGATTATGCGAT
>JAKSDL010000694.1 GCA_022360105.1 Pseudomonadota bacterium
CCCCTGTTATTCTTCGAGAAAGCGGATTAAGAAACGTGGCGAAAAACGGTTTTCATTGTGATCCCGGATTTGCCTTGTTTGGCAAGATACCCGGATTAAACGGAAGTGAGACGTTTTTAGGTTCGGTGAGTTCTGATTACAAGGATGATATTGCCTTGGGAGATGTCAGTCTTTCCCGTACCTTTTACAACATGACAATGTTAGCCAGTCTGAAACTTACCAGGCTGTTTTCTTATTCTGAAAGCATCGGAATCGGGGTGAAACTGAAGGATAAACCTGGTGGTGAACTGAGGAATGATGGAAAGTTTTATAAAGAATTCTCCTCTGAAGAAACTGAAAAGATGAAAAAAGGGGAAGAGCAGGCACTGAAGATCCTGAAACAAGCAGGTGCAAAATCAATTTTTCGCGGAGCCTATGGTGCTGCAGGAGTTGGAGGCGTAATCGACATACAAAAAGATCTGGATAAGAACCTGCAAACAGAAATTCAAAACCTGCATGTTTGTGATGGTTCTATCATTCCGGGTGAAATCAGGGTTGCTCCGACTTTAACCCTTATCTGCCTGGGGAAATATCTGGCAAAACGACTCTAGACAGCGATACAGCTGTCCATATGGTTCCTGATATCATCATGAGGTTCCAATCCTGGCTAAGAGCCAAAATTTCTTAATTCCCGATTAAACTTTACATAAATTAATTTTGATTAGAGGCAAAATGGAACAGAAAAATTCTGATTCTCGAACAAAAAGAGGGTGGAGAAAGAAGATATTTAAATTCCTGGGCATTGGAGTTGTTTCATTATTGGTGATCACGACTATCGCCAGATGGGTTTGGATAAGCTCCGGCTCCAATGAATGGGAACTGGAAATAGATAGAGACGGAATCAAGATCTATTCATTGAAAACGCCGGGGTACGCCAATCTGATGTATAAAGGAGTTTTACGCAGCAGACATTCAATGAATCATTATGTAATGGCCATGCTGGATGAAAGTGTGGTTGAGAATTGTAGCGAATGGCTTCAAGGATGTGTGACCGCACGTTCTATTGAGCCGTTCAGTAAGCAGACCCTTTCCAGCACAACACTCTGGGAACTGGAATTCCCTTATCCTTTCAGTCACAGGGAGACTATTCTCAAGCTCTATGCAAACAAAGACATGGAAAGCCAAGTGGTAACCATTAATATTGTATCAGTACCGGGTGTAATTCCTCCCAACGATTGTTGTGTGCGAGTAGCACATCTGCACAATTCCTGGAAGTACACTCCCCTGGAGACTGGAGAAGTTCAGGTGGAACATAAGCAGTATTTTGATATGGGAGGCTTTTTTCCCAGCCTGTTAATCAATTTGGTCGGTGCTGAAGAAATGCATAAATTTCTATCCAAGGATCTACCCGGTATGTTGGATAAAAAGGCCCACTATAAGGAAGCAAACATCGACTTTCTTGAAATTGCCTCAAATTAAAACAGTAACCAACTAATCAATGATCACTATGAACTGGGTTAGGGAGCGTTTCAAATCATTTGGCAGTCGAATAATATCTACCGGTCATTGTGGTACCTGCACTTATACCGACTTTCTACAAAAGACCGATGATTGGCATGTGGCTTTAAGTCAGTGGGGTATAGAGCAAGGAGACCGAGTAGGATTGGTTTCGGATTTTCATATTGAAGTTGTGGCCCTGTTACAGGCGTTGATGGATAAAGGGTGTATTGTCGTTCCTCAATCAGAAGATGATTCGAGTGATTTTGAGGAACGTTTTGGTATTTCATCCGTAACATTTGTGTTAACCATCACTAATTATGACAAGATCGATCCCGATACGGTTGAATGCAGACGTATCGGGCTTCAGGATGGCGGGATGCATCCTTTGTTAAGCGATATGGTGAAACGGGAGGATTCGGGCTTTATCATCTTTACCTCCGGCAGCACCGGGAAAGGTAAGGCTGTATTGCTTGATTATGAGAGGTTGGTAGGCAAATACAAAAACAAAATCGGCAAAGCATTCAGAACATTACTGTTCTTAAAACTTGAACATATTGGTGGTCTCAACACACTACTGTCAGTAATTTTGAACGGCGGTACAGTCGTCACCTCTCCCTCAAGGCAAGCTAAGGATATTTGCCGGAGTATTGAGCAGTTCAACATAGAATTAATTACGACCACGCCTTCTTTTTTGACCATGCTGCTCTTGTCCAACACGTACAATAATTATGATCTTTCTTCATTGAAAATGATCACTTATGGGGCAGAGGTTATGCCTGCCTCCACTCTAACCGGAATTCACCAAATCCTGCCGAATGCCCAGTTGAAGCAGCAATATGGTTTGTCAGAACTAGGTGTCCTGCCGACCAAGTCGAAAAGCTCTGAGTCGAAATGGATGAAGATCGGTGGAAACGGATTTCAGGTCAAAGTGGTCGAGGATGTGTTGTGGGTCAAGAGTGAGCAAGCCATGCTAGGCTATTTGAATGCGGAAAATCCTTTTGATGAAGATGGCTGGTTTAATACCGGAGATAAAGTGGAAACAGACGGGGACTATTTTCGAATCCTGGGCCGGCA
>JAKSDL010000778.1 GCA_022360105.1 Pseudomonadota bacterium
AAAGGGCATCGTTCATCATATCGCTGTTCATCAAATGTGAGAATTACAATCGCAAAAGTTTATTTTCATTCCATTAGCAGGATTAGCCAGTAATTGTAAGCCGTCTTGAGAGAAAAAGTAAAAATCTCTTGAGAAGCTGTAAAATGGGTAACTCCTTATCCACCATTTTTATGTCTAGCTCTGTAAACGATAGGTAAGCAGAACAGACCGCGTCACAACTAACAATCCAGAGGTGGATGCGTTGTTTCACTCCTTGATCCACCCTAAAGCAAACTACTAACTATCTGATTTTTATATAGTATGCTTTAAGGTTGCAGGGGGGATCAAGCGCAGCAGATCCACCAACTAGCATTGTAATTGGATCTGGTTAAATATATAACAACCCCTTTTTCTGGGTTGTTACAGTTCTCTAACCATCGGCTGTGGATATAACCTGGATACCCGTAAGGAAATAATCAGGTTGATAATGACAAGATGACATCGATGTGTTTACAAAAACAAAACCAGCGGGTCAATTTACTAAAATATAGTCTAATTCCGGAGACCACTTTCTTGCGTACCAGGTATCAAACTTTCAAAAACAAAGCGTTTTAACTAATCACGGATGAAAGCCATGTTTGCCCGATTGATCAAACAAAAAGTTCAAAACACCATCAACGCAGAAGAAAACTCCAGCTATGCCATGGCAGGAATAGAGCTGGAAGATTCTCATATCGTCCCTGATGTGGACGAAAATTTACCGGCAGAAGATAAAGCCGAGAGTATTCTGAAACAAATGACCCTTGAAGAGAAAACAGACATGCTGGGGGGCATTGATAATCTTGCTGTTAAAGGCAATAAGCGACTGAAACTGCCAAAAGTCTGGTGCAGTGATGCATCTGCCGGTGTTCGCTGCTTTAAAAGGGCAACTGCGTTCCCAGTACCGGTAGCCATGGCCGCAACTTGGGATCGCGATCAAATGAAGATTGTTGGCGAAACCATTGCCAAGGAATGTCGGGCCAAGGGTGTTTCGATCCTGCTTGGTCCCGGAGTTAACATTTACCGGGTTCCAACCTGTGGAAGAAACTTTGAATACATGGGGGAGGACCCCTACCTGGCTGCCAAGCTTGCAATTCCCTATATTCAGGGCGTTCAAAGTCAAGGGGTGATTGCAACCATCAAACACTTCGCTTGCAACAATTCCGATTATGACCGCCACAGGGCCAATTCCAAGCTGGATGAAAGAACACTAAGGGAAATCTATCTACCGGCGTTTAAAGATGCAGTGATGGAAGGGGGCGTTCTTGCCGTGATGAGCGCCTACAATCCGGTGAACGGTGTATTTGCCAGTGAAAATAAAACCTTGTTAACGGATATATTGAGAGATGAATGGGGGTTTAAAGGATTTGTTATCTCCGATTGGACCAGTGTTTATGATACGGAAAAACCAATCAAAGCCGGTCTGGACTTGGAAATGCCCAAAGGTGATTATCTGAATTACAAACACATCCAAAAACTAATCGATTCCGGTAAGCTTATCGAACAGGATATCGACAGACCTATCCGCAATCTACTTACCACCTTCTTTAAAATGGGTATCTATTCCCGATCTCTAAAAGACAAAAATTACCCGGAATACTCCGAGGAGCATAGCCAAATTTCTCTGGATACAGCCAGACAGGCTGTAACGTTGCTAAAAAATGAAAACAAACTGCTTCCCCTGGATAGCAACGAATTGTCCAGGATTGTTGTGGTCGGGGAAATGGCAAAAAACACTACGACTTGCGGAGGTGGAAGCTGTTGTATTCGGAGTCATGATAAAATTTCGATTCTGGATGGTATCAAACATGAGGCAAATGAAAATGTCGACATCGCATACCTGGAACCCAAAAAAGGCAATCTGAATCAAGAACAAATCAAAATGATTAAAGATGCTGAAGTGGTGGTTGTTTCAGTGGGATTTACCAATCTGGACGAAAGTGAGGCATACGACAAAAGCTGGGAACTGCCGGATTTTCAGGGAAAATTGATCAAAACAGTCTCTAAGCTTAACGCAAATGTCATTGTGACTTTAACCACCGGAACCGATGTTGAGACCGATTCCTGGATTCATGATGTTCCCGTTTTGCTGCATGCATACTATCTTGGGGAAAAGGGTGGCAGGGCTATTGCCGAAGTGCTGTTTGGTAAGGTTAATCCGTCAGGAAAGTTGCCGTTCACCATGGCTAAACAGTGGGAAGATTTTGAAGCCACAAAATACTATGTTAAAAAACCGGAAAAGATTTCATTGCTTCGTCTATTAGGACCACAAGGGAAACGCCGTATTCGGAAAATATGGGATATGGAATATGGTGAAAAACTGATGGTTGGTTATCGTCACTTTGACACCAATAATGTGGTACCTCAGTTTCCTTTTGGTTTTGGGCTTTCATATACTGACTTTGTTTTTTCAGACTTGAAAATGGATCGATCCGAGATCTCAGCAATGTCTTTGGAAAACGGCGATTACCTGACAATCAGTTTAAAACTGGAAAACAAAGGTGATCGTCCCGGTTCGGAAGTTGTGCAGCTTTACATTCAAGACACCGAATCATCCCTGCCGCGACCTGAAAAAGAACTAAAAGGATTTGAGAAAATTCACTTAGAACCGGGGGAATCCCGATCAGTTGAATTGTTCTTAAAAAAAGAAGACCTGGTGTTTTTTGATGATTCAAAGGGTAAATGGATCCTCGAACCGGGAGAGTTTCGGGTGCTGATAGGTCCCAGCAGTCGTGACCTGGCGCTGCAAGCTCCATTTTGTGTAGTATAGATAAATTATGAATAGTATAACGTTTGACCTGGCAAACCGATGAGAATAGATCGAATGCTTGCCATTGTAGTGTTGCTGTTAAATCGTAAAACTATTACGGCGAGGGAACTAGCAGAACGATTTGAGGTGTCGCTGCGGACAATATACAGAGATATTGATTCAATCAATGAAGCCGGTATTCCTGTGCTTTCAAACCAGGGAACAGGCGGTGGATTCAGCATCATGGAGAATTACAGGCTGAACCACCAGTTTTTATCGCTGGAAAACTCAAGGGCGATTATCTCTGCCTTAAAAGGGGTGAATACAGCTTTGCAGGATCGCGAGGTTGAGCTGGTCATGGAGAAAATCAGGTCTCTGGTCCCGGCAGAGAAAGCCTCGGAACTGGACAGGCAAATGGACCAGTTCGTCATAGACCACCTTCCCTGGGGATTTAACAGCAAGATGCAAAATCGTATTCGGCAAATAAACCGGTCGATTGCAGACTGTAAGTTAATCAGATTGGAATACCAAAACCTCAAAGGGGAGTATTCGGAGCGGAACATTGAACCTATGACGCTTATATTCAAGGGATACAACTGGTACCTGTTTGGTTATTGCCTGACCAAGCAGGATGGTCGGGTGTTTCGTCTGTCTCGCATTCGAAGTCTGGAAGCACTGGAAAAATCATTTAATCGGAGAGATATAAAGTTTAACGATTTTGCTATCCAGACAAATCCTTCCGGACAGATCGTTGATCTTGAATTGAAATTTACTCCTGCCGTCAAAATGAGGGTTCAGGAGTTTTTTTACATGGAAGACATCACGGAATGTGAGGATGGGAGCTTGCTGGTAAAAGTGTCGTTTCCCGAAGATAACTGGGTCTACTCGCTGGTTATGAGTTATGGTTGCGAGGTAGAAGTCATCGCTCCCAAACACATTAGAAAACTTATTCTTGAATCTGCAAAAAAAGTCCAATCGATTTATCAAACCTGACATAACGGTGTCAAAATCCTCGCTTACACTGGAAAAGACCTTATTCAATGGCTGCATTTCATAGCAAATGCCGTCCGATTAAACCTTTAAAAAGCAGCGAGGTATTTATGAACAATGAATTCTGTCAGTCCTGCGGTATGCCCTTAAAAGAGGATACCAAACACGATCATTCCATAACTTTCTGTAAGTATTGTGCGGATGAGAATGGAAAATTGAATCCCCGTGAAGCTGTTCAAGCCGGGATTGCCGAATGGCTAAAAATGTTCACACCTTCCGGGGACGGTGTGGATTTTATGAAACGAGCCGATTTGTATCTTCAGGCTATGCCGGCCTGGGCTGAGTAATATCGGTGGTCTGATGTTGTTAACTTAAGGGGGCTGTAATTGTATGTCATCCTGAACGAAAGTGAAGGATCTCTCAGAGCCCTGAGAAGTTATTCTTTCGAAGCTTCAAGTTTCGCTTTTTGTGATCAGAATGACATCTTGGCCAACTTTACTTAACTGAATGAAATTGATTGGTTACCAGTCATCGGCTATCAAATGCTTTGTTGGGAAAATGGTGTCCGGCAAAGCATCGCGGGCTGGTGTGATACTGCTCGCAAACGTTTAAAATAACAAAGCCAGTGAAATCCCGCCCTTCGGGTAACTGTGAGAGGATTTGTCATCCAGCTCAGTTAAGCCATACTGCTTCTCCATTAATTCCACTGACAGATATCCGCTTAATCTCAATTCCTCATTCAGCGAATAGTTGATATGTACCGCATTGGTAAGTGATTTCCCCAGGTAGACAAATTCTCCCAGGCCATCCCCGTCTTTTTCCCTGGTGAAATCCATTTCCTTGTAAATAAGCGAATAAGTGGGACGAAAAGAATCAAAATTGAATAAATCCAAAGTAAAACGATAGTAAGTAAAATCTGCCTGAAAATCCGCTTTTTTTCTCAATTCTTCATTATATGCCTCGATGTATTCTCTTTCCGGACCGGACACATCATCCGGAAGTGGCAATAGCGGCTCTTTGGTATCCTGTCCGAATCCGAAATGCAATTCTGCTTTCAGGTATCTATTGTGAAAGGATAGTGATCCACGATTGAGATTCATATCGTCCCGATGAAACCTTGAGTCGTGTTGGACAGCGTAATACAGGATATTGATTGTAGTGCGGAAAAACCAGGGGATCATCAGCATCACGTCTGGAAAAAAAGTCGGAATATACAGCGCGATTTTCGACGATGAACGACTCTCCATAAGAAAATCCCCAAACATTGCCCGAGAATAAGACAGATAAGAAATGGTATTTCCCGGAGAAATTAATGGCAAAAACAGGTTCTACATTGGGTAAATTGTCATTAACAAAAGAGCCAATGTTTAAAATCCCTTGAGGCCCGTAATTGCTCCCTGTTGGCCATTGAAAGTTAAGGGGCAGATTTGCCGGCAGCTCTTCCTGAAAATCGGGACGATCCACTACCAATCCAACCTTCGTTTTGTTTTCATAAAGATAGGGTCGTGCATAAAACGATGTTCGCTTTTGGAATCGATTCAGCTTTGTAAAACCATCACGATAAACATTGAAAAATTTTGAAACAGCAATGGGATCACTAATCATGCGGGTAGGCTGAATAACATTGTTCTTATCTTCCAGATTAGAGCCACATTCAGGTAGATTATTTCCAAAACCAAATTGGTAGGTCTGGAATTGCGACATTTCGAACTCACTCCGGTCTGACTTCTCAGGAATGGAAAATCCCTGGATCATATCGGTATTCACCAGGTGGATGTTTCCTTTGACATCAAAAAAAACAATCAGCTCTTCCATAAAGCGAATAGGCCAACCTACAAAATTTGTCTCCTCATCACCCTGAACACTGACGTACCTTAGGTAACTTGCCAAATCACCATCCAAATGCAGATGGGTGATGGGATTATCCAAAGTGTTGTAAACAAGGATATGCTCAACACCCTGTTTTTGAATTGTTTCGATGTGACCCAGGGTATTCAGAAGAAAAATGTCACTGTCATTCACATCAATAATCAGCCCGGTGGTTCGATTACATTTAGTCTGAACAACTGAATAGAGCTCCAGTGCAACTGCTGCCGATCCTGTGTAGAGGGCTACCAGGAATAGAATGATTAATTTCAGTCCGGTTTTCATTCCAATGTGAAGTTTGAAATTTTTTTAGAATCGAGATCAAAGATTGACGACGAATATCAATATCATTGAACAAGCTCATCAAAAATTTTGACCATATTTTTCTTGGATTAGCTTTGTTATTACAAACTTTTAACCTGTTATTGATGGATTTATTCCAATTTTCTTTAATAGAATTGTCTTGACTTGAAATGGGCATATGCCTAAAATCTTTTCTATTCACACGATCCCAAGTCAAAAGGAAGGAATTGCTCGCAGTAAGTC
This sequence comes from Pseudomonadota bacterium, assembly GCA_022360105.1. The sequence goes on from JAKSDL010000778.1 coordinate 6,170, forward strand.
TGTGACAGTCGTATCTTGGCTAAGCCTTGATCGACAAGGAATGACAGAGTTTACTGTAAGATAAAAGTGCCTGCCAATCAAGCGTTCGCAACGATATTGACTTGGTTGCCTTGATCATGCCTCGGAATCAAGCGCACAATAATGCAGGGTGGATCACAAGGGTTTTGAATAAAATACTTTTGCCATACACATTAATCCTCTCCAATGTCTACCCTGCATTATCAAAAATTTCCCATTCCGGTTTTCTCCCACCAGCTGCATTCCCATATTTTACATAAGGTGAACATTTTGAAAATCAAAGTGAACATTTGTGCTTGATTTTCTCCCATATCATATGCTGAAATGGAGTCCGTCACCTGAAATCGAATCAAAAACGATCATTTTCGCAAAATAAGCCTAATAAAAAAAAATAGGTTTACTAAAATTGAGTCCATATAGTTGGAGCTTTTAAATCATTTTACTGTTTCAGGTGATGAACGACCTAAAGCCGTGGATGAATGGACTTGTATCCGGACCATTCTGTTGAAGTTGTAGGATGGGCAACTCGTTGCCCATCAACCGGATGAAAGATCAGTGGGATATCTTGTAAGCCCAGGTGCCATCTGGCTGATAGAATTGATATTATAAGTTATCTCAGGCGAACAATTGGATCTGTTCTTAGCAATGAATTCTCTATTTGGTTGGGTTCAATTTGTCACCTAACAATTTTATTTAAAAAGTTTATCAATGAAACCGAACAATAACCTTGATTCTTTTGAGTTGGATCACATCATTGTCAAAGGTGCCAGAGAGCATAATCTGAAGAATATTGATATCAGCCTGCCCAAAAAAAAGCTGATTGTTTTTACAGGTGTTTCCGGCTCGGGAAAATCCAGTCTTGCTTTTGATACTATTTTTGCTGAAGGGCAACGACGTTACATCGAATCCCTGTCATCGTATGCCCGCCAATTTATCGGTCAGATGGAAAAGCCAAAATACGAGACTATCAAGGGTTTGTCGCCGACGATCTCCATCGAACAAAAATCTGCGTCCAAGAATCCCCGCTCAACCGTTGGAACTATTACGGAAGTCTATGATTATTTAAGGGTGTTGTTTGCCAGGATTGGCATTCAATACTGTCATCAATGCGGGAAAGAGGTCGGTCGTGGTGATGCTGTCGGTATGGTGGAGCAGATTCTGGAAATGCCTTTGAATACGGAGATGTTGATTCTTTCTCCTTTGGTGGAAAGCAGAAAAGGTGAGCATCGGGATTTGTTGGATGAGTTAAAAAAAGAAGGCTACTCACGTGTCCGGGTGGATGGAGTCGTGCAAAGGGTGGAAAACGTTCAGGCACTGGCCAAACATAAAAAGCATGATATTGAAGTGGTGATCGATCGCCTCAAACTTAAGGATGATGCAAGCTTCAAAAAACGATTGACCGATTCGGTGGAAACAGCTCTCAAACTGGGGAAAGGTCAAATCATTGTACATACCGGAAGCAATCAGGATATCCGCATGAGTGAATCCAGAACCTGTTGTGGTATTGCCTATCCGGAATTGGAGCCTACCCTGTTTTCCTTTAACTCCCCAAGAGGTATGTGTCCGGAATGCAATGGAATCGGCACTGTGTTGTCTATGGATGAGGATAAAATCATTCCTGATCCCAAACTTTCAATCAACCAGGGAGCGATTGTGCCCTGGAAGAATTACTTTGTTTCAAATGGTAACAAGAAGAAGAGTTCATGGGGGTTAAAACACATTGAAGCCGTGCAAAGACAATGGAAGATCGACTTTGATAAACCCTGGAATAAGCTGCCGAAAAAGCACCGGGATCTGTTTTTATTTGGCACGGGTGAGGAAGAGATTGTGGTGGACTGGAGCTCGGAAAAGATGCAGGGTTCCATTACCACCACGTTTGAAGGCATCATGCACACCCTCATGAGACGATATTTGCAGACCAAATCGGAAGGAACCAAATCCTGGTATGCCACCTTCATGTCTAATCAAACTTGCCCGGAGTGTGAGGGAAGACGATTGAAGCGGGAAGTGCTGCACGTTAAAATCAATAACAAATCGATTATCGATGTGACTTCCATGACCATCTCGGAAGCATTTGGTTTTCTCAGCCAGTTGGAACTGGATGGCAATAAACAGATGATTGCCGAGGAATTGCTCAAAGAGATCATCAACAGATTGGGATTTTTAATCAATGTCGGACTGAATTATCTCTCCCTGGAACGCAAAGGTCCCACTCTTTCGGGAGGGGAGTCCCAAAGAATTCGCCTGGCATCTCAAATAGGGTCTGAGCTGACGGGTGTGCTTTATATCCTTGATGAGCCTTCCATCGGGCTTCACCAAAAAGATAACATCAAGTTGCTCAAAAGCCTTTGTCACTTGAGAGATATCGGAAACACCTTGATTGTTGTTGAGCATGACCAGGAAACCATAGAAGCTGCTGACTGGATTTTAGATATTGGTCCGGGAGCCGGTAGACTGGGAGGAGAAATTGTCGCTGCCGGTACACCGGCGCAGATCAGTGCCGATGCAAATTCATTGACCGGAAAGTTTCTGAGTGGAAAGGAAAAAATCGCCATTCCCAAAAAACGGCGAAAAATTAAAAAGAACAATGGTCACAAAATTGTGATCAAACAGGCGATAGCCAACAATCTGCGCGGAATAGATGTAAACATACCCTTGGGTTGCTTTGCAGCCGTTACGGGAGTATCCGGCGCGGGAAAATCAACCCTGATTAATCAGATTCTCTATCCGGCCCTGGCAAAAAAACTTCATAACGCCAGTCTGGAGGTCGGCAAACACGAGCAAATTTCCGGCCTTTCTCATTTGGATAAAATCATTAACATCGATCAGAAAGCAATAGGCAGGACACCACGCAGCAATCCGGCTACCTATACCAAGGTGTTCGACCTGATCAGGGACCTGTTTGCCGTCCTACCGGAATCCAAAGCCCGGGGATACAAAAAAGGCCGGTTTTCATTCAATGTCAAGGGTGGTCGCTGCGAACATTGTAAAGGTGACGGTTATATCAAGGTGGAGATGCATTTTCTGGCGGATGTCTTTGTCCCCTGTGAAGCCTGCAAGGGTAAAAGATTTAACGAACCAACCCTGGAAATCTTGTATAAAGGCCATTCCATCAATGACATATTGAATCTTTCCGTACGGGATGCCCTGGAAGTTTTTGAAAACCAGCCAAAAATCAAAACCATTCTTAACACGCTGAAAGAAGTCGGTCTGACATATATAAAGCTGGGTCAGCCTGCCACAACACTTTCCGGGGGTGAAGCGCAACGTATCAAGCTGGCACGCGAATTGGCCAAAAGAGATACCGGCAGGACCCTTTATATTTTGGATGAGCCGACCACCGGATTGCATTTTAATGATATCCGCCTACTTCTAAAAGTATTACAAAAGCTGGTTGATGCCGGTAATTCCGTTATTGTGATTGAACATAACCTGGATGTGATTAAATGCGCTGACTGGATTATCGATCTTGGCCCGGAAGGCGGCAAGGAAGGTGGTTTGGTTATCGCCGAAGGCACACCGGAAACCGTTGCCGAGAACAACCAAAGCTACACAGGCCAATTCTTGGGAAAGGTATTGAAATAAATCAGTCTGCAATAATCGGTATGAATATGATGCTGCTCGGATGTGGCATGACTTCTCCTCAAAGTCTTAGCTTGTTTCAGCCAAACAATGCCCCATCCGAGCTTCCGCTCCCCTCAATAATCTTCAAAAATCACCCGGCAATTGGTTAACAATCCATTCTACGGGAAACATGCCCCGATAACCGATTTTTATACTTTCCCACCATTTTCTTTCAATTAAATATAAAAAGAGCGTTCGTTCGTTTTTTGTTGACATGTGTCAGCGCGAGGTGCATAATTTAGTCAACCTAACACCAATAGGAGAATAAAAAACTCAAACAGGATGTTTCACTTAGCCGTCAACCGACGAAACAGATAAGATTAGAAAATCGGATGTTTTTAAAAGGTAGGAGTTGGTTAAGCAGGTAGCGAAACGTTTCAAACCTTAAGTTGAAGGACATAGTCCGGCGTTAAAAACCAATTGAGAGGAAAACAATGGCACAACAGCTTGCAGATCAACGAGATCTTGAATTTGTAATTTGGGAACAATTTGACAACGCAAAGTTCCTGGACAATGAGAAGTATGCTGCGTTTAACAAAAAGACTTGCGATATGATTCTGAAGGAAGGTCGCAAGATAGCAATTAACGAAGTACTTCCGACCATGGGCGAAGGCGAACAGGAAGGTCTGGAATTCAAAGACGGTGAAGTGAAAACTCCGGAATGTTTTAAGCCTGCTTTTGAACTGTTAAAGGAAGGAGAGTGGGGAAACCTGGCAGTACCGGAAGAGATGGGTGGACAAGGTGCTCCTCATTTCATCGGATCAGCAGTTTCCGAATACATGATGGCCGGCAACTGGCCGTTGAATGCCTATGTGAGTATGGGTAACGGAACAGCTGACATGATTCAGAAATATGGAACTGAAGAGCAAATAAAAACCTATGTGAAGAAACTCGTTTCTGCTGAATGGGGCGGGACTATGCTGTTAACAGAACCTAATGCAGGTTCTGATGTGGGTGCGTTGGAAACCACTGCTGTGAAAAATGATGACGGTACCTATTCCATTACCGGAAACAAGATCTTTATCACCAATGGTGAGCATGACCTTTGTGACAATATTATTCACCCGGTTCTGGCTCGTGTTGAAGGTGCACCGGCAGGGACAAAAGGGATTTCGATCTTTATCGTGCCAAAGTTTTTTGTAAACGAGGATGGAAGCCTGGGAGATAGGAACGACATCTGGTGCACAGGGATTGAACACAAGCATGGAATCAAAACAAGTGCCACCTGTAGTCTGGCGATGGGAGCTAAAGGAACCTGTATCGGTTACTTGTTGGGTGAAGAAAACCAGGGAATGAAAATCATGTTTAACATGATGAATGGTGCAAGGATGCACACAGGTCTGCAAGCACTCTCTTACGCATCGGCTTCTTACCTGATGGCTGTGGATTATGCCAGGGAAAGAATTCAAATGCGTGAATTGGGTCAACCTCATGACGCACCCCCGGTGGCTATCATCAACCATCCTGACGTGAGAAGAAACCTGTTGTGGATGAAGTCTTACGTTAGCGGTATGAGAAGCTTCTATCAGTACATGGATTATCAGCTGGAAAATTCCCATCTTGCCGATTCTGAAGAAGAAAGAAAGCTGGCTAACGATATGTATGAGCTGCTGACTCCGGTAATAAAAAGTTATCTGGCCAACAGGGGTTATGAAGTGTGTGTTCAGGCAATGCAGGTCTACGCCGGTGCAGGTTACACAACTGATTACCTGGTTGAGCAGTATATGAGAGACTGTAAAATCGTTTCCATTTACGAAGGTACCTGCGGTATTCAGGCGATGGATCTGCTCGGAAGGAAAATGGGAATGGAAGGTGGAAAAGTCTTCATGACATTCCTGGGCGAAATACTCAAGACTGTTGCAGCGGCCAAGGAAGTTGAAACAACCAAGGATCTGGCTGAGCGTGTGGAAAAGATGGTAAACAAAATAGGTGAAGTTGCTGCTCATCTTGGTAAAAACGCCATGAGTCTCAATTACAAAACTGCTTTCGCACATTCCTTACCTTATCTGGATGTCATGGGTGACACGATCATGGCCTGGATGTTGTTATGGAGAGCTTTGGTTGCCAGTCAAAAACTGGAAGACAAACCAAAGAAAAAGGATCTTGCTTTCTATGAAGGTCAGGTAAAATCTGCTGAGTTCTTTATCAGAACCATAGGACCAACCAGCCTGGGTCGCATGAATTCCATTCTGGATTTAAGCTCAGCAGCGATCGATATTTCAGATGAAGGATTCGGCGGACTATAAGAGACATTAAGCAAATTACATCCTCGAATCGGATAAAAAAGCGAAGGGCTTTGACATGAAGCTTCTTCGCTTTTTTTTTGCTTAAAATGTGATGTCAATCTGAAAATGGAAAATAGGAACCATCGTTTCACCAGGATAAATTAGGATTGACACCAGAGTACGATTTTACTAGGTTCTGGTAACATACCAAAGGGATAAAGATCTAAAGCAATTCCCGGGATTGAATGGATTCAATATCTAGAAAACTATCAGAGGAGAGAACAATGGCTGGCGGATTTATGGGTAAGTATTGTGTGATCGATCTCACCAAACAAAAAGCTGAAACAATTGAACTGGAAGAAGATTTTTACAAAAAGTATCTCTCGGGATACGGACTTGGCGCTGCAATAATCACCGAAAAACAGCCTGCAGGCATTGATCCGTTATCACCTGAAGCTCATCTGGGATTTTGTTCCGGATTGCTCACCGGCACCAATACCTCTTTCTCAGGTCGGTTTATGATCGTGGGCAAATCCCCCCTGACAGGTGGTTGGGGTGATGCCAATGCCGGAGGGTTTTTATCGAGGGAAATAAAAAGAGCCGGGTACGATGCCGTATTCTTCAAAGGTATTTCCAAAAAGCCGGTCTGGGTGCATATCAGCGATGAGAAAATTGAGTTTAAAGATGCGTCTTCACTTTGGGGAAAGGACAATGTGGAAACCAATGAAGCCATTAAAGAGGAGTTAAAGGACAAGCGAGTCCAGGTGGCGTCGATTGGGGTTTCAGGTGAAAAATTGTCCTTAATTTCAGGAGTGACAACCGATGATGGAAGAATCTGCGCTCGATCAGGTTTAGGGGCCGTGATGGGGTCCAAGAATCTCAAGGCGGTTTCCTTCAGAGGTCATCAAAAAATCCCTGTTGCCCACAAGGATAAGCTCAAAGAAATTACAAAAGGTGTGCTTGCCGAACTCAGGCATTCCAAGGGGGCCGATCGCATTACTGTTAAACTGATGGGGTTTTTCAGCAAAATTATTGCTCGAACCGGACTAAACGTACCTTCTACATCCTCGACCATTAAAGAGATCTTCAAACTTTATGGTACTTCAGGATTGAATGTTTATTCCGCCATGGTGGGTGACACGCCAATCAAAAATTGGGATGGTGTGGGTATCACGGATTTTTCCTATGAAAGCGCTCTAAAAATTAACGGGGAAAAGGCAATTGCACACCAAAAAAAGAAATATGCATGTCAGCAATGTCCGCTTGGTTGTGGCGGGATCATAGAGATCAAAAAAGGTCGTTATAAAGGTACAACAGGACATCGGCCTGAGTATGAAACCTGGGGGGCATTTGGTGGTTTGCAGCTAAATGATGACTACGATTCGATTATCGAGTGTAATGAATTGTGTAATCGGGCGGGTATTGATTCCATCTCGGCAGGCGCTGTTATCGCTTTTGCTATTGAATGTTTTGTCAACGGCTTAATCGATGAAACCACAACCGGAGGACTAAAACTGGATTGGGGAAAACCGGAGGAAACTATCAAATTAACGGAAATGATGGTCAACCGGGAGGGTTTTGGTGATGTTCTGGCCGATGGCGTCAAAATTGCTGCTCAGAAAATAGGTAAGGGCTCTGAAAAATATGCAGTACATGCCGGTGGACAGGAACTACCCATGCATGATTCGAGGCTCGACCCCGGTTTTGGTATCGCTTATCAATGTGAGCCGACTCCCGGCCGCCATACCATTTCCTGTTTTCTTTATGCTAATCTTTTTGCTGTCGAAAAGATGCTTCCCGAAGTCAAAAAATCGGTAAAAAAAGCCAAAGGGAAAATTGCCAAAGACATTCAAAGATATCGCGGTACAACCCTGCTGATGCAGTTGATGAACGGCAGTGGAATCTGTGAATTTGGACCGATGACTGTCTTCCTGCCCATGGTCGACTACTTGAATGCTATAACGGGTTGGGATATGAGTTCGGAGGAATATCTGAAAACGGCTGAGCGGATATTAAGTCTTAGAAAGGCATTTAATGTCAGGGAAGGTATCAAACAGGCTGATTTCAGATTACACGACAGGGCTGCCGGCACGGAACCATTGAAGTCAGGTCCTTTAAAAGGTGTGACGCTGGATATGGATGGTATGCAGCAGTCGTTTTTCGACATGCTGGGGTGGGAGATGGATTCCGGTGGTCCCACACCGGAGAGAATGAAGGATCTCGGCATCGATCATCTTTTTGCGTAGGGTGAGTATGTTGCAGGATGGGCAACACAGTTGCCCATCCTGCAACGTCACACAGAACCCGAGTGTTGTTTGATAAGCTTCATGCCGTTATCAAAAAACAATTTTTGATAAAATTCCTCTGAAAATCCAAGGCCGAGCAATGTTTCCGGCTCTTCCTCCCTGGGGAGAATTAAATTCGGAAAATCGGAACCATAAACAATTTTGTCCTGGTTTTTTTCCATCTGCTCCAAAGCAACATCGAAACCCGATTGTTCCGATTTAAAAAAGGTGAAGGATGTATCGAGATACAAGTTGTCGAACTCCTCAACCAGGTCCATGAATTGTTGATATTCGTAACCTCCCATATGAGCGACGTTGGCATGTAAATCCGGGTAACGTCTCATCACCTTGATAAAATTATCGTATCCAACATAATCGTTGCCAACCGGTCCCGTCCCAACGTGAAACAAAATTCGCTTCTTTTTCTCCAAAACGAGTTCATACAAGGGAAACAATCGTTCGTCGTGCGGGTAGAAATGCTGAACCAAAAACTGTAACTTGAATCCCAATATCCCGTCATGAGAAATAACATCTTCCGCGATTGTCATGGCGTTCTTGTCCTCCGGATGAAACGCAGCGAAACAATATAGATTGGGAATTTCATCCAAAATCTTTTTGTTCCACTGGTTCAATTCCCCGGCAATATCCTTGCGATGGGCATAGTTGGAATAAACCACATGACTCACGCCATTCTTGTTCAGATAGTCAACACATTCCCTGTAATAGTACTGGTAGATAACGTCCCACTGGTAGACTTCGGAAAAATATTTCCAAATGGCATCAAACAATTTATCCGGAAATAAATGGACGTGAAAATCGATTATGTTGTTGGGAAGTGTTGTCATCTATTTCTCAATCATCTTGTACAACATTTTTATTTCCTGATCCCAGATGGTTTCGTCGATTGTTTCCAGGATCATCGGGATTTCATCAAAGCGGGGATCATTCATTATATATTTGAACACTTCCAGCCCCATTAATCCCTTGCCAAGACTGTGGTGTCTATCCACTTTACTGCCCCGTTCCTTCTTTGAATCGTTGAGATGCATGGCTTTGAGGTATTCAAAGCCGACAATTTTTTCAAAATCCGCAAAGGTCTGCTCACAACCCTTTTTTGTCGAAAGGTCATAACCGGCCGCAAAGGTATGACAGGTGTCGAGACAAACACCAACACGTTCCTTGTTTTCGACCCGGTCGATAATGGCAGCCAATTGGCCAAATTCATGTCCCAGGTGACTGCCTTGTCCCGCGGTGTTTTCAATAACCGCAACCATGCCCGGCACCTCCTTCAATGCCAGATTGATGGATTCAGCGATTCGGGTGATGCATTGTTCCGGAGTAATCTTTTTTAAATGTCCTCCCGGGTGAAAGTTGAGTAATTTCAAACCCAGCTGGGAGCACCGTTTCATTTCATCAATAAAAGCTTTCCGCGATTTTGCCAGACCTTCCTCTTCGGGATGACCCAGGTTGATCAGGTAACTGTCGTGTGGAAGTATGTGAGCGGGTAAAATTCCCACTTCCCGACAATTGGCCTCGAACTTTTTGATATTATCGGCGGTCAGGGGTTTGGCATCCCATCGCCTCTGGTTTTTGACAAACAAAGCGAATGCTGTTGCACCGATTTTACGGGCATTTAAAGGAGCATTTTCAACTCCGCCGGCTGCACTGACGTGGGCCCCGATACGTTTCATTAATAAAACCTTATGACAAAAGTGACCGATTAAAACCCTGATTGTGGTCTACAAGATACCGCGGAGAGGCTGGATAGGCAAGTTGCTATTTCGCCCTGATGATAGGAAAGATAATGGTGGGTGTAAACGCAGCAAGCGAAATGCTTGCTGCTGACGGTTTATTGGGCTTTAGTTTTTATCTTCCACGGTTTCGGGGAATATTCCACCGGCAGGATCAATATTTTCCGGATCAGCAAATCTGTCATAGTCCTCATCTTCTTCAATGGAATGGCTATCATCTACGTTATCAACGGGATCTTCAATCGGAACATCCGCATCAATGGAAACCAGTGGTTCTTCCCGCTCCTCTTCCAATTCACCGGTTACTTCTTCCGTAACAGGCTCAAAATCTTCCTCTACTTCTTCGACCGGTTCCGGTTCGTCGGCTACCGGCTCTGGTATTTCTTCGTCAGCTGCCACTGGAGGAGTAGATACGGGAGGCAAATTACCTATCAGATCAGTATTTAAAAATTCACCATTTACATAAGGCAAAATAGGTTCTTCGTCGTAGACCATATAAAGTCTTCGTAATTTCCAAAGGATCAAATCTTTGACCTTATCAGTCAGGTTTTCATTATTGTTTACTCCTTGGGCAAGTTCCTGTTCATCTCCAAAGGCGTCCAGGCTCTCCTTGATATCCTTGTGGGATTCCCTGATTTTAAATATCAGGGTCTCATAATTATCGATCAAGGTATTCAAAGCAGCATTAGGACGCTTAATTTCCGTGTCATAAAGATGAAACAGGATTTCGTTGTGATCTTCCAATTCGACAAACAGTTTTTGGATATCTTTGTTTTTGGCATAGATCTCATCAAACTTTGCATTTAATTCATCAATGTTCATAATGTTCCTTGGTTGGCGGTTACAAATAGCCACACTGTGGCTTGTACATGTCAAATTTCAAGTTCATTTTTTAGCCCTTTTAATAAAGAGCGGATGAGAGGTTGAGAAAGCGGTTGTTTGTTTATTGCTTCTCTTTTTCGCCGGATCTCTGCTTCCACCAGATAATCCATGAATTCCTTGATTACGGGATCCGGATGTTGAATACTTTTTGAAAACTGAAGCTTTGAAGGATGAACCTGACCTAATAGTCTGTACACAATTCGAATAACAATTCTTCTGTATTTAGGTAGAGAAAGATTGCCCGGAATGTTGTTCAGGTAGTACTCGTATTTTAAAACCCGGTGAAAACACTCTTCAAGTTTTGGCAACCAGAGATCGGGAATGGTTGTAAAGTTCACCCTGGATACTATTTGTGCCAATTTCTCGTCGGGCATCCTGCGTTTTCTCATGGTTTCCCGGTAACGTCCTTTGGTTTGAAACTCAAGGTCAGAAAATTCTACTCAAAGCTTAATGAATCCTTGTTGAAAAAGCAAAAACTGCTGGCATTCCTGCAACCTTCACCATTAGCATAAACAGATGTTCGATGAATTTAGGTTTCAATCAATCGATTTGGATTGGGCTGTTTGTATTTAAGCAACCAACTCCGGACGTGTTATGGCAGCCCGTGAAGTCTATATCTTGGAGAGCAGCCTCCATCTTGTTAATTTCAGGTTTGCTGCAACAGGTAAAACGGTTGATTGAAATGAAAAATCCATGCCTCGCTGATCATTTGGCAAATAAATCAAGTTAGAGGTCGGAATTCACTAAATAGCAATGATGGAAAATTTCGACATAGTAATCATAGGTGGTGGTGCTTCAGGTTTAATTGCAGCAGGCAGAGCTGCTGAAATGGGAGCAAAAGTCTTGCTTCTGGAGCATAAATCCAAACCGGGCAGGAAGCTGGCGATAACAGGTAAAGGACGGTGTAACCTGACCAACTCTTCGGAATTACCTGAGTTCCTCAATCATTTTCATCCCAATGGTCGATTTTTGAGAAACAGTTTTTCCAGATTCTTTTCCGGTGAACTGGTATCCTTGCTCAACCGGCTGGGTATTGAAACCGTTGAGGAAAGGGGAGGTCGGATTTTTCCCAAAAACGGTAAAGCACCTGAAGTTGTGGAAGCACTCATGAAATGGCTTCGGGAACAAAACGTCACTATTCTTAAAAGTACCACTGTCAGCGATTTTCTAATCGAAGACAATTCCATCTCCGGTGTGAAAGCCTGTCCTGTAAAACAGCACAAACAAAAAATAATTCCTGACCAAAAAAAACTCACAGCATACAACGCTAAAAGAGTGATTCTAGCGACTGGTGGAGCGAGTTATCCGGCAACCGGATCGACAGGGGACGGCTACAGACTTGCGAAATCGATTGGGCATAAGGTGATTACGCCAAGACCGGCATTGGTTCCACTGGAAGTGAATAAGGGGCAGGTACTTGGTCTGGAAGGCCTGGATCTCAGAAACATTGAAATTTCTATGTGGATAAATGGGAAAAAAATGGCTGATGCTTTCGGAGAAATGTCCTTTACAGAATTTGGTTTGAGTGGTCCGGTCATACTCACCATCAGTCATCAGGTGGTTGATGCGTTACTGGAAAAAGCCCGGGTTTCCATAAAACTGGATTTAAAACCGGCATTGGATCACAAAAAACTGGATCGAAGATTGCTGCGAGACCTGGAAAACAATAGACAAAAATCGATTCAAAAAATACTGAAAGGTTTGCTGCCAAAACAGCTGATTGCCTATTGCAGTCAACAACTGGGGATATCTTTGGAAAAAAAGGCAAGTGATATGTCGGCCAAAGAAAGAAAATCCTTGCGATTATGGTTAAAGGATATACCTTTTGATATAACCGGATACAGGCCATTTAATGAAGCAATTGTAACAGCTGGCGGCGTCAGCCTTCAGGAGATAAATCCAAAAACATTGGAATCCCGCTTAATCGACAATTTACATTTTGCGGGCGAAGTGATGGATATTCAGGCAGATACCGGTGGATTTAATCTGCAGGCAGCTTTTTCCACAGGATATTTAGCCGCTGAGTCTGCTGTTGGTGGACTTTCAGGGAATGGCTGATTTTTTTTGGTCTTTTTCCTGCATTTATCTCTGGTTAACATTGACCGGGTATAAAGAAAAAACCTTAAAATGTCTTACACCCCGATGCATAGGGGCGAAATGATTGGCGATATCCAATGGACATCACTTTTGCTTTCGGTCGTATTGATTAAATTGAAATTCTGCATTCCCGGATGTATGATGCATTCAAAACAAGATCACAAAGAAAAAAAGCTATCTGGAGAGTCTATAATGAATAAAATTGTCTTCCTATGTTTGGTACTATTTGTTTTATCGCTGAATGGTTTTGCGCAGCAGGAGGATGTGGCGACTTGTTACAACAATTATAAGGGTCAAAAAACCGTCGGGTATAACGCACTGGCTATGGCTGTTGACAATGGGTTTTCGGTGTGCGGATACGCATTTGGCGGTGCCAGCAAAAAGGTTGTTACCAACCGGTCCTTAAACGAATGCGAATCCAAAAGGCTTGATCCTGCCATGAAAGTTGATGGTATTCGGAAGATAATGACCCATTGCCGGATATTTCAATTTGATATAATTGAAGAAAAGCCTCAATAGGCGTTCAATACCCTGCTGTTTAAAGATAAACAGGGCAGATTCAGTCTTTGAGTCTGTTCTGATTCTATAAATCTTCACCTATTTGACGTTTAACTCCCTCGGCTTGCCCTATTTGTCGCCTCTGTTTATCATACCAGTCTACTTTAACTGCTTGCATCACTATCGAGCCCACAAGCTCCCGGACAGTTCATATGAAAGATTTAATCAATATTTCGAAAAAAGTGTTCAAGGCAATTACATCCGGAATTGAAATCAATCGGCCCAAACTAAACTTCATGACAGAAGCGATTGAAAAACCGGATGCCGAAGTCGGGCTCTCCAATGATATTTTGAACGAGCTGTTGATTCAGAATTTCCCTCTGGTAACGACTATTCCTGTTGGATCTGATAACCAGGTGGAAGTATCTGTTGCCGCTGCCGAAATTCATATGAAACCTGCCAGTGAATTGGAGCTTCGCATCACCAATGCAGCGATCAAGTACGATCAAACCGTATTCAATATTGGTTTAAAATCCAATGTGGTTGCGGTAACCCTTCAATTGGGAATAGTGAAAGATGAGAAAGGATTTCGATTGGTTGGTTATGGTTGGTTTTCCGAATTTCATATTAAATATTTGCCAAACTGGGTGGCATCCAGAATTGCAGAGGTCTTGACATCCAAATTGTTGTCGCCGCTTGTGAATATCAATGTCGATGATTATCTTGCCCTGGATCGTCAGTTTGCAACAGAATTTCTTACCTTGAAACTTGCCTTAAAACCGGAAACGGCATCAGTCAGGGTGAACGAAGACGGTATCAACGTTCGGGTGCGTTTCGCCAAATTGGTCAAATAGATTACAGTTATCGGTTATCAGTTATCGGCGATCGGAGGTTTGTGAAAGCTTCGCTTTCTGATTTGATATACGAGAATCAAAAAAGCGTAACTTACTGATTAGAAAAGTTATTTTTTGTTTTAGAGTCAGCCTTGTGTTATTGTTCCACAGACTGATAGCCGATAACTGGTAACACAAAGAAAATCAGAATAAAGACCCGAAATGGTAATTGAATTTAAAAACGTGTGGATGAATATTAAGGAGATATAATTGTGGATATTGATCGGACGGTTACTACGACCATTGACAAGGACAAATGCATCGGATGTGGTGAGTGCATAAAGGTTTGCCCCAAGGAAACAATCTCACTGGTTAATGAGAAAGCCTCGATTACCGGATCGGAATCACTGGTGTGCGACCACTGTCGAGCGGTCTGCCCTTCCGGAGCCGTTTCGGTGGACGGGATAGATCGATTTTTATCACGTTTCAGTCACTTCAAAGTAACTGAAACGTGGATGCCGTTTGGAGAATATGATACCTCCAGTCTGGTCAATCTGATGCAATCAAGGAGATCTTGTAGAAACTACCTGGAACAACCTGTGGAGAAGTCTTTGTTGGAGGATCTGGTGAAAATTGGTATCACCGCACCTTCCGGATCCAATTGTCAGCAGTGGTCATTTACCATCCTGCCCACTCGTAAGGAAGTGCTGGCTTTTGGTCAGCGAATTCAGGAATTTTTCTCCGGATTGAATAAGCTGGCTGAAAAAACCTTGCTGAGAAACCTTCTGAAGCTTATTGGAAAGCCTGATCTGAACTGGTATTACAAAAATTACTATGAGCAGATCAAAGAAGGATTAAAGGAATGGGAAGAAAAAGGAACAGATCTGCTGTTTCACGGGGCACAGGCTGTGATCGTTGTCAGTTCTGCCGATTCTGCCAGCTGCCCCTCGGAAGATGCCCTGCTGGCGACCCAAAATATCCTGTTGGGTGCCCATTCTCTTGGGTTAGGGACCTGTTTGATCGGTTTTGCCATAAAAGCGATGAATAAGGACAAATCGATCAATCAGTTTATTGGTCTAAATGAGGATGAAGACCCGTATGCCGTGATAGGGATAGGCTGGCCGAATGAGAAATACCGAATAGTGACGGGAAGGAAGCCGGTCACTATTCGGTACTATGAAGGTCAAAAGTAGACTATTCTTTTTTTCCCGAGGTCTGTTGGGCAGGCTTCTGCTCCACGGGAGCGTATTCCTGGGCTTCTCCGCAAGCAATCTTTGCAGCGTGGAATATGGAGGTAGCCCTGACCTCCCTGTTGATTAATACTGCCTTTACTCGGTAGACTCCTTGTCCCCTGTCTTTTACATAAGCCCGACCACCAGCATGCAATCCGCCACAATCAAAAACCCGGCTGCCGTAATCATCAATCCACAAAAATTCCAGAGCAAATCCGGAAACAGGAAAAAATGCCATCAAGCCAATAATCAAGAATAACATTAATTTTTTCATGGGAACTTTATAAAATAGAAGATGGTCACAATTTTGTTTAACTAATTGTGTTGATGGAACCATCATAGTTTGGGATAGTTGTAAACACAAGATTCCATATCCAATTTCTTTTTGAATTAAAGCAACTGTAGTGCCAACGCAACTAGTGGAACTCGTTGAGAGCCCCTGTGACAGGGCCTTCCAATCTGCCTTGTTTTTGACATACATATGAACTTTTGTTACAAAAATTTTGTTGTTATCATTCAGATATCCCAACCACAACCAGTTAACACCATTCAGACAATGTATTAGCAAGGAGGAGACATGGCCGAAAAGAAAACTGTGCAGTTTTTGTGGCTGATTATAACTGCTGTCATGATATTGTCTGTAACTCCTTTCCTGACGGCTGAAGATAGATTTATTGACAACGGAGACGGAACAGTCACAGACCGAGTCTTAAATCTGATGTGGTCGCAAAGAGACAACGCAGCGGATATCAACTGGATTGACGCCAATCGCTGGGTAAAGTTTAATTTCTACTATCTGCTTCCGGGAAACAAATTCGATGATTGGCGAATGCCGACGGTGAACGAATTGAAAAGTCTTTTTGTAAACGACGAAACGTTTGAAGGTGTGCAAACGGATTGCGGCATGCGGGTGAAAATCACCCCGCAGATCAAACTTACTTGCGGTTGGATCTGGTCTGCGGAGGGAAAAGATATTTCGGCCAATGTATTTACTTTCAGACTGGGCTACTTTTTCTCCGATCTGAAAATGCATCAAAAAGCGCATCGGGTTCTGGCTGTCAGAGATATCAAAAAATGACCCGGTAGCGCCAACTCCGATTCATATCCCAAACAATTCATCAATTCAAACCTGTCATCGGGAAGTCATTGACCCCATTCCTTCTTGACCAGGTTCTATCAAGTAGATTTGACCAAAGAGTCATTGTCCTTCTGATAGAAGAAACTAAAAAAAGGTTGCAAAGCACCCCAAATGATCCGACAATGATAATTGAATAAGAACATTTTTATTTTCAGCTGTTTCGTTCAAAAGTCCTTAATAATCAGATCGTTTGCGATACGACGTAAAGGACTGTTTTAAAAGAGATTAACTGACTCAGAGTAAGCGAATGAAAAATGAGAAGGGACACGCTTGGAATGTATCCAAAGACAGGTTGATTCGGGAGATAAAAGCCACCTATGAAGCCATTTTGAAGTTTCAGGATTTCACACCTAAATCAAATGACGATTTGAATACCCTGAGTGTCGAACAATTGTACGAAGAATTGCAGAGTCAAACAACATTGTTAGATAAACTGGTAGCTAACTGGGACATCAAAAAATAGTA
>JAKSDL010000361.1 GCA_022360105.1 Pseudomonadota bacterium
TCCCTGCAAATCAAAGAGTTGTCGGCAGAGATCGTTACTGACACACTGAATATGATTTGCAAGTATCGCTCGGATGCAGAATTGGTGAAGCAGCATATAGATGATATTTCTCAACATGCAGGTCTGGCATGATTGAAACAGTCCTTAGTTTTGTTTCATGTTCGCGAACAGCGGGCTTACGCATATCTTCAGCTGAGGTATTGGATTGTGTAAAACAGCTGGAATATATCGATTTGCTGGATGAACCACTGTTTAAGGATGTTTTGCGGGCGAATTTTGCCAAAAGCAGAAGAGAGCAAGCGAAATTCGATCACTTGTATCAACTATTTTTCAAAGAATTACGCAGCGAAGCCAGTATCCCTCATACAGGGAGTGTGGCTGCCTGGTCGGATCAGTTGTTAGATGAGATTGGGGAATCATTGGAAGGTGATGAAGCACTACCGGCCATTTTGGATTTTTTGAATGGCAATCCGTTAAGATACCTGGAACAAATTCGAAATTTACAGACCATGGACAGCAGTGAGGTTCAGGGGATTAATTCCAGCTTCGCTCCCCTGGTCAGGCGACTTGAAATCATGTCTCAAATTAATGCTGTTGGCACTGCGATCGAACGATTTCTGGCTAACAATCGCTCCAATATCAGCTGGGAAAACCGTAAAGCTATCGATATCAATTTCAGGGACAGACTGAATAGCGCCAGACGCCTTCTAAGGGAAGACCCGGAGGACTACTCGGAAGAGTCCAGCCAAGGGTCCTCTTATGAAGAGTACATGGGACAGTTGGGTCAAAAATCCTTCTTTTCGCTCACAAAAAGAGAAATAGAAGAGATGAGGGATGTGATAGAGCAACTTGTCCGAAAGCTGAAAGACACTGCCCAGAGAAGGTATGCCAAGCAAAAAAGAGGGGTGCTGGACATTAAAAAAACCCTGCGTATTGCTTCCCGTTATCAGGGGGTTCCTGTTGAACTGGTTTTTCGCAACAAACCAAAACGTAAAGGCAAAATTGTTACCCTTTGTGATGTTTCGGGATCTGTCTGGTCGGCGGCTAAGTTCATGTTGAACATGCTTTATTCCCTGCAGGATTGTTTTTTACAGGTTCGAAGTTTCATTTTCGTGTCTGACCTGGCGGAAGTAACCGAAACCTTTGAAAAATACGAAATCAACAAGGCAGTTGACAAGGCTCTAAAAGAAGCAGATATCAATTACGACGCTTCAACCGATTATGGCCGAACGTTGCGTCAATTCAAAAAACATTATCTGGACATTTTAAACAAAAAGACAACTTTCATCATTATTGGTGACGGCAGAACCAACTATACAAATCCTGAGGAAGACATTCTGGGAGAGATTCGTGATAAGTGCCGGCGCATAATCTGGCTGAATCCCGAAACACACTTGTTCTGGTATACTGGTGACAGCCGTATGAAAACATATGAAGCCTATTGCAATGAAGTCAGGCACTGCCAGAATCTGAACCAATTGCTGGATTTTATTAAAACACTTGTCTTGTGAACGGCAGGTTGATTGACATGACATCTGGGCGGGTGAAACATTTTTTGAAGACTGAAGACTGAAGACTGAAGACTGAAGACTGAAGACTGAAGACTACCAAATATCTGCACCCCGAAAAAACTTCAAAAAAGGGTTGCCAAAGGTCCTGCGAGAATCCATTTTTTATAACCGCCAACCGCCAACCGCCAACCGCCAACCGCCAACCGCCAACCGCCATCATCACCTTGCTAAAGGCCAAAACCACTGCTACAATCTAAATCAAGTTGAGTTAGAAATGTAATCGCTGGCAGCTTTGACTGTCAGAGGAAAGTCCGGGCATCACAGAGCAGGATGCTGGCTAACGGCCAGAGGGGGCGACCCCATGGAAAGTGCCACAGAAAATACACCGCCGATGGTTCGGGAAACCGCTCACAGGTAAGGTTGAAAAGGTGGGAGAGGAAACTCTTTAATGTAAGAGCCCACCGCGGAAATGGTGACATTTCCGGCTAGGTAAACCCCATCTGATGCAAGTCCAAATAGAGTAGTGTCAATGGTTGCTCGCCTAGCTACTGGGTAGGATGCAAGAACGTTCGGGTAACTAAACGTCTAGATAAATGATTACACGGTCGGTCTACCGACTGACAGAACCCGGCTTATTGATAACTCAGCTTCCAAACTATCCCCATTGCAGTCTTTAAATCTGATTTGAGTAATCAATGACAATAAAATCGAAGCGTCAACAAGATCAGGTCTCAGCCATTATTCTGGCCGGCGGACAATCGAGCAGAATGGGCTCGGATAAAGCGTTGCTTCGGCTTAACAACGAAACCATGCTGGAACGAATAGTCCGTGTTGTCGAACCGATGGTGGGAAATATCGTCATTATGCTCTCCCAAACTTTGGCTTTACCCCCCAGCATGACATTTAATCAACAGAAGATTCAGATCGGCAGGGACAAAGAGAAAGAGCAGGGGCCGCTTCAGGGTATTGCTGATGGGTGCTCACTAATGCCGGAAAAAGCCGGGTTTGTGTTTGTTTTGTCATGTGATCTGCCTTTTGTCTCAAATGAGTGGCTGCAGAAACTTCTCGACAAAATCAAACAAAATAAAAGCATTGATGCGGTTTGCTCCCAACAGGGAGGTTACTTAAATCCCCTGCTAGCAGTTTACCAGTTTGCCGCGTTAAACAAAGCGCAGTCCCTCCTGAATCAAGGCAAACGAAGTTGCCTGGCGCTGCTGGACGATTGCTGCGTTTCGCCTCTACAGCCTGCAGGCGATGAGAAGCACCTGGTTTCAAATATCAATACTCCCGAAGAATACCAACAAGCCTTGAGATTACTGCCGTAATCATTAAGGCTTATAGATAAATACCTGCAGGAAGAATATTTCATCTGCGTGAATACCCCCTGACACTTCCTTTCAAACGAAAATTCGTTTCTTCCCAAGACTGATAGCCATCTAGAGATTTGATCTCTTCTAAGTCCCGGTCGGATAATAATTTGGAAACAGTGAAAAATATAAATTATTGAAATCTCAATTTAAGTTTTGTGAACTCTCGTGTTTTGTAAATTTTTTGTTTTTTTTTATGTACTTTTTGTTCCAATTTGCTTTATATAGGAAATATCTCTTGGATCGGTCTAGACCGGGAAGCCGGAATGAATGTCCTGAGTTTCGTGCACTAACTCACAAATGGATATTTATTAACGTTCAAAATGTGTTGATTTCCCGAATGTCTGTTTTATTGGGGTCACAGTACTGATGTTCGGGCTGAATTATCAAAGGAGAGCAAGATGATCCAAAGAAATCAAACTGACGTTTATAAAATTCACCAACAGAGAAGAGAGCAACTTCGAACTTTAAAAGGAGATTTCAAACCATCAAAAAATGAATTGGATAGCGCAAAAGCTAGTTTTTTTCAAAAAGGTGGGAAAATAACCACATTAAAAGTAACAAGTGAAACAAGACCTAGCGTCTGGGGTGATTTTGTGAAATCCAGAATTAAGGCGAGTTAGCTGGCTTAGCCTTTGAATAAAGTGTCCGACACCTATCCCACATACCGATAAAAAGATAGAGAGACAAGAATAAGATTCAAGAGATTAAGTCGGGCACATCCCTCCAATTGGTTGAAGTAATACATTTATCGTTAATTAATTTCCTCTCATTCTACCTTCAAAGAGAAATGATATAAATTTCTCTGCATTAGAAAGTGAGGCCAGGGCTGAAAACGTTCTGCAAATCAACTGACCTGCCGGTCAAACGAATCCTCACTCATAGCATCTTTATATGGCTGCCTATTTTTTCCGGTCTAGTCCTTTAGGTTTCAATCTGCTTGAAATTCAACGAAATAAGTTTGTACATGTTACCTAAGGTTTGATTCAATAAATCATGTAAATTTAGTGTTTTAGTAAATAAATTTATTAATTTATAAATTTTCATTTTTTATTTGAATTTTAACCCCATAAATGATTATAATTACAGCTTTTCTTCAGGTTTGGCTTCTGGAAGCGGTAAAACAATTGGAATTCACCGATTAAGCAGTATCAATCTCATTCCACGAATAGCTTCCTTTACAAAACGACCGGAATTGACCTAAATTTTAGTTTCGAATTTCGCAGTCACCCTGTATATACGGGAATGGACTGCCGACCCTTTCCTCCTCAAAAGGTCTGTGATATCTTTGATAATAGATCAGTATTGAGTATCCAAAGAAAAGGATAGTGTTTTTACCCGGATATGAGACACTTGAATTTTCAAACACCTAACCGGCTTCTCTAACGAATGACCAGCTATTTTATTCGCAGACTCTTACTAGTCATCCCCACCTTTCTCGGCATCACCCTCCTCGTTTTCGTCATCACCCGCTTCGTCCCCGGCGGCCCGGTGGATAAAATACTTTCGGAATCACAGCGAATGAGCATGTCTGAGTCAGGAACTCCGGGTGGTTCACAACAATCGTCTCAGAACACATCGCCACTCTCCGAAGAGCAAATTCAGGAGTTAAAAGAGTTCTATGGGTTTGATAAGCCTGTATTAGTGAGCTATTTTGAATGGCTGTTTAAAATCTTGAAATTCGACCTGGGAATATCAACAAGATACTACGATCCCGTTTGGGAAATCATCAAAGACAAACTTCCGGTTTCTATCTATTACGGAGTCGTTACAACAATACTCACTTACATAATTTGTATTCCGCTCGGTATTCTAAAGGCCATTAAACACAAGACCTATGTCGATAATACATCGTCAGTGCTAATACTAGTCGGTTATGCACTTCCAGGTTTTATTGTAGCAATCATCCTTTTTGTGTGGCCAGCTGCTCGGTGGGACTGGTTTCCTTTGGGCGGATTTGTCAGTGAAGAATTTGAAGATTTGATCTTTATCGATCAGGTGTGGGATGTTATCTATCATTCGATTTTGCCTATGATTGCCTATATGATTGGCGGTTTGGCAACAATGACTTTTTTAATGAAAAATACCCTGATGGACAATCTCTCAGCAGACTACGTTCGAACTGCGATAGCAAAAGGTAAATCCTTCCGAGGTGCCGTATTCGGACATGCTTTTCGTAACAGCATCATTCCGTTAGCGACTCATTTTGGTAATAATATCAGTATGTTTTTGGCCGGTTCTTTCTTGATTGAAAAAGTTTTCAATATTGATGGTTTGGGTTTGTTAGGCTTCGAATCGCTAGTGGAAAGAGATTATCCGATAGTCCTGGGTGTTCTGGTTATCTCTTCCATTTTGGGATTACTAGGCAATATCCTATCTGACCTTTGTGTCGCCCTTGTAGATCCGAGGGTAAAGTTTGAATAGCATGGCAATGAAACTAAAGCTAAATCCACAGACTATTAAAAAGATCAAACGATTCCAATCAATTAGAAGAGGTTATGTTTCATTTTTATTTTTCTGCTTTTTATTGTTGATTGCCCTTTTCGCCGAATTGCTTATAAATAACAGGGCATTGTTGGTCTATGATGGAGACTCCCTATATTTTCCAACTTACGGATCAATCATTCCCGGGAAAACCTTTGGATTAGATTATGAGTATGAGACCAACTACCGACAACTTCAAATCCAATATGAACAAGAAGGTAGCAGTAAATTCGTTGTAATGCCATTGGTACCTTATAATCCATTTGAAATGGATTTAAGAGAAACAGAATTCCCACCCTTTCCACCATCACTGAAAGACAAACACTACTTGGGTACCGATGAAATCGGCCGAGATATCCTGGCCAGGCTTATTTACGGTTTTAGAATTTGTATTACCTTTTCGCTGCTGTTGTTGATAATGAATTTTTCAATTGGCATTACTTTAGGCTGTATAATGGGATATTGGGGGGGGAAGTTTGATTTGCTTTTCCAGCGATTGATAGAGATCTGGTCTTCTATCCCGTTTCTTTATGTAATTATGATCATTGCCTCGATCGTGGTTCCAAATCTAATGATTTTAGTAATAATATCTGTGATTTTTGGCTGGATGGGGATTACCTGGTATATGCGCACCATGACGTATAAAGAAAAAGCGCGAGAGTACGTTATGGCAGCAAAAGCGATGGGAGCCTCAAATTCAAGAATTGTCTTTAAACACATACTTCCCAACACTGTATCGCTAATTGTCACCTTTGTTCCTTTCTATGTTGCTGGCGGCATCAGTTCACTCACTGCGCTGGATTTTTTAGGATTTGGTTTACCTGCCCCGACACCTAGTTGGGGTGAGCTTTTGCAGCAAGGCACCAATAACTTACAAGCAATCTGGATTGTCTCTTCCACTGTGACTGCTTTGGTTGTAGTTATGGTCAGCATCACATTTATCGGTGAGGCGATCAGGGAATCTGTCGACCCAAAAATGCACAGCACCTTTGAATAGGAATTTAAACGGAAAGTCGTGAGAAAAATATGAAGCAAACTATAGTAAAAATAATCATTTATTTCTTAATACCAACTGTCCTTGTTTCAGATACAGTGGCTGAAAATCTTCCGAAGGATATCAAATGGATTACTAATAATGAAGATCCGGTATTTGCATCACCCAAGTCTCAAAAAGGAGGGACTTATCGCACTTATATGTTGTCTTTTCCACTAAGTCTCAGAATTGTCGGACCGGATACATATGCCATTGCTTCAGACAATGATATGAATCTGCTTGGGCTCCAGCCAAATACGGGAAACACAATTCCTGGCCTAGCCACTCATTGGGCATTCGGAGAAGATAAAAAGACCATGTATTTCAAGCTTGATAAGAGAGCCCGCTGGTCGGATGGAAAACCAGTTACAGCCGATGATTACCTGTATGCTCTAAAATTTTATCGTTCCAAGCTGATTCAATCACCCTGGCACAATAGTTTGTTTCAAAAAAACTATGAGCGAGTAGTAAAATATGACGACCATACAATTGCCATAATTTCAAAAGATGTCTTGCCGGATTTATTGGTAAGAGCTAACACTCTAAGTCCCGTACCTAAGCATTTTTATGGTGAACTGACCAAAGATTTTGTCAGGAAGTATAACTGGAAGATTTCTCCCAATACCGGTCCTTATCAAATATCAAGCATTAAAAAGGGAAAAAGCATTACCTTTAAAAGAAAAAAGAACTGGTGGGCAAAGGATCTGAAGTATTACAAGAATAGATATAACGTGGACAAAATTGTTTTCTCAGTGATTCGAGATAAAACAACCACATTTGAATACTTCAAAAAACAAAAACTTGAATCGTTTGTATTAACCTTTCCGTCTTATTGGCACGAACGGGCAAAAAACCTGGATATCTACGACAAAGGATATGCAAAAAAAATCTGGTTTTACACAGATTCTCAAGAAGGGCAAATAGGTTTCTGGTTAAACCAGGGCAAACCGATATTTAAAGATCGAAATGTGCGTTATGCTTTTGCTCATGCCATTAATATGGAAGGTCTGTTAAGGGGATTATTAAGAGGTGATTACAGTCGCTTACATCATGGTACTATTGGCTACGGAAAATTCACTAATCAAAACATCAAAGCGAGAACATATAATATTGAAAAAGTTCAGGAATTAATGAATGCTTCAGGCTGGTCCAGGGGAAAAGATGGAATTTGGACAAAAGGCAATCAGCGATATTCTGTCAAAGTGACATATACCTTTGAGCCTCATGCACCACGTCTGGCTTATCTCAAGGAAGAAGCGAAAAAAGCAGGTATTGAATTACGGCTTCAACGGCTGGATGCTGGAATTCAATGGAAAATGGCTTTGGATAAAAAACATGAGGTTGCCTGGACAGGTTTTCCGGCAACTTATCGGCCCCAATATTGGGGTATATATCATTCCGACAATGCTCACAAACCTCAAACAGCCAATTTCACCAATACTGATGATCCGGAACTGGATGATTTGATTGAGTTGTACAGAACTACCATTGAGGATGAAAAGAGATATGGGATCGCAAAAACAATTCAAGCTAAAATTCACGAGATAGGAGCATTTGTACCATCCTACAAAGTTGGTTATTTCAGAACAGTATACTGGAGATGGTGGAAGTTCCCAGAGGTCCAATCCACCAAGCTTTCAACCAGTTTGTTTGAGCCTTTTTCCAGTGGTTTATTCTGGTTTGACAAAGAAGAATATGAAAAGACACAAAAAGCGATGAAAAGTGGTCAGGTCTTCCCACCGGAGACAATAATTAACAAAACATTCAAACCAGAAGACTAATTCATTTAAGATATTAATAAGGTAGATCCCATGAAACTGAGAAGAGTTGTATCATTGTTTATTGTCACTTGCTTCCTATTCTTATCGAATGCAGTCGATGCTGAATCATTACCTGAAGGAACCGTCTGGACAACCAATAATAAGGCCCCTGTTTTTGCTTCTCCAGAAGCAAGGAAAGGGGGAAGCTATAATACCTTCATACTGTCTTTCCCGTTAACCCTTCGGCAGGTCGGTCCTGATTCCAATGGAAGCTTCAGAAGTTATCTCGATGATAACCAATTTCACCTGCTTTATGGTCCGAATCATCCCAATACAGATGAAATTCTACCGGAACTCGCGACCCACTGGGCTTTTGCAGATGACCATAAAACCATGTATTTCAAACTGGATAAGAGAGCCCGCTGGTCGGATGGAAAACCTGTTACTGCAGATGACTATTTATTTGCACTTGAGTTTTTTCGTTCGAAAAACATTGTCTCACCCTGGCATAACAACTTTTTTGGGCAAAAAATCGACAAAGTGGTTAAATACGACGATTACACTATCTCCATCAGTACCACCACACCGCATCCCGAAGTTGATCAATATGCGAACTCCTTGCCTCCTATCCCTAAGCACTTTTATAAAGGCAAAGTGCCAAAAGATTTTGTCAGACGTTACAATTGGGCGATAGCCCCAAATACCGGTCCTTACATTATTTCAAAGGTCAGAAAGGGCAAAAGCATCACCTTTAAAAGAAAAAAAAATTGGTGGGCCAAAGATTTAAGATACTATAAAGGGCGATTCAACGTTGACAGGGTGGTCTTTACTGTAATCAGAGATACGACTACGGCATTTGAATTTTTTAAAAAAAACAGGTTGGATGGATTTGGTATAACAGCCCCTGCCTACTGGCATCGTAGGGCAAAAGACCTGAATATTCATAATAACGGATATGTAAAGAAGATCTGGTTCTACACAGATGGACGAGAACCCGCTATAGGATTATGGCTAAATCAAGATAAAGAAATCTTTAAAGATAAAAATGTACGTTATGCTTTTGGGCATGCCATGAACATAGAGAAAATGCTAAACAAGCTGCTTAGAGGCGACTATGGTCGATTACATACAGGAACAACCGGGTATGGTCGATATACAAATAAGCAAATAAGAGCTCGTCCATTCGATATAAACAAGGTTGAGTCATTGATGACTGAATCGGGTTGGAACCGTGGCAAAGATGGCATTTGGGTAAAAGGGAATCAAAGATATTCCGTGACTGTCACGTATGTTTCTGAATTGCACACACCGC
The DNA here is from genome assembly GCA_022360105.1 of Pseudomonadota bacterium. Next base: position 9,468 of record JAKSDL010000361.1, read on the forward strand.
GCCTCGCGTTGCTGAAAGAGCAGGCGAAAAGGGCAGGCATTGAATTAAAATTACAACGTCTGGATGCAAGCACCTCATTCAAATTGGCTTTGGAAAAAAAGCATGAAGTGTATTGGGGGGGCTGGGCGGCTACCGACAGGCCCCAATACTGGGGACAATTTCATTCGGATAATGCCCACAAAACCCAAACAAACAATATTACTAATACAAATGATCCAATATTGGACAAGCTGATTGATGAGTATCGATCCTCATTGAGTATTGAAAGAAGAATGGAATTGGCAAGAGAGATTCAACAAAAGATATTTGAAATAGGATCCTATATTCCGACATATAAAGTTGGGTATTTCAGAACGATATATTGGAGGTGGTGGCAATTTCCAAAGATACCGGCAACAAAAACCTCCGAGGCGCTATTTGAACCATTCAAAATGGGTCTATTCTGGCTTGATCCTGATATTAAGAAAGAAACCCTTGCGGCAATGAAAAATCGAAAGAAATTTGAGCCGGAAACTATAATTGATACTACATATAAACAGGCAAACTAGAGAGTTTGAAAAAGATGCCCGAATTAGTTGACCCAATTTTGAAAGTAGACAAGCTGGTAACCTCCTTTGATACCGAACATGGTGTATTGCGGGCTGTGGATGGAGTGAGTTTCGAGGTGAGAAAAGGAAAGACTTTGGGAATTGTCGGCGAATCCGGCTGTGGCAAGAGTGTGACATCACTTTCTATAATGAGGCTGCTGCCGAAACCTTCGGGAAAAATTGAATCCGGAGAGATTTCGTTTGACGGATTGAATATTGCCAAACTGCCACCGGAGGAGATGCGTTCGATTCGCGGCAAGCGGATCTCAATGATTTTTCAAGAGCCCATGACGGCGCTTAATCCGGTTCATCGTGTAGGGAAGCAATTGCAGGAGGTATATAGATTACATTTTCCTGAAATGAGTGCGGATGAGATTTTGCAGGCATCGGTTCATCAGTTACAAAAAGTAGGTATCCCCGAGCCTGAGCTAAGGATCAATGAGTACCCTCATCAACAATCCGGAGGCATGAGGCAGCGAGTAATGATTGCCATGGCTCTGGCTTGTGGCCCGGAAATTTTAATCGCTGACGAGCCCACCACCGCACTGGATGTCACCATACAGGCGCAAATTCTTGATTTGATGCAGGAACTGCAAAACGAATCCGGTATGTCAATCATATTGATTACCCATGACCTGGGGGTGATAGCGGAAACCTGTGATGATGTGGTGGTTATGTACGCCGGTCATATCGTTGAAAGCGCACCTGTGCACAACCTCTTCAACTCGCCCTCGCATCCCTACACCAAAGGATTGTTACAAGCTATACCGAGGCTTACCTCACCAGGTAAACGACAACTGAATACGATAGAGGGCATGGTTCCCGATTTGAAGGATCTGCCAAAAGGATGCAGATTTCAAAATCGTTGTCCCTTTGCTACGGAGATTTGTTCACAATCTCCCCCTCCGGCAGAATACATAGAGGAACATCATACGGTAGCTTGTTTTAATTGGCGGGAGGTGAATCGGGCATGACAGATTCCATGATTGAAGTTGTCGACTTGAAACAGCATTTTCCAATTTACGGCGGAGTGTTTTTAAGACAGGTGGGAACCGTTTACGCGCTGGATGGGGTGTCCATCAAAGTAAAAAAAGGTGAAACGGTGGGATTGGTCGGAGAATCCGGATGTGGTAAAACCACCATGGGACGCGCGATGCTAAGGCTGTATGATCCTACAGCCGGGCGCATCATGTTCGATGGAATTGATATCACCAACCTTTCACAAAAGGAGTTGCGCCCCTTAAGGCGGCAAATGCAAATCATCTTTCAAGATCCTTTTGAATCACTCAATTCAAGACATACGGTTGGCGAAATACTGGAAGAGTCATTCATCATCCACAAGCAGCTTGAAAGCAAGGATCGGAAAACAAAAGTAAAACAACTGCTCGATACAGTGGGATTGTCAGGCAGTGCTGCCGACAGATATCCACACGAGTTTTCCGGTGGGCAGCGGCAGCGGATCGGCATTGCTCGCGCTATTTCCTTGAATCCGAAACTGGTTGTTTGTGACGAACCGGTTTCTGCTTTGGATGTTTCTATTCAATCCCAAATCTTAAATCTGCTTTTACAGCTACAGCAGGAATTAGATCTGACCTACCTGTTTATTTCCCATGATTTGGCCGTAGTGAAACACATCTCCGATCGTATTGCTGTCATGTACCTTGGGAAAATTGTTGAGTATGCTTCTGCAAAGGATATCATTGAAACACCACAGCACCCCTATACCCAGGCACTGATATCAGCAATCCCCGAGCCTGATCCGGATCGAAAAAAGAAAAAGGTCATTTTAACCGGTGATGTGCCCTCCCCAATCAATCCTCCTTCCGGCTGCTGCTTTCACACGAGATGCCCGGTTGCCAAGGATATTTGCCATCAACAGACTCCTGAATTGGAACAATCAGGTTCCGGAATTGATCACCAGGTTGCCTGTCATTTTGCCGGTAAAGTGAATCTGGTTGACTAGCGAAGGACTAATTAGTCCAATGTTGATTGTTTAGGAGATTTTGTACCGGCTGCCATCCAGAACGTTGCAGACTTTGTCGGAATATAAGTTGGTGGATCCGGTTCCAGACTGTGTCGCAATAGAAAAATCTTCGATAAGTCTTTTGAAAATCGCTTATTTTATAGTACCTATTTTTGTCAAAAAGTTGAAAAATCTTGGATAGAAAGCATATAAAACAAAAATCGATTGATCCTAAATAACTCATGATTCAAGGATTAGATTCCAAAAACTTATTGATCCTGCTAGGATGAAAAATTAATCAGAGTCATTGAAACTGATCGCTAATGAAAAGAACAGGATCCCTTTGGTTTGGTGCAATCAGTGCAAGATTGTTCAGTTTCTCTGGTGGTGATTACGACAGAAGAATCTAATGATTACATAAAATTGCTCTCGGCAGTTTGTTTTTTGAATCGGGCACAAACTCTACCTTAAATTCAAATTTACCATTTCGCAGACAAATTTGACGGTTACTATAAATTAATCATGCACAAATGCGTCGTGTTTTAAGTTGGAATGTTCGATCTATCAACTATTGAAAGTCCGATTGTGAAGCCTATAAATTAACAGGAAACCCGAAATTATTACTTAACCATAAACTATTAAATGATGAAGTTAACTTCGCTTGCATATCGATTATATGAAAGGGTCCTCTGGCGGCAGATCAAAGAAGGTCCTAAACCTCAACATATTGGAGTGATCCTTGACGGAAACAGAAGGTTTGCCCGTGAAAAAGGACTGGATACCAACAAAGGACATGTATTTGGAGCGAATAAGGTTGAAGATCTTTTACAATGGTGTTGGAAACTCAACATAAAAATTATCACCTTGTACGCTTTCTCCACAGAAAATTTCAATAGAAGCAGCGATGAAGTGGATGCCCTGATGAGACTGCTGGCAGAAAAAATAAAAAAGTTTCAACAGGAGCCGGCTATTGAAAAGAATAAAGTACGCATTCGTGTCATCGGTCGTCTGGAATATTTGTCAAAAGAATTAAACGACGAAATTGCCAAAGCTGAAGAAGCGACCAAAGATTATGACAATTTTCATCTTAACATCGCAATCAGTTATGGCGGTAGAGCGGAAATTGTCGATGCCGTGAAGAAAGTAGCCCAGCAGATTGAAAAAAAGGAAATTAATATTGATGACATCGATGAAGATTTATTGGCAAGAAACCTTTATACCAATGGCATTCCTGACCCTGATTTGATTATTCGGACATCCGGGGAAGAAAGGCTAAGTGGCTTTTTGCTTTGGCAAAGTGCTTACTCAGAGTTGTACTTTACTGAAGTCTTCTGGCCGGCATTTAGAATGATCGACCTGTGGCGGGCTATTCGTATTTATCAGCAGCGGGAAAGAAGGTACGGAAAGTAGCAGCCCGGATGAACCGAAGTTCATCCGGTTGTCTAATCTAGTGGTATATTAGAGACAGGATAGCGCCGGCATCAATTATGTAAATCATTAACGGCAGTTCGCGAATCTTACCCTTCAATATCTTAAGGACGGTATACGATAAAAATCCCCAAACAATTCCTTGTGTAATTGAGTAGGTCAAAGGAATCAGGATCAAAGCCAGAAAGGCTGGTATGGCCTCTTCATAATCATCCCAGGCTATTTTTGCCACTGGCTTCATCATGAACAGTCCGATCAAAACCAGGATTGGTGCTGTTGCCACGGCAGGCACAAATGAAAGCAGGGGGGATAAAAACATAAAAGGCAGAAACAGCAGCCCTGTAACAACAGCTGTTAAGCCGGTTCTCCCGCCTTCCTCTATACCTGAAGCCGATTCTATATAAGTAGTTCCGGAAGATGTCCCGAAAAGACCGGAAATGGTTGTAGAAACAGCGTCTACTAACAAAGCCTTACCAACATTTTTGGGTTGCCCGTCTTTTTCTATAAATCCACCAACTTCTGATACTCCCAGGAATGTTGATAAGGAATCAAAAATATCGGTGAACAAAAAAGTAAATATTGGAGCAGCCATACTAACCGTCAAAGCACCCAGAATATCCAGTTGAAAAAAAACATCCAGGCTCGGAACTGCAAATATACTATCCGGTACCGTAATCATGCCTGCGGCACCATCGATAGTTTTTGAAGCTATTAGAGCAAGAAGTGATGTGGCGGCGATTCCAATAATCAGCGAACCTTTTACTTTTCTTGCTATCAGAATACCGGTGATTGCCAGTCCGATCAGAAACAGGATGGTGGTTGGATTTATCCCGCCAAACGTTACTGTCGTAGCAGGACTGGTAACAATGAATTTGACACTAGTGAGACCAATAATGGATAAGAATAGTCCAATTCCTGCAGCAACGCCGTAGCGAAGACTGGCTGGAATCGATTGGACGATGGCTTGTCTGACACCTGTTATTGAGAGTATCAAAAAGATCACTCCTGAAACAAATACCACTCCCAAAGCGGTTTGCCAGGGGATTTTCATGCCTATGCACAATGAGAAAGCAAAGAAAGCGTTCAATCCCATTCCCGGCGCAATAGCGAATGGTAAATTTGTCACCAGACCCATTAGGATTGAACTTAGGGAAGCAACCAGTACAGTTGCAAATAGAACTCCAGCGAAGGGCATGCCTGTGTTGGAAAGAATGCCAGGATTGACGACAATGATATAAGCCATTGTCAGGAAAGTGGCGATTCCCGCCCTGACTTCAGTGCCAACGTCTGTTTTGTTCTCCTTAAGCTTGAAAAAATCAGCAATGGAACTCATTTAGTGTCTCCTTTTTGATCATTATGATTTTTGATAATTTTCAATCCGGTTTTAGAAGGGTTTACCGGCTCGAATTGTCAAAATTCAGGATATCGTCAGGATGCAGAACCTGGATGCTGATTCTCTATAGACGGGGTTGGAGGCTATTCTGTCATTTCCGCAATATAAGGCAATTGGCGGTATTTTTGGTCCAAATCCAGTCCATAACCAATCACAAATTTGTCTTCGATTGTGAATCCAACGTATTTAATAGCAACTTCCTTAATACGCCGACTGGGCTTGCTCAAAAGAGAGCATGTTTCCAGGGACTTGGGGTTCCGGCTTTTTAGGACCTCAAGAATCTTGGTAAGCGTTAACCCCGTATCCACAATATCTTCAACAATTAACACGTGGCGATCGTGAATGTTTTCTGCCAGGTCTTTGTAAATCCTAACTTCCCCCGATGTTTCCATACCTTGATAGCTGGAAACGACCATAAAATCAACTACCAGGTCTCCATCAATCGCTCGAACCAGATCAGCGGCAAACATAAAGGAACCGCGAAGCAGCACGACAATAACCACCTGCTCGCCTTTGTATTGATCTGAAATTTCTTTTCCCAATTCAGCAATTCTTTCCTTAAGCTTGTCTTCCGAAATGAATACTTTATACATAATAACTCCTTTAATATTTATTAATTTTAATTGGTAACCTGGTGTTGAATGACCTATTTCAATCCGCTAAGTCAGGATCAGTGTCCAAAAAAGAGCAGTTTACAAACCGAGGTCGGTCTTTTTCCAATGATAAATTTCGTCTCTTAGTTCAGCTGCTCTTTCAAAATTCAATTCCTTGGCGGCAAGCCGCATCTCTTTTTCCAGTTGTTTGATTTTCTTGAGCAGATCCTTTGGCTGGGAACCATATTTTGGAGAACTTTCTGCGGCTCTATCTGCCGTTTCGAGAACCATTTTGTCCTGGATCTTTTTTACAATGGTTTTTGGAGTGATGTTGTGCTTTTTGTTGTGGTCCTGTTGTCGCTTGCGACGACGTTTGGTTTCATCGATGGTTAACTTCATCGATTTTGTAATCGAATCCGCAAACATAATCACTCTTCCATTGACGTTTCTGGAAGCTCTTCCACAGGTCTGCAACAAGGAGCGATATGATCTTAAATATCCCTCCTTATCAGCATCAAAAATTGCAACCAGGCTGACTTCGGGAATATCCAGACCTTCCCGCAACAGGTTTATTCCCACCAGCACATCAAACTCTCCCAGCCTTAAATCGCGAATGATTTCCGATCGCTCCAAGGTATCAATATCAGAGTGCATATATTTCACCCGGACACCCATATCGGCATAATACTCGGTGAGATCCTCCGCCATTCTTTTGGTAAGGGTTGTGATTAACACACGTTCCTTGTTTTGAACGACCTTCTCAATTTCCGCGTACATGTCATCCACCTGACCCGCCGTAGGACGAATCTCTATTTCCGGATCAACCAGGCCGGTGGGTCTGATAATTTGTTCCACGACCTTGTTTTTCACGTTTTCCAGTTCGATATCGCCAGGGGTGGCGGAAACATAAATAATGCGGTTGACCAGATTGTCAAATTCCTCATATTTCAAAGGACGGTTATCAACCGCAGAGGGAAGTCTGAAACCATGTTCCACCAGGGTGGATTTGCGGGAATAATCTCCCTTATACATTCCTGAAATCTGGGGTAAACTGACGTGACTTTCATCGATAAAAACCAGCGAATTCTTGGGAAAGTAATCGATCAAGGTGGGGGGAGGTTCACCGGCTGACCTGCGGTTAAAAATTCGTGAATAGTTTTCAATTCCGGCACAACGACCTGTCTCCTCAAGCATTTCGATGTCGTAGTTGGTGCGTTGTTGCAATCGTTGATATTCAACCAGTTTGTTCTGTGCGTGCAGATTCTCCAGTGTTTCTTTAAGCTCAGCTTTGATCATTTCTAATGTTTCCGGCATTTGATCTTCCGGAGTTACATAGTGACTTCCGGGATAGATGGCAATTTTACTCAGGGAATCCAGGGTTTTACCGGTCAGGGGATCGATTTTTAAAATGCTTTCAACCTCGTCTCCAAACATTTCGATGCGAACAGCGTAGTCGTCGTAAGCCGGATAAACTTCGATCGTATCACCGCGCACACGGAATGTTCCACGGTGGAAATCTATATCATTACGGTCATACTGAATCTCTACCAGTTTTCCCAGGATCTGGTTACGATCCATCTCACTTCCTTCCATCAAATACAGGAGCATACCTCTGTATGCCTCAGGCGAACCAAGACCGTATATGCAGGAAACACTGGATATGATAATTACATCTTCCCGCTCAAAAAGAGAGCGTGTGGCCGACAGGCGCATCTTATCCAGGTCGTCATTAATTGAGGTATCCTTTTCAATATAAACATCCGTTCGTGGAACATAGGCTTCCGGCTGATAGTAGTCGTAATAGCTGACGAAATATTCGACGGCATTTTCCGGGAAGAATTCCTTGAATTCATTATAAAGTTGCGCCGCCAGGGTTTTGTTGTGTGTCATGATCAACGTGGGTCGATTGAACTGGTTAATCACATTTGCCATGGTGAATGTTTTTCCGGAACCGGTAACGCCAAGCAAGGCCTGGTATTTGCGGTCCTTCTTCAGCCCCTGCAACAACTGTTTAATCGCTTCTGCTTGGTCACCAGAAGGCTGAAAAGGAGTATTTAAATTGAATCGTTGTTTCATAGCGCCAACTCTATATTTGGGGGCAGTAGTCAGATTTTTGGTTCGACGTGAATGATCAGGCGAGTGTTTCAAACATCAGGAAAAATCAATAAAAGAGTTATGATACGATTCTAATAAATGCATTACAAGATATAAATGGTCTGAAAAAATACCCAGACTTGCAGGCTGATACGCACGATAGCCCAATTGGAGGCCTTGAGTAAGACCAAAATTGACTTGTGGAAGAGTTATAATATTATTACCCTGACCAATAACACCTGTTTCCCGGCCTGATAGTGGCTTTGAGCGAGTATCAAGGCGTTAAGAAGCAATGGTGTTGACTGTTACCCTGCCGCACTCAATCGCAATCACATTTCAGCCTATAATCTACAAATGAAAATCAAGAGAGCCCTGGTAAGTGTTTCGGATAAAACCGGAATAATTGAATTAGCTAAAGAACTTGCAAACCTAAACATCGAGATTGTCAGTACTGGTGGAACTGCCAAAGCAATAAGGGATGCCGGAATTGCCGCAAAGGATGTTTCCGAATTAACGGGTTTCCCTGAGGTTATGGATGGTCGGGTGAAAACGTTGCATCCTTTTATTCACGGTGGAATTCTGGCAAGACGGGATGATTCCGGTCATATGAAATCAGCAGAGGAGTTGAACATCCCCTTGATCGACCTCATCGTGGTCAACCTTTATCCGTTTATGGAAGTTACTAAAGAGGAGGGAGTTCCCCTTAACGTTGCTATTGAAAACATCGATATTGGTGGTCCCACCATGTTGAGAGCCGCGGCAAAAAACTATGAACATGTGACTGTAGTCACAGATCCCACTGATTACGGCGAAGTGTTAAATCAGATTCAAACTTCTGGTGAAGTCTCGAAGACAATGAGAGAGCGGTTGGCTGTAAAAGTATTTCACCATACTGCCATATACGATGCTTCCGTTGATACTTATTTAAGCAGAGCTGTTTTGCAGAAAAACAGGCTGCACCTGAATTTTGAAGATGGCGAGGTATTACGTTACGGTGAAAACAGTCATCAATCTGCTGTTTTCTATAAAGATCAGAATTCAAAAGAGGTATCGGTTGCTGACAGTGAAATCCTGAGCGGGAAGGCAATGTCCTTTAATAATTATGTAGACGCCAATGCGGCTTTGGAAGCAGTAAAAGACCTGCCAAAGGATAAACCTGCGGTTTCGGTGATTAAACACACCAATCCCTGTGGGCTGGCAACAGGTGATACTGTAGCAGAAGCACTTGGAAAAGCCTGGGAGGGTGACCCTATCTCCGCTTTTGGTGGTGTTTTAGCAACTAATGTCACTGTGGATATGGATTTTGCAAGATTTTTGAAAGGCGAGGATGTCAAGCACTATTCCTATAGCATAGTCGATGGAGAAAATGTTCGACAGGAAGTTCCCACTGGTAAATTTGTGGAAGTTGTTATTGCTCCGGATTTCACGGAGGATGCTGTCGAGTTTTTCAAGAAAAAGAGCAAGATGATTCGTCTGGTGAAAGTGAAAGCCGAAGGTGATAAAGATAAAAAAACCTTCAGGGCAATTACGGGAGGCATGCTGGTTCAGGATAGAGATTCGGAACTGACGAGCAAGTTTGAGGTGGTGACCGAAAAGTCTTTTCCGGACAACTACCAGCAACTCGCTGAATTCACCCTGGTGGCCTGTAAACACACCAAATCAAATGGCATTGTTCTGGGAAGAGAGTATGCTCCGGGAAAATTCATGGTCATGGGAATGGGCGCTGGCCAACCTAACCGTGTCGATTCCATGCGCAAGCTTTCCATTCCCAAAGCCAAGGAAAATCTGAAAAGGGAATTTGAAGCGCTGTGTCAGACCGGGGATTTTGATTCCTGGGCAGAACAGGAAATCCAAAAAATGGTTATGGTTTCAGACGGATTTTTCCCTTTCGATGATACGGTTCGTGAAGCAGCAAGATATGGGGTGAAATACATTGTTCAGCCAGGCGGCTCCATGAGAGATGAAGATTCTATTAAAGCCTGCAATGAGTTGGGAATTGCCATGGCATTTTCCGGTTTACGTCACTTCAACCATTAACAAAGGTGTTTATGAGAACTTCTGTTTTGCCGGCAGATTTTTTTTTAAAAAACAGGCAAAGGCTAAGTGAAAGGCTGAGCGCCGATTCCTTAGCGTTGATGCAATCATCTGCCAATACCATCAGAAATGCGGATGCGCTCAATTTGTGGAGGCAGGATTCTGATTTTTTCTATTTTACCGGCATCGACTATCCGGATTGCAGCTTGTTACTGGTTCCTGGCGTTGAAGGAAAAACGGATGAGTACTTGTTCATACCACCCGTTGATCCGGAACTTGAGAAGTGGAACGGCAAAATGCTTACCAAGGATCAAGCGAAAGAGACCAGTGGAGTTAAAAATGTTCTCTATAACGATAGCCTAGCAAATACTCTGTTCAGGAATCAAAAGTGGAAGGAAGTTCTCTATTGTGAATTAAATGACCATTTTCCCAGTCAGTCTTTGACTCCTCAGCATCTTTTTCTGGCAGATCTCAGAAATCGACTGCCGGGATTGCAGCAAAAGAAATTGAATCTTTTGACCTCATCCATGCGAACTGTCAAGCAACCTCAGGAAATTGAAGTTATCAGGCAAGCGACTTCGATAGTGAAATCGGCTCTGGAAGCAGTGATGAGAAAACTAAAGCCCGGTTTGATGGAATTTCAAATCGAGGCTGAGCTTACCTATCAATACATCTACAACGGATGCAAGAGACATGGGTTTGACCCGATTGTGGCTTCCGGTAAGAACGCAACAGTACTTCACTACATTACCAACAACGACCAGCTCAAAGATGGTGATCTGGTGTTGATCGATACCGGTGGGGAATTTCAAATGTATAGTGCTGATATTACCAGAGTATTTCCAATCAGCGGGTCTTTTTCTGAAAGGCAAAAAGAATGCTACCAGGCAGTTTTGGATGTTAACAAGACCTTCATCGATCAGCTAAAGCCTGGTTCAAGCTGGGCTCAATTGCACAAACTGGCGGGAGAGCTGACAGGAGACATCTATAGCAAATACGGTTTTGTCGAAGATCCCAAAAAACACCTGGAAGTTAGTTATCATCGAATTGGTCATCACCTGGGATTGGATATCCATGACGTTGGCAATCCGGATGAGCCATTGGAACCCGGAGCCGTATTAACCGTGGAGCCGGGACTTTATCTTCCCGATGAAGGAATCGGTGTACGCATTGAAGACAATATCCTGTTGACAGAATCAGGATGTGAAGTGCTTTCTGCTGATATCCCGAAAGAGATTGATGATATTGAAGCCATCATGAGCAACTGATTAAACCGCATACTCCTCAATGAAGTATTCAATTTTCTTACGGTTTTCTTCATCGAGAGCCATGATTTTGAATCCGGTGATAAAAATGGCTTCATGAATGGTTTTTTGACACCTGATACTCTGGGCGTCAAAAACAATTTCCAGCTGTTCGTCTGCTTCTTCAGGTAATTCAATTTTTAAGCTGAATGATTTGTTTTCTGTGATGGGATCATCACTCACCAGCATGATCCCCTCTGTAGTGATATCGCCCAAATCTCCCAGTATCTTTCCCGAATTTTTTTCCTGTACTTCAATGTTTAAAATGAAATTTCTTCGTTTTAATTTACGTTGCTCTATTCCTGGTCTACTGCTTTCTATAATGGTCGTCAGTTTTTGATCAGCTTTGATAGAGGCCGATTTCGATTTCTGCTTGACGGTAATCGGAGCCCCAAAACCGGTAATGGAAACCTCACCATACGCAGTTAAATATTCCACTATTTTGCTGACCATGTTATTGATTGCCGTTTTTACGGCCTCATCCGGCAACTCAAGCTCTCTTGCCATCATTTCGACCAGATCGTTTTTACTTAGTATATTTGACATGAATCCTCGATTAAGTTGCTTTTTATAAGATGTCGATAAAATAAACAGCCAGCCGTGGAGTTATTTTGGCACTTTGCCTTTGAATTTGCTGAATTCCTTTGTCCGGATCCTATATTTAATAGATAATGAACTGAATTATTGTGCTCGACAACACACATTCACCCCGGTCTCTTGAACTTTTTAATCTGGTTGCCTAATAGTTGTTCATAAATAAAGAAAGCGAAGCTTTCACCAAAGACCGATAACTGATAACCATGCAATGCGACTTTGGTTTTGCATGACATGGACTAGAAAATTAGCACAATAAAAACCATAATATGTGTGTGAATAAACATTCACAAAGCACAAAGATTTGGACTATACTGGACGCAAGATTTTGTTTTCTGGCTGAAATCCCGCTGGACAGCATAATACCTGTTTTGATACATGTCCAAACAGCATTAACTCGTTGTATTATATTACGTAATTTTCGAATTTCAAACTGAATTATATAATCCGCTTCCCAACCTTAATGAAGGCGAAGGGTCACCCGGATCTAAGATTCTTAGGTGGCACTTGATAGGGTTAGCTGGTTCATGGATCAAAGCAAAACAAAGCAGACCAATGACCGATAACACGGATGGAAAAGAATCGGTTCAATAGCGTTTGCATAACGAGATAACAGGAATCACCATGATGAAATCGATTCGCGGAACATATGAGAATGGTACCATCAAGCTTCTGGATCCAGTAGATCTTGAAAATGAAACGAACGTTGTCATTACTTTTTTAGATGATGAGTTCCCTTTTTCGACAATTCCAGCTGCTCCACAACCGTCATCCAATAAACAGGACTCCGAGGCAGTACTCGATAAGGATGAGCAATCGGAAGAATATTACGAAAAACTTCGAAAACATAAACGCTATAAAGCCAAAGGCAACATCACTATCGTTCAAGACGGAGAGGAATCAATTTATCCTTTAAACGATTATTCGGCCGGTGGTTTGAGTTTTCTTGCCGACAAAGTATTTGATATCGGGACCAATATCAATGCCGCACTGAAATATAATGCCAGTGGGGAAATTCTCGTCATGGACTTCGAAATTGCTGTACGAGGAGTGTTTGAAGAAGAAACCGATCGCTATAAGATCGGATGTCAGTTCATTGACAATGTGGATGAAGAGCTTTGGCACACCATTATGGGGCAGTAAGTTTATAATGTTCGGATTGACCTATAGTGGTCGAGGGAATCTCAGGAATGACCCGGGCGTTTGTAATACTGAACATGAACATGTCCCAACTGCCTTAGGCTGGCACGATAAAAGCTGATCTGACAGAGATTGTATCGGTAAAGTTGAAAAAATTGTGATGGGGCCTAAGAGGGGAGGATACTGAAGTGTGGCTCCCCGAGCAAGACTCGAACTTGCGACAAGACGGTTAACAGCCGTCTGCTCTACCAACTGAGCTATCGGGGAACTCGCTGATAATCTCTTAAACTAGTGGCAAAATAATATTTTGTCAAGACTCATCCACTCAAAAAAAGACATCAATTGCATTTCCAAATAAAACTCAAAAAAAGAAATTGTCAAAAAAATCCAATAAAATCTTTTGTTTACTTGCCAATACGGGAAGAAATAAAAAACGGAAAAAATGAATTGAAATAGTCAGAACTCCTATATTAACCTGAGTGCTTTATTACCAAATGATATACAGCTGAAATTATTAGATCGGATTGAAGGTCCGCAAGTTTCCAGCACGTGGAAAAAAACCTTACCAGTCTGAAGTTATTTTTTATTATTGTAATTCAGGCTTACCAAAGAAACGAAAGTCAAGTACATATCTAGTCCATGGCCGAGAAAAAAAAGAAAAGGGATATTGCTCCCGATAAAAAGAGCAAAAAGGAATCAAAATCCAAAAAAGGAAAAGTCACTGAAATTGAAGTCGAAGTGATCGAAGAGGAAATAATCGAGGAAGATCAGGCGACTGAAGAGGCAGTGATTGCAGAAGGTATTTTTAAGGACCTGATGCCCAAATTGGATATTTTGCCCGAATTCCTGGGCATTATCTCGGTTCAGCATCGACCGCTATTTCCCCATATGGTAATCCCCCTGGTGGTGGAAGGTGAGTTGTATCAGAAGACCATTAAGTATGCGCAACAAAAGGAACCGGGTTATGTGGGGATTGTTCTGGGAACATCCAAGTTTGATCCTTCAAAACCCAAAGTAAAAGACCTGCACAAAATAGGTGTTGTAGCCAGAATTGCCAAGGTGTTTTCTCAAAATGAAGAAAGTAGCCAGTTATTGCTGGATGTACTGGATAGGATTCGAATTGTGGATGACGTCTCCACCAAACCTCCGTTGATGATTGCCAAGGTTGAATATGTCGAACAGGATAAGATCGAGCTGAATGACGAAATTCGTGCCTTTAGTCGGGAAATCCTTTCCAACATGAAGGAACTGATCAATCTGAATCCTCTTATTAAAGAAGAGCTGAACCAGTTTGTCAGCCAAATCAGTTTGGATGATCCGAGTCGATTGGCAGATTTTGCGGCAACTCTCACCTCAGCGGACAAAAATGAGCTTCAATCCATACTGGAATCGATTCCTATAATCAGCCGTCTTCGCAAAACGTTGTTTTTAATTAAAAAAGAACTCGATCTCAGCAGATTGCAGGCGGATATTTCACAGCGGATTGAAGACAGGATATCGGAGCATCAAAGGGAATTCTTTCTCAAGGAACAATTAAAAGA